>NZ_JBVVPA010000004.1:0-464022 GCF_055807555.1 Bradyrhizobium sp. Ken64 | reverse complement strand
GTGCGCATGTTGGGAGGCGAGAAGCTCAGCGGCATCAATCCAATCGGATTTTCGGCGCCGAGATACGATTGGCGACTGCTTCAGCGCTGGAACATCAGCGAGAGCCGCCTCCCGCCGGGGAGCGAAATCCTGTTTCGGGAGCAAACTGCATGGCAGCGTTATTCCTCACAAATCGTGCTGATCACTGCCGTTCTTCTCGCGCAAGCTGGGTTAATCTTGGCCCTGCTCAATGCACATCGTCAGCGTCGGTTGGCGGAAGTACAAGCGCGGCAGCGAATGAAAGAACTCGCTCACGTCAACCGCTTCTCGACCGCTGGGGAACTTACTGCGTCGATTGCCCATGAAATAAATCAGCCGCTAGGGTCCATTCTGACGAATACCGAAACGGCACAGGCGATACTTAAATCCGGCAATCCGGACCTTGCCGAACTAAGCGAAATCCTGGGCGATATTCTACGGGATGATCAGCGCGCCAGCGAAGTCATTCGAAGGTTACGAAGCTTGATGAAAAAAGCTCCCTTCGACCCGATAGAATTGGACCTCAACGATGTTGTGCGGGAAACCGTAGATTTTCTTTCCGCATTGGCCATCGCACGACAGATCGAACTGACCAGCCCGACTACGCAGAATGCGCTTCCAATCCTCGGCGACCGCATTCAACTTCAACAGGTTGTTCTGAACCTGGTCATGAACGGCATCGAGGCGATGAAGGATACGCAGCCGGAACATCGCAGCATCAGCATCCGGACTTCGCGCGTCGAGAAGTTTGTGGAGCTATCCGTGTCGGATCGCGGACCCGGCATTCCAGAAGACAAATTGAAACAGGTTTTCGAGCCGTTTTACACCAGCAAAGCCGAAGGCATGGGCATGGGCTTGTCCATTGCGCGCACCATCATCGAAGCGCACAACGGGTTCATATCAGCGAGCAATCGAGAGCACGGCGGTGCCTCGTTCACGATCAGGCTTCCCTTTGCCGGGTGATCCAAGACGGCGCCTGAACGCGGAGACAGACCCCTCACCCGAGTGAGCCTGCGTCTACCGGCGTCGCGGCCCTCTCCCACAAGGGGAGAGGGCACAACAATGAGCCGCTGCAATTGATCGGGTCAGAGGTGCTCGCCGTCGATCGACTTCCACAATCGCACGACTTTCGTCATCGCATGATTTTGCGCATTCGCACGATCATCTGCGGCGATCAATGACGCGCACGAAGAAAAAGCGTCAGAAAATGACGCTTATCATATCAATTAGCCCAAAATCGCTGCAGCGATCGCCGCACAAATTCGTGAACGTCATGGCCTGACGCGCTCGCTGCGCAAAAATGCATTGCCGGACATGTCGACGCTTCATCGTTTCGCATCGATATGATTATTGTGCGCGCGAATTCGCTGACTAGATCGCCGTAAGCGATCGAGCGAGCAAGGGGATGCATATGGCAACTGTTCTCACCATCAACGGCGAAACGAAATCGTTCGACGCGCCACCTGACATGCCGCTGCTGTGGGTCCTGCGCGACGTCCTCGGGATGACCGGCACCAAGTTCGGCTGCGGCATCGCGCAGTGCGGCGCCTGCACCGTGCACGTCGATGGCAAGGCGGTGCGCTCCTGCGTCTTGCCGGTCAGCGCGGTCGCGAACCGCGCCATCACCACGATCGAGCATGTCGGCAGCACGCCGGCCGGCGCAAAAGTGCAGAAGGCCTGGCTCGATGCCGAAGTGATCCAGTGCGGTTACTGCCAGTCCGGCCAGATCATGGCGGCCGCGGCACTGCTGGCGGCAACGCCCAGCCCTGACGATTCCGACATCGACGCGGCGATGGCCGGCAACATCTGCCGCTGCGGCACCTATGTGCGCATCCGCGAGGCCATCAAGCAGGCCGCCTCCGGCCGGCCGTCGTGAGGTTCGCCATGATCACTGAAAAGACTGTTCCCGCCGTTTCCCGCCGCTCGCTGCTAACTGGCGGTCTCGCCACCGGCTTTCTGCTTGCCTTCCACCTGCCGCTACGCGCTGCCGTCAACGAGCCGGAGCAGCCGAAGGACACCACCGACGGCAAGTTCGCGCCGAACGCCTTCATCCGGATCGAAGAAACCGGCCGCACCGTCCTGATCATGCCGCAGGTCGAGATGGGCCAGGGCATCTACACCTCGATTGCGATGATCCTCGCCGAAGAGCTCGATGCCGATTGGGCAAAGGTCGCGGTGCTGCACGCGCCTCCCAACGACCAGCTCTACGCCAATCCCGCCTTCGGCCTGCAAGCGACCGGTGGTTCCACCTCGGTCCGTGCGTGGTGGAAGCCGCTGCGCACTGCCGGCGCCAGTGCGCGGGCGATGCTGGTGCAGGCTGCAGCGGTGCAATGGCAGGTCGAGCCTGCGAGCTGCACGACATCGAAGGGCGAGGTCGTGCATGCCGCAAGCGGCCGCAAGCTCGGCTATGGCGAACTGGCACTGGCCGCACAGGGCCAGACGCCACCGAAAGACGTCCCGCTCAAGGACCCCAAGGATTTCGTGATCATCGGCCAGCCGCTGAAGCGGCTCGATACGCCGGACAAGGTCAACGGCAAGGCCGTCTACGGCATCGACGCGATCCTGCCCGGCATGAAGATCGCCGCGATCGCCAATTGCCCGGTCTTCGGCGGCAAGGTCGGCAAGGTCGACGACAGCGCGGCGGTGAAAATCCCGGGGGTGCGCAAAATCGTGGTGCTCGAGGACACGGTCGCCGTGATCGGCGACCACATGTGGGCCGCGAAGAAGGGCCTCGATGCGCTCGAGATCGAGTGGAACGAGGGACCGAACGCGAAGCTCAGCACGGAGGACATCTGGCAGCATCTGCGCGCCGCCAGCGCGAAGGACGGCGTGGTCGCGAAATCGGTCGGGGACATCGCCAAGGGGCTCGCCAGCGGCGACAGGTTCGAGGCGAGCTTCGAACTGCCGTTCCTGGCGCATGCCTCGATGGAGCCGATCAATGCCACCGTTCACGTCAGGCCGGATGCCTGCGAGATCTGGACCGGCACGCAGATCATGACGCGCGTGCAGTCGGAGGCGGCGAAAGCCGCGGGCCTCCCGGTCGACAAGGTGATCGTCAACCAGCATCTGCTCGGCGGCGGCTTCGGCCGCAAGCTCGAGCCGGACATGGTGGTGGCGGCCGTGAAAATCGCAAAACAGGTCGACTATCCCGTCAAGGTGATATGGACGCGCGAGGAGGACATCCAGCACGACGTCTATCGGCCGGTCTATCGCGACCAAATCACGGCGTCGCTGGTCGACGGCAAGGTGGCGGCCTGGAAATACAAGGTCGCCGGCTCGGCGGTGATTGCGCGCTGGCTGCCGCCGGCATTCCAGAAGGGTATCGACATCGACGCGGTCGATGCCGCCGTGGATGCGCCCTACGACTTCGCCAACTTCCATGTCGAATATGTCCGCGCCGAACCGCCGGCGGTGCCGACCGGCTTCTGGCGCGGCGTCGGTCCGAACAACAACGTGTTCGCGGTCGAATGCGCGATGGACGAGCTGGCGCGCAAGGCCGGCAAGGACCCGGTCGAATTCCGCCGCTCGATGCTGACCAAGAATCCGCGCATGCTCGCGGTGCTCGATCTCGCGGCCGAGAAGTCCGGCTGGGGCCAGGCATTGCCACCACGGGTCGCCCGCGGCGTCTGCGTGCAGCCGTCGTTTGCGAGCTTCCTCGCGACCGTCGTGGAAGCGGAGATCGACGATATCGGCGAGATCGTGCTCCGCCGCATCACCTCGGTTGTCGACACCGGCATTGCGGTCAACCCCGATACCGTGAAGGCGCAGATCGAGGGCGGCCTGATTTTCGGCCTCACCGCCGCTCTCTATGGCGAGATCACCATCGAGAAGGGCCGCGTGCAGCAGTCGAACTTCCACGACTACCGCATGATGCGCATCAACGAGATGCCGAAGATCGAGGTGATCGTCGTCAAGAGCGGCGAGGCGCCCGGCGGCATCGGTGAGGCCGGTGTCAATGCCGGCCCGCCGGCGCTGCGCAACGCCATTTACGCGGCAACCGGCGTCGCGCTACGGCGCCTGCCGATCGATCGGAAACTGCTCGCTGCGGGGAAAAAGGCATGAGCGGCAAGATGCGTATTCTCACTGGCCTCGTCGTGATCGCCATCGTCGTGGTGGTATCAGGCGTCTGGTTTATCCGCGGGCCCGGCCCGCTCGACTTCGCGGGCGGCCCCAAGGTGGCGCTGGCGGATTACCGTGCCGGCAAGCCGACCGGCGTGCCGGCCAGGCTGGAGAAGGCGAGCCTGGTTGAACGCGGCGAATACCTCGCGAAGGCGGCCGACTGCATGGTCTGCCACACCAAGCCCGGCGAAAAGGACTATTCCGGCGGGCTCGGCTTCAAGCTGCCGTTCGGCACGCTGTATTCCACCAACATCACGCCGGACAAGGACACCGGCATCGGCAATTACAGCGACCAGGATTTCCTCAACGCCGTCCAGCGCGGCAAGCGCCACGACGGCGCCCGGCTTTATCCGGCGATGCCGTACACGTCCTACACCTACATGACCGACGAGGACGTGCTGGCGGTGAAGGCCTATCTGTTCAGCCTGCCGGCGGTGCGCGCGAAGCCGCCAGAGAACACGCTGTCGTTCCCGTTCAACCAGCGCTGGGCGATGATTGTCTGGTCGGCCGTGTTCAATCCCGACACGCGCTTTGCGCCCGATACGTCGAAGAGCCCGGAGTGGAATCGCGGCGCCTATCTCGTGGAGGCGCTGGCACATTGCGGCGAATGCCACACGCCGCGCAATCTCGGCTTCGCGCTGGACAACCGCAAGAAGTTCGCCGGCGCGATCACGGCCGGCTGGCGCGCCTTCAACATCTCGTCCGACAAGGCCACCGGCCTCGGCAGCTGGCGCGACGAGGACCTGGTCTCCTATCTGTCGCTCGGCCATGCGCCGGGCCACGGCTCGGCGTCGGGTCCGATGGGTGAAGCGGTCGACCACAGCTTCAGCCAGTTCGCGCCTGAGGACATAAGCAGCATCGTCGCTTATTTGCGCAGCGTGCCGCCGCAGCCCTCGCCCGACCTGCCCGCAACCACCGCGCCCGTTGCGCCCGCCTCGCACAAGGACGGTGTTACGGCGGACGCGCGCGGCAAGAATATGTTCGCCAGCGCTTGCGCCAGTTGCCATGGCTGGAGCGGCGAGAGCCCGGTCTCGCCGATGGCGACGCTGACCGGCACCTGGGCCGTCAACGACCCCGCCGCCACCAACGTCGCGCAGATCGTGCTGTCAGGCACCAAGCGCCACACGCCCGACGGAGCGCTCTCGATGCCGGCGTTCGGCAACGCCTATAGCGATGACGAGATCGCGGCGGTGGCGAATTACGTCACGGCAAGGTTCGGGACGAAGGGCTCGAAGCTGACGGCGAAGGATGTTGCGGAGTTGCGGGAGCAGACGGCGGAGTAGGTCCCAATGTCGTCCTGGCGAAAGCCAGGACCCATTTTTCCCAACTGCCTGTTTGGCGCGACACGCTCGACCACGAGCCTGCCCATTACCATCGCCGGTGGTAATGGGGCTTGGCTTTCGCCAGGACGACACTGAGTGTGTGGCGAGCTACGCGCCAACTAGCTCAACCAAAACTTCGGCGTCGTCGGCTCCAGCCGGCCGCCGGCGCGCACCGGTGCAATCCGCAGTGCGAGTCCGGTCGCGTCATCCGTCTCCACGGCCACGCCGCTCAGCGTCGCAGCGCCCGCCGCCGGCTCGAAGCGGCCCGATGGAATGCCCGACGTGAACCTCCGCAGCGGCTCCTCCTTCTGCATGCCGATGATGGAATCGTAGTCGCCGGTCATGCCGGCATCGGTCATGTAGGCGGTGCCGCCCGACAGGATCTGGTGGTCGGCCGTCGGCACATGGGTGTGGGTGCCGACGACGAGGCTGGCGCGGCCGTCGCAGAAGAAGCCGATGCCCTGCTTCTCGCTGCTCGCCTCGCAATGAAAGTCGACGACGATGGCGTCCGCCGCAATGCCGAGCGGACAGGCCCCGAGCTCGCGCTCGAGCGCAGCGAAGGGATCGTCGAACGGGGTCATGAAGACGCGGCCGAGCGCGTTGACGACGAGCGCGTGCTTGCCGTTCTTGGTTTCCACCAGCGCAGCGCCGCGGCCGGGCGTGCCGCGCGGATAGTTCGCCGGCCGCACCAGACGCTCGGCGCGCTCGATGAACACCAGGGCTTCGCGCTGGTCCCAGGAGTGATTGCCGAGCGTCACCGCGTCGGCGCCGGCGTCGAGAAACTCCTGATAGATCGCTTCCGTGATGCCGAAGCCGCCGGCGGAATTCTCGCCGTTGACGACGACGAAATCGAGCGACCAGTCCTTGACCATGCCGGGCAGATATTCGGCGATGGCATTGCGCCCGGCACGGCCGACGACATCACCCACGAACAGAATGCGCAACTTCAGAACTCCGGAAATCGAATACGTCCGATTCCGTTAGCACATAATCCAGCGCCACGTCGTGGGATAGTGCCGGAACCGCCTTGATCTCCTGCGCTGCAAAAGCGAGCCCGATGCCGACGATATTCTTGGCTTTTCGCAGATGCGCGAAGGTGTGGTCGTAATGCCCCGCGCCATAGCCGATGCGATGGCCGAGACGATCGAAGGCAGCGAGCGGCGTCAGCATGATGTCGGGAATGACTTCAGCCGCTCCAGGCGATGGCTCGGGAATGCCGAGCGGGCCGAGCATCAGGCGATCGTTCGGATGGAAGACGCGGAAGATCAGCGCCTGGCCGCGCGCGGTGACGCAAGGCAGAGCGAGCCTGGCGCCCTGCTCGGCGAGCGTCTTCAGCAGCGGCATCGGATCGATCTCGCTGCGGATCGGCGAATAGCCGGAGACGACGCTGCCAGGCAGGAGCTGGAATGGCAGCCCGCGCTTGGCGAGCTTCGCGGCGGCGGCGGTGCGTTTCTTTTCGCTCAGCGCATCGCGCGCCGCGAGGGCTTTGGCGCGGAGTTCGGCTTTGGTGTTGGTCATGCGCTTGCCCCCGAGGCAGAGCTACCCCCGCTGTCATCACCCGCAGCGTGTCGGGGACGCAATTTCGACAGGCCCGAACCAGAAGGAAGAACAACAAAAGTGCGAAGCCGCGAACGCCGTTGAAGCACTCGATCCCGGAGTTCCCTACGAAAGTAGGTGGGCACCATATGTCCGAGCCCACGGGCCCGGCCAGGGACAGTTCCCTAAAGGATCGATAAGGCCCCGGGGATAATGGCTCCTGACGCGCGTCGCAGCCCCGCTTGGGCAATGTAACAACGATGCTGACGAATCGCCAGCCCGGTGAACGGTCAGCCGATGGCGATCCCGTTGCCCACTGTCCGGTTCAGGACCTGGGTCGACTTCTCGATGCGCTCGGCTGCAGAGTTCAGTGCGTTCACGACCGCGGTCTGGGTCAACCGGGCGCGCTCGACGGCGGCGTTGCGGAAATCCCGCAATTCGGTCAACTCCTGCTCCATGGTGCGGATGCGATTGCCGGCATCGACCAATTCGTCGCAGACGGTCAGCGCCGCCATCACGGTGAGCCTGGCATCACCGATCTCGCCGAACTTTCCGCGCAGCGACTGGATCCGCGTCTCCAGGCTTTCGGCGAGCTTGAGCAGCCGCACCTCCTGGCCCTCCTCGCAGGCCATGCGGTACTGCCGGCCGTTGATGGTGACGTTGATGTGGCTCATCCATCCTCTCCGGTATCGAGCACCGAGCGAATCGTGACGATCGCGGAATCCAGCCGATCGGAGATCTCGCGGCTGGAGCGCTCGAGCTTGCGCGCCTTCACCAGCGCGCCGTCGAGTTCGTCGGCAAGGCGCGAGCGGTCCGCGCCCAGCGCCTGGATTCGCGCGGCGAGCTCGTTCTCGTCGCGATCGGCATCGCGCCGCCGCTCCACCGCGCTTTCGAGCGAGTCGAGCGCCGCCATGAGCCTGCGGGTCGCGATCTCGATCTCGACGGCCGAGGACTCGGTCATGGCAGAGCTGTTGGATACGCGATCGTTCATGCAGTCAGCGGCGGAACCTGTGGCCTATCTGGTGGCATTTACCTTGGAGCTTGCCGTCCGGCAAAAGACTCGGTTCGGCAAGCGGTTAGAAGCAGAAATTTACGTGGCAAGCTAGCGGAGCGCAACGCCGCCACGAAACTATGCACCGTTAAGCAACTTTTGCCGCCAAACCGGCGTTTGATTGCCTTGGCCTGCCGGAACCGAGATGCTATCCCAGCCGCGACCCCAGCGGCCGAAAGGCTCCTTCCGGCGCGGCCAAATCCAGCCACAAGCGCCTCATTTCAGACGGATTTTCAGACATGACGCAGGTCGATCACAACCGTATGGCCAATGCGATCCGCGGCCTTGCCATGGACGGCGTCGAGAAGGCGAAATCGGGTCATCCGGGCCTGCCGATGGGCGCCGCCGACATGGCGACCGTGCTGTTCACGCAATTCCTGAAATTCGACGTCGCCGCGCTGGACTGGCCGGACCGCGACCGCTTCGTGCTCTCGGCCGGGCACGGCTCAATGCTGATCTATTCGCTGCTGTATCTGATCGGCAGCCCCGAGATGACGATCGACCAGCTCAAGGACTTTCGTCAGTTGGGGTCGCTGACACCAGGACATCCCGAGCATGGCCACACCAAGGGCATCGAGACCACCACCGGTCCGCTCGGCCAAGGCATTTCCACCGCCGTCGGCATGGCGCTCGCCGAGAAAATGCTCGCCGCCGAGTTCGGCAAGAAGATCGTCGATCACCACACCTATGTGATCGCTTCCGACGGCGATTTGATGGAAGGCGTATCGCAGGAAGCGATCGCGATGGCCGGGCACTGGAAGCTCAACAAGCTGATCGTGCTGTATGACGACAACGGCATCTCGATCGATGGTCCGACCTCGATCTCCGATTCCGTGGACCAGGTGAAGCGCTTCAAGTCGGCGGGTTGGGCGGCCGAAAAGATCGACGGCCACGACCAGGCCGCGATAGCAGCCGCGATCACGCGCGCGCAGAAATCAAACAAGCCCACGCTGATTGCTTGCCGCACCACCATCGGCTTCGGCGCCCCGCACAAGGCCGGCACCAACAAGGTCCACGGCGAAGCGCTCGGCGCCGACGAGCTCAAGGCCGCCAAGGAAAATCTCGGCATTTCGCTGCAGCCGTTCTCGGTGCCCGACGACGTGCTCAAGGCCTGGCGCGCAGCCGGCAGCCGTGGCGCGGCGGCACGACAGGAATGGGAAGCAAGGCTCGGTGAACTCGGCAGCCGCAAGCGCGCCGAGTTCGAGCGTCGCCTGCGCCACGAGCGCCCGGCAGCGCTGGCAAAGGCGTTCAAAGGCTACAAGAAGGAGCTGCTGGAAAAGCCGATGAATGCGGCGACCCGCAAATCCTCCGAAGCCGTGATCGAAGTGATTGCCGGCGCGATGCCGATGGAATTTCTGGCGGGCTCGGCCGACCTCACCGGCTCCAACAACAACAAGGCGAAGTCGGCAACCGCGTTCTCGGCCAAGACGCCGAAGGGCCGCTTCATCCATTACGGCATCCGCGAGCACGGCATGTGCGCGGCGATGAACGGCATCTTCCTGCACGGTGGTTTTGCGCCGAACGGCGCGACCTTCCTGGTGTTCACGGATTATGCACGGCCGGCGATGCGGCTCGCCGCGTTGATGGGGACCGGGGTCGTTTATGTCATGACCCACGATTCCATCGGCCTCGGCGAAGACGGCCCGACCCACCAGCCGGTCGAACATCTCTCGGCGCTTCGCGCCATTCCCAACATGCGCGTGTTCCGCCCGTGCGATTCCATCGAGGTTGCCGAGTGCTGGGAGCTCGCGCTCAACCGCATCGACGGCCCGACAGTGCTGGCGCTGACCCGGCAGAACCTGCCGCAGCTGCGCACCGCCGCACCGAACGAGAGTCCCTGCCGGTTTGGCGCCTACGAGCTGGTGGCCGCCCAGGGCGAAGCCAAGGCGACGCTGTTCGCCTCGGGCTCCGAAGTGGAGATGGCCGTGGCCGCCCAGAAGCAGCTCGCCGAGCGCGGCATTCCGACCCGGGTGGTTTCGGTTCCCTCGCTCGAGCTCCTGCTAGCGCAACCAAAGGAACGCCGCGACGAGATCATCGGCAACGCCCCCATCAAGGTCGCGATCGAGGCCGCCGTGCGCTGGGGTTGGGACGCCGTGATCGGCCAGGATGGCGAATTTATCGGCATGCACTCCTTCGGCGCCAGCGCCCCTCTCAACAAGGTATTCCAGCACTTTGGC
Source organism: Bradyrhizobium sp. Ken64 (assembly GCF_055807555.1). Taxonomy (NCBI): domain Bacteria; kingdom Pseudomonadati; phylum Pseudomonadota; class Alphaproteobacteria; order Hyphomicrobiales; family Nitrobacteraceae; genus Bradyrhizobium; species Bradyrhizobium sp. Ken64. The sequence continues at coordinate 453,799 of NZ_JBVVPA010000004.1, read as the reverse complement.
ATTACCGCCGAGGCCGCGGTTAACGCCGTTCTGAAACGCGTTTCCTGAGAGTTGAGATTGCCGAAAAAAAGGACTACCTAACTCCCATATGATCAAGCCCCGCCCGGCCGAACCGGGCGTCCGCCCTAAAAAAACCCTCGCAGGCGCGCTAGCGCGTTGTGCGGGATGACAACGGTCATTGAAGGAGACGAAACATGGCAGTCCGCGTCGGAATCAACGGTTTTGGCCGCATCGGCCGCAACATCCTGCGGGCCATTGCCGAGTCCGGCCGCAAGGACATCGAGGTCGTCGGCATCAACGACCTCGGCCCGGTCGAAACCAATGCGCATCTGCTTCGCTTCGACAGCGTCCATGGCCGCTTCCCCGGCACCGTGACCGTCGATGGCGACACGATCAGCCTCGGCGGTGCGAAGATCAAGGTGACCGCCGAGCGCGATCCCTCGAAGCTGCCCTGGAAGGATCTCGGCATCGACATCGCGATGGAATGCACCGGCATCTTCACCTCGAAGGACAAGGCCTCCGCGCATCTGACCGCCGGCGCCAAGCGCGTGCTGGTCTCCGCGCCCGCCGACGGCGCCGACGCCACCATCGTCTTCGGCGTCAACCACGACACGCTGACCCGGGAACATCTGGTCGTCTCCAACGGCTCCTGCACCACCAACTGTCTTGCGCCGATCGCCAAGGTGCTGAACGACCTCGTCGGCATCGAGACCGGCTTCATGACCACGATCCACGCCTACACCGGCGACCAGCCGACGCTCGACACCATGCACAAGGATCTCTATCGCGGCCGCGCGGCTGCGATGTCGATGATCCCGACCTCGACCGGCGCCGCCAAGGCGATCGGCCTCGTGCTGCCGGAACTCAAGGGCAAGCTCGACGGCGTCGCGATCCGCGTGCCGACCCCGAACGTCTCGGTCGTCGACCTCAAGATCGTGGCGAAGCGCGCCACCGATCCGAAGGAAATCAACGAGGCGATGAAGCGTGCCTCCGAGCAGCAGCTCAAGGGCATCCTCGGCTACACCACCGCGCCGAACGTCTCGATCGACTTCAACCACGACCCGCACTCCTCGACGTTCCACATGGACCAGACCAAGGTGCAGAACGGCACGCTGGTGCGCGTGATGTCCTGGTACGACAACGAGTGGGGTTTCTCGAATCGCATGGCGGATACCGCCGTCGCGATGGCGAAGGTGATCTAAGCAAGGTCTCGTGTCCCGGACGCGGTGCAGCGCCGAAGCGCTGCTCCGCAGAGCCGGGACCCATTCAGCCGCGGGACTCGCTGCATGTGGGTCCCGGTTCTGCAGCGCACCGCTTCGCGCTGCGCCGCGCCCGGGACGAGAGAGCCAGAGATGACCGACAAATTCCGCACCCTCGACGACGTCGATGTGAAGGGCAAACGCGTGCTGCTACGCGTTGATCTCAACGTGCCCATGGAGAACGGGCGCGTCAGCGACGCCACCCGGCTCGAGCGCGTCGCGCCGACCATCACCGAAATCTCGGACAAGGGCGGCAAGGTCATCCTGCTCGCGCATTTCGGCCGGCCGAAAGGGCGCGATGCCAAGGACTCGCTCAAGCCCGTGGCCGAGGCGCTCGCCAAGGTCGTGAAGAAGCCGGTTGCGTTTGCCGACGACTGCATCGGCGAGCCCGCGGCCACGGCCGTTGCCGGCTTGAAGGATGGCGACATTCTCTGTCTGGAAAATACCCGCTTCCACAAAGAGGAAGAGAAGAACGATCCCGCCTTTGTCGCGGAACTCGCAAAACTCGGCGACATCTGGGTCAATGACGCGTTCTCGGCCGCGCACCGCGCCCACGCCTCGACCGAAGGCCTCGGCCACAAGCTGCCCGCCTATGCCGGCCGCACGATGCAGGCCGAGCTGGTTGCGCTGGAGAAGGCGCTGGGCTCACCGACCAAGCCCGTCATCGCGATCATCGGCGGCGCCAAGGTCTCGACCAAGATCGACCTGCTCGAAAACCTCGTGACCAAGGTCGACGCGCTGGTGATCGGCGGCGGCATGGCCAACACCTTCCTGCACGCCCAGGGCGTCGGCATCGGCAAGTCGCTGGCCGAGAAGGATCTCGCCGCGACCGCGCTGCGCATCATGGAAAAGGCGGAAGCCGCCAACTGCGCCATAATCCTGCCGGTCGACGCCACCGTCGCCTATCATTTCGCGGCCAACGCGCCGTCGCACGCCTATGGCCTTGACGCGATCCCGGCCGACGGCATGATCCTCGACGTCGGTCCGCAATCGATCGCACGTGTGCACGCCGCGATCGACGATGCGGCGACGCTGGTCTGGAACGGACCGCTCGGTGCGTTCGAAATGCAGCCGTTCGACCGCGGCACGATGTCCGCCGCCAAGCATGCCGCCGAGCGCACCAAGGCCAAGAAGCTGATCTCGATCGCGGGCGGCGGCGACACCGTCGCGGCCCTCAACCAGGCGCATGTGGCCGGTCAGTTCACCTATGTCTCGACCGCCGGTGGCGCATTTCTTGAATGGATGGAAGGCAAGCCCCTGCCCGGCGTCGAAGTTCTGCGCACCAAGTAATCGGTCGGCAAGTCGTCAGCCGCCTTCAAGCAGTGGCCTAGCAGGCCCAAACGGGAGAAAAACACAGATGGCTCGGATCACGTTGCGTCAATTGCTCGACCATGCGGCGGAGAACGATTACGGCGTCCCGGCCTTCAACATCAACAACATGGAGCAGGCACTGGCGATCATGGACGCGGCCAACCAGGTCGACGCGCCCGTCATCATCCAGGCCTCGCGCGGTGCGCGCTCCTACGCCAACGACGTCATGCTCAAGCACATGATGGACGCGGTGACCGAGATTTATCCGCACATTCCGGTCTGCGTGCATCTCGACCACGGCAACGAGCCGGCAACCTGCATGACCGCGATCCAGGCCGGCTTCACCTCGGTGATGATGGACGGCTCGCTCAAGGCCGACGGCAAGACCCCCGGCGACTGGGGCTACAATGTCGGCGTGACCAAGACCGTGACCGACATGGCCCATCTCGGCGGCATCTCGGTCGAGGGCGAGCTCGGCGTGCTCGGCTCGCTCGAGACCGGCATGGGCGACAAGGAAGACGGCCACGGCGCCGAGGGCAAGCTCAGCCACGACCAGCTCCTGACCAATCCGGATGAAGCCGTGAAGTTCGTGCAGGAGACCCAGGTCGACGCGCTCGCGATCGCGATGGGGACGTCTCACGGTGCTTACAAATTCACCCGCAAGCCCGACGGTGACATCCTCGCCATGAACGTGATCGAGGAGATCCACCGCAAGCTGCCGAACATGCATCTCGTCATGCACGGCTCCTCGTCGGTGCCGCAGGACCTCCAGGACATCATCAACGCCTATGGCGGCAAGATGAAGCCGACCTGGGGCGTGCCTGTTGCCGAGATCCAGCGCGGCATCAAGAACGGCGTGCGCAAGATCAACATCGACACCGACAACCGCATGGCGATGACCGGCCAGATCCGGAAAGTGCTCAAGGACAATCCGGAAGAGTTCGATCCGCGCAAATACCTGAAGCCCGCGATGGAAGCGATGACCAAGCTGTGCAAGCAGCGGCTCCAGGAATTCAATACCGCAGGGCAAGCCTCCAAGATCAAGAAGGTGCTGACGACGGCCGAGATGGCCAAGCGCTACGCCAAGGGCGAGCTCGCCCCGAAGGTGGCGTGATTTATCCCTCCCTCTCCCCGTTCTTACGGGGAGAGGGTTGGGGTGAGGGGCTCGCTCCGCGAGTTGTGCCCTATCAATAGACCTGTACCCCCTCACCCGGATTTTACGCGGCGCGTAAAATCCGACCTCTCCCCGCAAGCGGGGAGAGGTAACAGGCCCCCTCCCCCCTTACCCTGCGACGAACGTTAACTCGGCATTTGCCCGAGAACGGTCTATTTTCACCGGCAAGGGCAGAATCGTTTTGGGAGGACATCTCGATGAATCTGACTGAGCTCAACAGGATCGCGACTGCCATGGTCGCGCCCGGCAAGGGCATCCTTGCCGCCGATGAATCCTCCGGCACCATCAAGAAGCGTTTCGACGCGATCGGCGTGGAATCGACCGAGGAGAACCGCCGCGACTATCGCGAGATGCTGTTCCGCTCGAACGAAGCCATGAGCCGCTATATCTCCGGCGTCATCCTCTACGACGAGACGATCTGGCAGAACGCAAAGGACGGCACGCCCCTGGTCAAGCTGATCGAGACCAGCGGCGCCATTCCCGGCATCAAGGTCGACGAGGGCACGCAACCCCTGCCGATGTGCCCGGGAGAGCTCGTCACCGTCGGGCTCGACAAGCTCGCCGAACGGCTGAAGAAATATTACGAGCGCGGCGCACGCTTCGCCAAATGGCGCGCGGTGATCGACATCGGCAGCGGCATTCCCTCGATGACCGCGATCAGCGTCAACGCCCACGCGCTGGCGCGCTACGCAGCGCTGTGCCAGGCCGCGCAGATCGTGCCGATCGTCGAGCCCGAAGTGCTGATGGACGGCGACCACGACATCGATCGCTGCTATGAGGTGACGAGCCGTGTGCTCAACAAGACGTTTCAGGAATTGCGCGTGCAGCGCGTTGCGCTCGAGGGCATGGTGCTGAAGCCGAACATGGTAGTCCCCGGCAAGAAGTCTGCGAAACAGGCTTCCGTCGAGGAGGTCGCGGAGAAGACGATACGGCTGCTCAGGGCGTGCGTGCCCGCGGCGGTGCCCGGCATCGCCTTCCTCTCCGGCGGCCAGTCGGATGAAGAGGCAACGGCGCATCTCAACGCCATGCACAAGCTCGGCCCGCTGCCCTGGGGCCTGACCTTCTCCTACGGTCGCGCACTCCAGGCCGCGCCGCAGAAGGCCTGGTCGGGCAAGGCCGAGAACGTCGCGGCCGGACAAAGCGCATTCAGTCACCGCGCGCGCATGAATGGCCTCGCCTCCAAAGGCGAATGGCAAAGCAGCCTGGAACAGAAAGCGGCCTAGATCTTGTCGAACAAATCTCCTCCGCCGCGCCCGGCGCCGCGCCTTTATCTCGCGACGCCCGTCGTCGACGATCCCGCTTCGCTTCTGGCCGAGCTGCCCGGCCTGCTCGCCGCCGCCGATGTGGCGGCCGTGCTGTTGCGGCTGAAGGAAACCGATCAGCGCACCATGATCTCGCGGATCAAGGCGCTCGCGCCGCCGGTTCAGAAAGCGGGCGCCGCGCTGCTCGTCGACGGCCATCCTGAGCTCGTCGCGCGCGGCGGCGCCGACGGCGCGCACCTGCCCGGCATCGCCGCGCTGAAAGAGGCGCTGCCATCGCTCAAGCCCGATCGCATCGCCGGAGTCGGCGGGCTGACGACGCGGCACCATTCGATGGATGCGGGCGAGATCGGCGCGGATTATTTGCTGTTCGGCGAGCCCGACGCAAAGGGCCAGCGGCCGTCGTCGCAAGCGATCGCCGAGCGGCTGGACTGGTGGGCCGAGCTGTTCGAGCCGCCCTGCGTCGGCTTTGCCATGTCGCTGGAAGAGGCCCACGAATTCGCCGCCAGCGGCGCCGATTTCGTGCTGGTGGACGACTTCATCTGGGCCGATCCGCGCGGACCCAAGGCCGCGCTGGTCGAGATCGACGCTGCGATCAAGAAGGCCCATGCGACTGCGCTTGCGGGCCAAAATCCTGCGGGTCAAGAGCACGGCTAGTGCCCGACATGAAGCTCCCGCGCATCACCATCCTGGCCACGCTGCTGCTCACAGTGCCCGCGGCCGCGCAGCTCCAGATCACGCCGCCCGTGGCAACGCCGAACCCTTCGGCCGAGAAAACCAGGGACAAGCCGAAGGCCACGCAGCACACCATCACCAAGAAGAAGGAAGCGGCGCCGGCACCCAAACCGTCAGCCTCCCCCAAACCTTCAGCGTCCCCAAAGCCTGCACCAGCGGCGACGGTGATTCCGGCGCCTCCGACCGACAATCCCAACGTCGATCTGGTGTACGGCGCCTATCAGCGCGGCCAGTACAAGACCGCCTTCGAACTCGCCACCGCCCGTGCCGAGGCCGGCGATGCCAAAGCGATGACCATGCTGGGTGAGCTCTACTCCAACGCCATGGGCATCCGGCGCGACTACGCCAAGGCGCTGCAATGGTACAAGCGCGCATCTGATGCCGGCGACCGCGAGGCGATGTTCGCGCTCGCCATGCTCAGGATGACCGGCCGCGGCGGTCCGGTCGACAAGAACGAGGCGGTCAAGCTGATGGCGTCCGCCGCCAAGCTCGGCGAGCCCAAGGCGGCCTATAATCTCGCGCTGCTCTATCTCGACGGCCAGACCCTGCCGCAGGACGTCAAGCGCTCCGCCGAGCTGCTGCGCCAGGCGGCTGATGCCGGCCTGCCGGAGGCGCAATACGCGCTCGCGACCTTCTACAAGGAAGGCACCGGCGTGCCGAAAGACCTGGAACGGGCGGTGCGTTTGCTCCAGGTCGCCACGCTGACCGACAATGTCGATGCCGAGGTCGAATACGCCATCGCGCTGTTCAACGGCACCGGCACGCCGAAGAACCAGCCGGCGGCCGTAGCCCTGCTCCGCAAGGCGTCCCGACAGGGCAGCGCGATCGCGCAGAACCGGCTGGCCTGGGTGCTGATCAACGGCATGGGCACGGCCGTGGACAAGGTCGAGGGCTTCAAATGGCACCTGGTGGCCAAGACCGCGGGCAAGGGCGATCCGGAGCTGGACAAGCAATTGTCCGATCTGCCGGCCGAGGACCGGGCCAAGGCCGAGGCCGCCGCCAGGAAATGGCTCGGGACCAAATGACTTGACCTTAGGCCCCTCGCAGGGCACCCCATCCCTCAAACACGCGCGATTTCGCGCCATTTCCCCCGATCAAGACCGGAAGCTCATGCTGTATTCCGCAACTATCAACGTCATGGTCAAGGCCGCGCGCCGCGCCGGCCGCAGCCTCAAGCGCGATCTCGGCGAGATCGAGCATCTGCAGGTCTCGCTGAAGGGGCCGGCGAATTTCGTCTCGCTGGCCGACAAGCGCGCCGAGGAAATCCTCTACCAGGACCTCGCCAAGGCCCGGCCCGGCTACGGCTTCATCGGCGAGGAAGGCGGCACGCGCGAGGGCTCCGACAAGAGCCACACCTGGATCGTCGATCCGCTCGACGGCACCACCAACTTCCTGCACGGCATCCCGCAATTCGCGATCTCGATCGGGCTTTCGCGCGAAGGCACGATCATCGCCGGCGTGATCTACAATCCCGCCAATGACGAGCTCTACATCGCCGAGCGTGGCAAGGGCGCCTTCCTCAACGACCAACGCCTGCGCGTGGCCGGCCGCCGCCAGCTCAACGAATGCGTGGTGGCCTGCGGCCTTCCCCATATCGGCCGCGGCGACCACGAGGAATTCCGCCGCGAGATGACCGCGATGCAGGAGCGCGTCGCCGGCCTGCGCCGCTTCGGCGCCGCCTCGCTCGACCTCGCCTTCGTCGCCGCCGGCCGCCTCGACGGCTATTGGGAACGCAATCTGCAATCCTGGGACATCGCGGCGGGCATCATCATGCTGCGCGAGGCGGGCGGCACGATCACCGACATCGACACGCCCGGCGATGCGCTGGTGACGGGCAATGTCGTGTGCGGGAATGAATTCGTGCACGGGGAATTGGTGAAGATTTTGCGGAAGTAGGCCGCAGCAGTTCGACGGCGACGTTCAAGAATCGTCGTCCTCGTCCTCGTCCTCGTCATCCTCTTCCTCGTCGCGATATTCACCGCCGATGGTCAGGCCCTCGATGGCCGTGGCGCCTTTCGACTTGATCACCCGGCGAAGCGGGACCGAACTCTCGCTTCGCAGTGCGTCCATCAGCTGTTCCGAATGGGTGACGATCCAGATGTCGGCGCGGCGTGACGCCTTGGCGATGAGCCGGGCCAGTGGCGCCAGCAGCGACGCATGCAGGCTGGTCTCGGGTTCGTTCAGCGCAATGAAGGGCGGCAGCCGGTAACCCATGAACACCGCGAGCAGGCAGATGTATTTCAGCGTCCCGTCGGATAGTTCATGAGCCCTGAAAGGCCGCGGCATATCCGGCAATTGCAGATCGAATTCACACCTGCCGTTTTGTTCCCATGCGCGGAGTTCGGCGCCCGGGAAGGCATCCTGGATTGCGTCCTGCAGATCGTTGGCATCTTCCCGAATGACATAGAGAGTCGCCAGGGTGGCAGCCAGATCGATGCCATCGGCGCTGAGCGAGGGCGTTGCGATCGCGAGACAAGGCTTTCGTATGGGTGACGCCGGATCCGTGCGGAAGTCGTGATAGAATCGCCAGCCCAGCATCGCATTTCTGATCAGGTCGATCTCCGGGCATTGCTTGCCGTCGGAAAAAGCCGCAAGCGCGGTCTCTGACGGCAGCACCGCATCCTTGTGGCTGCTCCAGGCGCCGCTCTCGCCGCGGACGCTGATGAGCGAATTGATGCGCTCCATCAGCTTGACGGTTCGTTTGCCGTGAGTCGCCTCGATCATTTCGGCCTTGATCATCGGCTCGCCGGAAGACGCGGCCTGAAGCGGGCTCGGAAATCCGAGCTCGATGGAATAGCTCATGCTGTCGAATGTGGCCGACAGCCGCAGCCGACCGTCTTCGCCTCGTTTGCGTAGGCCGGACCAGCAGACCGAATTCAACCCGCCTTCATCGGCGATCGTGCGGGTGATCTGACCGGTCGCCGCGTCGCGCAGCAGCGACAGGGACTTGTACAGATTGGATTTGCCGACTCCATTCTCGCCGACAAACACGGACAAGGGATGGATGGGTATGGAGAGCCGCCGAATGGAGCGATAGTTCGAGATCGCAATGTCGGTCGGACGCATGACATGCTCTCAATCGGCAGGCGCCTGTGCATTCGCGGGGCGGTGCCAACACGTTGTTTCAATCCAGGGATGCAGTCTGGATTGAGGCCTCCGAGAAATCAAGCCGACCGATCCGGTGTTCACAGCAGTCGCATATGGATGACACGAGGACCGCGCGGCGGGTGAGGGCTCTCACCACACGGGGGCATCCTCCGCAATTCTCGGCAATCCCGACGTGGAGACACCCTCTCCCCAACCCTCTCCCGCAAGCGGGAGAGGGAGCCCACTATCGATGCTGCCCCATCTGCAAACCATAGGTTCAGTGACCGGCCCTTGCCGGCGCCGGCGGCCCGTACGTCTCGGTCCCCTCCGCCACCTTCTCCCGATCGCCGCCCAGCACGCGCTGCACCGAGACGAAGAACACCGGCACCATCAGCAGCGCCAAAATCACTACCGCGATCATGCCGCCCATCACGATGCTGCCGAGCGCCTGCTGGCTGGCGCCGCCGGCGCCGTGCGCAATGGCCATCGGCAGCACGCCGCAGATGAAGGCGAGGCCGGTCATCAGGATCGGGCGGAAGCGCAGGCGGCAGGCCTCGATGGTGGCGTCCACCAGCGGCTTGCCTTCTTTCCGCAGATCCTTGGCGAACTCGATGATGAGGATCGCGTCCTTGGCCGCCAACCCGATGATGGTGATCAGGCCGACGGTGAAATAGACGTCGTTGGGCAGGCCGCGCAGCATCGCTGCGACCACCGCGCCGACGATGCCGAGCGGCACGGTGAGCAGCACCGCGAGCGGGATGGTCCAGCTCTCGTACAGCGCCGCGAGACACAGGAACACCACGAACACCGAGAGCCCGAGCAGGAACGGCGCCTGCGAGCCCGACAGCTTTTCCTGAAGCGACTGCCCGGTCCATTCATAGCCGAAGCCGCGCGGCAGCTTGCCGGCGAGCCGTTCCATCTCGGCGATGGCATCGCCCGAGGTGAAGCCGGGTTTCGCCTCGCCCGAGATGCGCACCGCCGGATAATAGTTGAAGCCGGCGATCTGCGTCGGTCCGCGCGCCCATTCCACGGTGGCAAAGGACGAGAACGGCACCAGCTGGCCGCGGCTGTTCTTGACGTTGTAGTTGAGGATGTCCTCGGTCCGCATGCGGTCGCGGGCATCGGCCTGCACCACGACGCGCTGCATGCGGCCGCGGTTCGGGAAGTCGTTGATGTAGTTCGAGCCGAGATTGGTCGAGATCGTGTTGTTGATATCCTCGAAAGTGACGCCAAAGGCGCCGGCCTTTTCGCGGTCGATCACGAGATTGACCACGCCGGCCTCGGGCAGGCCTTCGACATAGACCTTCTGCAGCACGGCGCTGGCATTGGCCTCCGCGATCAGCTGGTCGGCCGCGCGCATCAAGGCCGGATAACCCTTCTGGCCGCGGTCCTGCAGGCGGAACGAGAAGCCCGAGGAGTTGCCGAGATTGTCGATCGGCGGCGGCTGCAGCGCGGAGATTTTTGCGTCGCGGATCGACGACGACAGATCGCGGTTGATGTCATTGACGATCGCCGCAGCCGAGTCCTTCGGCCCGCGCTCCGACCAGTCCTTCAGGGTGATGAAGGCCTGCGCGGTGTTCATGCCCTGGCCGGAGAAGCTGAAGCCGGTGAGGAAGGTGACGTTGTCGACGCCCGGGCGCTGCGCCAGGTATTTTTCCACTTTCTCGATCACCGCCTCGGTCCGGCCATAGGACGAATCCGACGGCGTCTGCACGTCGGTGGTGACGAAGCCCTGGTCGTCGACGGGCAGGAATCCGCCGGGCAGGTTGACGAAGGCCCAGGACAGGCCGGCGAGCAGCGCGACATAGACCAGCATCAAGCGTCCGGTGCGCTTCAGCGAGAAGCCGACGGTGCTGGAATAGCCCTCCTTGCTGCGGTCGAGCATGCGGTTGAACCAGCCGAACACGCCCCTCCTGGCGTGACCGTGGCCGGCAGCGACGGGCTTGAGCAGCGTCGCACACAGCGCCGGCGTCAGCGACAGCGCGAGGAAGGCGGAGAAGCCGATCGCGGCGACCATGGTCACGGAGAACTGGCGGTAGATGATGCCGACCGAGCCCGGGAAGAACGCCATCGGCACGAACACCGCCATCAGAACCAGCGTGATGCCAATGATGGCGCCCGATATCTGCGACATCGCCTTGCGCGTCGCCTCCTTCGGCGGCAGCCCCTCCTCGCTCATGATGCGTTCGACGTTCTCGACCACGACGATGGCATCGTCGACGAGGATGCCGACGGCGAGCACCATGCCGAACATCGAGAGCATGTTGATGGAGTAGCCGGCGAGCAGCAGAATGGTACAGGCGCCCAGCAGCGCCACCGGCACCACGATGGTCGGAATGATGGTGTAGCGGATGTTCTGCAGGAACAGGAACATCACCACGAACACCAGCACCACGGCTTCGACCAGCGTCGACAGCACCTTCTTGATCGAGGCCTCGACCACGGGCGTGATGTTGTAGGGGATCTCGTACGAAATGTTGGCCGGAAAGAAGCGCGACAGCTCCTTCATCTTCTCTTCGACGGCGCTCGCGGTCGCCAGCGCGTTGCCGGTCGGCGACATCAACACGGACAGACCGGCGGTCGGCTTGCCATCGAGACGGGTGTTGAACTGGTAGCTGAGGCCGCCGACCTCGATGCGCGCGACGTCGCGCAGGCGCACGGTCGAGCCGTCGGCATTGGCGCGCAGGATGATGGTGCCGAATTCATCCGGGGACGAGAGCTGACCCTTGACCAGCACCAGCGCGGAGGTGCGCTGGGTCGAGGTCGACGGCTCGGCGCCGATGCTGCCCGAAGCAACCTGCGCGTTCTGCGCGGCGATGGCCTTGTTGACGTCGTCGGCGGTCAGCCCATAACCGACCAGCTTGGCCGGATCGACCCAGACGCGAAGCGAACGTTCGGTCGAATAGAGCGTGGCGCGGCCGACGCCGGGGATGCGGCGAATCTCACCGAGCACGTTGCGGATCATGAAGTCGCCGAGCCCGACCTCGTCCAGGCTGCCGTCGGTCGAGCTCAGCGTGATGATCTGGAGCACCGCACTGGAGGCTTCCTCGACCAGGATGCCCTGTTGCATCACCGAGCGCGGCAGGCGCGCCTCGACCCGCTTGATGCGATTCTGCACCTCCACCGAGGCGTCGTTGGTGTTTGTGCCCGGCTGGAAATTGGCGATGATCTCGACCTGGCCGAGCGAGTCGCTGGTCGATTCGAAATTGAGGATGCCGGAGGCGCCGTTGAGCTCCTCCTCGATCAGCCGCGTGACGCTGTTGTAGAGGTTCTCGGGCGAGGCGCCGGGATAGCTGGTCGAGATCGAGATCGAGGGCGGCGCGATGATCGGATACTGCGCGATCGGCAACAGCGGAATCGAAATTGCGCCGACCAGACAGATGAACAGCGCGACGACCCAGGCGAAGATCGGCCTGTCGATGAAGAAGCTCGCCATGATGCTTTACTGCATCATCTGTGCGCGTTGACTTTCCACGATGGCTTCGGCCTCGGCCCAGGATTGCGGCTTGACCTTGTCGCCAGCTGCGAACTTCTGGAAGCCTTCCACCACGACCCTGTCACCGGCCTTCAGGCCCTCGGTGACGAACCAGAAGCCGTCTTGCGCCGAACCGATGCGCACCTGTTGCACCGCGACGCGGTGATCGTCCTTGACGACGAAGACTTCGCTGCCGCCGCCGCCGTTGCGCTGGATCGCCTGCTGCGGCACCGCGATCGCGTCGCTGTCGATGCCCTGCTCGATTCGTACGCGAACGTACATGCCGGGCAGCAATTCACGCTTCGAATTGGGAAATTCACCGCGCAAGGTCACCTGACCGGTGTTGGCGTCGACCTTGGCATCGGAGAACAGGAGCGTGCCGTTCAGCGGATAGATCGTGTTGTCGTCGAGCACGAGACGCACCTTGACCGCACCGGGCGCAATACGTTCGAGATCGCCGCTCTCGAAGGCGCGGCGGAGCTGATGGAGCTCGTTCACCGACTGGGTGAAGTCGGCGTAGATCAGATCGAGCTGCTGAATGGTGGCCAGGTTGGTTTCGTTCTGGACCACGAGCGCCCCCTCGCTGACCAGCGCGGCGCCGACGACGCCGTCGATCGGCGCACGCACCGTGGCATAATCGAGATTGAGCTTTGCCCGCGCAAGGTCGGCCTTGCGGCCCTCGACCTCGGCATGAGCCTGGCGCTCGGCCGCGATCGCCTTCTCGTTCTCCGCTTCGGGCGCGGCGCGCTGGGCTGTGAGCGTGGCGATGCGGCGCGCCTGTTGCTGGGACTGCATCAGCCCAGCCTCCGCTTTGGCGAGCGCGGCTTCGTTGGCCGATACCTCGACCTCGAACGGGCGCGGATCGATGCGGTAGAGCGGATCGCCGGCTTTCACTTCGCTGCCTTGGTGGAACAGGCGCTCAACAACGATGCCCGAAACCCGGGGCCGAACATCGGAGACTCGTGTCGGCGCGATTCGGCCAGGGAGTTCCCGCACGACCGCGCGCGGCTGCGGCCTTACGGTCACGATGCTCACGTCGGGTTCGGTCGGTTGCGCCTGGACGATCGCAGAGTTTGATTCATCGCAGCCCGCAAGAAGCGGTGCCGCGACCGCGAGCATTATGGCCATGCAGGCGGATCGCGCGTGAAGTGCTGACATAAGGGTAGTTGCCCCGTTCTATCGCTGGTCTTCCGAAGAAGTTCCGGACAGTCTGATTTGAAAAGGAAAATAATCGGTGTTTGCTGCGACGCAATGAGAGCTTGGGCGGCTCATTGTCACACGAGCTATCCCGTTCAAAAAACGAGTGTTTCGGAAAGTCACCGGATCGTGAATCGAGTTCCCTCGCGGCGTGCTGCGACGGAACAGCGCAATTACCCCGCCGCCTTCATCCGATAGTGGCTGACGCCCCACTCGGTTCCATCGGCGTAGCCGAACAGGCCTGCCGTCGCGAGCAAGAACCAGCGCCAGCGTCGCATCCGCAGGCCGGTCTCCTCGCCATGGACGTTGCGCAAGGCCGCTTCGATGAAACAGCGATGCGTGTCGAAATTCCCGAGCCAGTCGTTGGCGGTGCGCTGATAATGCGTGCCGCTCCAGCACCATTCCTTCTCGACCGCGAAGATATCGTCGAATTGCCTGATGAGATGATGGCTCGGCATCAGCCCGCCGGCGAAGACGTGCTGTGCGATCCAGTCGTCGCGATCGGCCCCGTTGAACAGGTGAGAGCCGGAGCGATGGGCGACGATGTGCATGAAGAACCGCCCCTCCGGCGCGAGCCATGATCGCAGGCGCGTCATCAGCTTGCGCCAGTTCATGACGTGCTCGAACATCTCGACCGAGACGATGCGGTCGAATTGCCCGTCCGGCGCGAACACGTTGATGTCCGCGCAGACCACCCGCAGATTAAGAAGACCGCGCAGCCGCGCCTCTTCCTCGATATGGGCGCGCTGCGCCTGCGAGCTCGACACCGCCGTCACCTTGGCGTGCGGAAACTGCCGCGCCATCCACAGCGACAGCGAGCCCCAGCCGCAACCGAGCTCGAGGATGATCTGACCATCGGCGAGAGCGGCATGCTCGGCGGTCTGGCGCAACGCCTCCTCCTCGGCCTCTTGCAAGGTGGTCGCGTCGGTCTTGTAGAAGCAGGACGAGTATTTGCGGTTGGGACCGAGCACCTTCGCAAAGAACGAAGCCGGCACCTCGTCATGGCCGACATCCGGGTCCTCGGCGATCGGCCGCAGCATCATCCGCCCGGCGAAGGCGGCATCGTCGGCCCCGCCCAGCGCGGACAGCCGGGTCACCGTGCGCGAGCACAGGCGCTGGATCGCCGCGCGGATCACGATATCAGGCAGCGGCACCCGTTCGGCAGTCCCGATGATCGCGGACACGACGCTCATGCGACGACTCCGTCTTTGGGCGGCAGGGGGAAAAGCTGTGGAATGCCGACGATTTGGAAAGTACGTCCGTACCAAAGCCCCGTTTCAACTCTGGGTTCCCCAGCTCTCCCCGAAATCGGCGCATCCGGCGCTTTTTTTGGGCTGGCGCTGTGCCATAGTGCGCCCCGCAAGCAAGTTAACGGATGATACCGGCCATGCCGCCAGGCGCCTCGCCCCGCACTTCCCTCGACATCGAATACACCAAGCTATCCTCGCCCAGCGTCTTTCTGGTGCGGATGCTGGTCTTTCTGGTGCTCTGCGCCCTGGTGGGGGTGGTGCTCTACAAGCAGATCATCCAGGCCTTCTTCGCCAATCCCGGGCTCAATGCCCTGATCGGCGGCGTGCTGTTCATCGGCATCATCCTGGCCATCCGCCAGGTGATCCGGCTCTACCCCGAGGTCTCCTGGGTCAACAATTTCCGCATTGCCGATCCCGGCCTTGCGCCCGCCCGTCACCCCAAGCTGCTGGCCCCGATGGCGATGATCCTCGGCGGCGAGCGCACCGGGCGGATGTCGATCACCCAGACCACCATGCGGCACCTGCTCGATTCGATCGCGACCCGCCTCGACGAGGCCCGCGACATCTCCCGCTACATGACCGGGCTTCTGGTGTTCCTCGGCCTGCTCGGCACCTTCTGGGGCCTGATCGAGACGGTCGGCTCGGTCGGCAAGGTGATCGACGGGCTCAAGGTCGGGGGCGATTCCGGCGCCCTGTTCGACACGCTGAAGGAGGGGCTGGCCGCCCCGCTCGGCGGCATGGGCATTTCGTTCTCGAGCTCGCTGTTCGGCCTCGCCGGCTCGCTGATCCTGGGCTTCCTCGACCTGCAATCGAGCCAGGCGCAGAACCGTTTCTACACCGATCTCGAAGACTGGCTTGCCACCACCGTGCGCGAATATGGCAACGGCGAGGTGGCTGTCGCCGCCAGCGGTGGCGGCGGCATTGCCAGCGGCGAGCTTCAGGCCGTCGTCGAGCGCTTGCGCTCGGTGCTCGAGGAAGGCAGCGGCAGCCGCGGCACCACCGCGGCGATGGCGAGCCTTGCCGAAGCCATCCAGGCGCTGGTCTCGCACATGCGGACCGAGCAGCAGATGATCCGCGAATGGGCCGACGGCCAGGGCGAGCAGAACCGCGAGATCCGGCGCCTGCTGGAGCGCATCGCGCGTCAGCCCGAGAAGGGTTAGCGACATGGCACTGGCGCGCGGCCGCCGCGGCGATACCTCCTTCAACTACTGGCCCGGCTTCGTCGACGCGCTGTCGACGCTGGTGCTGTCGATCGTGTTCCTGCTGTCGGTGTTCCTGGTCGTGCAGTTCTTCCTGTCACAGGAGGTCACCGGCAAGGACAAGGCCCTGGAGCTGCTCAACGCCAAGATCGCGCAGCTCAACGAGCTGCTGTCGCTGGAGAAGCTCGGCAAGCTCACGCTCGACGACCAGGTCTCGTCGCTGAAAGCCGGCCTCGCTTCGGCCGAGAGCGAGCGCGACCGCATCAAGGGCCTCTATGAGGGGCTCGCCGCCGCTGGCAACGACGCGCAGGGCAAATCCTCCGAGCTCGGCAAGGCGCTGGACTCCGAGAAGGCGGTTTCGGCCCGCGCGCTGGCGCAGATCGAGGTGCTGAACCAGCAGATCAGCGCGCTGCGGCGGCAATTGGCGGCGCTGGAGGAAGCGCTCGACGTCTCCGAGAAGCGCGACAAGGAATCGCAGAATCGAATTGCCGATCTGGGCTCTCGCCTGAATGTCGCCCTGGCGCAGCGCGTGCAGGAATTGTCGCGCTACCGCTCGGAATTCTTCGGCCGCCTGCGTGCTATCCTCGGCAACCGCCCCGACATCCGCATCGTCGGCGACCGCTTCGTGTTCCAGTCCGAAGTGTTCTTCGACACCGGACAGGCGGTGCTGCTGCCCGAAGGCCGCGCCGAGCTCGACACGCTCGCGACCGCGCTGATCGACCTCGACAAGAAGATCCCGAACGAGATCCCCTGGGTGCTGCGCGTCGACGGCCACACCGACGTGCGCCCGGTCAACGGGCCGAACTTCAAGTCGAACTGGGACCTCTCGGCCGCCCGCTCGATCTCGGTGGTGCAGTACCTGATCTCGCTCGGCGTGCCCGCCCAGCGCCTGGTCGCCGCCGGCTTCGGCGAATTCCAGCCGCTCGACACCGCCAACACCGAGGAAGCCTATAAGCGCAACCGCCGTATCGAGCTGAAGCTGACGGAGCGATAGGTGGGATTAGCTCAACGCTCATCCCAGCGTCATGGCCGGGCTCGTCCCGGCCATCCACGTTCTTCGGTCCGCGCCGGAACAAAGACGTGGATGCCCGGGCATAGGCGAGCGGAAGCGACGCCGTCCTTCGGACGGCTATGCCCGGGCATGACGGCCATGGTAAAATGACCGCGCTTCACCTTCGCCCTTACCGCCCCGAGGACGAGGCCGCCGCGATCGATCTGTGGCATCGCACCTGGCAGCAGGCCTATCCGCAGATCGACTTCGCGGCCCGCCTGGACTGGTGGCGCGAGCGCTGGCGCAAGGATCTGGTGCCGAAGGCTTCCATCGTGGTCGCGGAGCAGGACGGCGCGCTGACCGGCTTCGTCACCATCGACGGCGACGGCTATCTCGACCAGCTCGTGGTCGATCCCGCGCATTGGGGCTCCGATGCGGCGCGGCTGCTGGTGGACGAGGCCAAGCGCCTGTCACCGACGGGGGTGACGCTGCTCGTCAACAAGGACAACAGCCGCGCCATCCGCTTCTACGAGCGCAACGGCTTTGCCCATGCCGGCGACGAGGTGAATCCGACCTCGGGCCGGCCCGTGCTGAAGATGGAATGGCAGCCTTAAATTCTGGCGACCTTGATTCTGGCGGGCGTGACGCCCGTCACGTCGGGATCCCGGGACGTCGGCTAGTCGTTGTGCCCGGAAGTTGAGCCGGCAAGCGGATGGAGATGCCCCATGAAACTGAGCGATCTGGCCAAGGGGTCTTCGGTCCTGCTCGGCGTCATCGTCGCCGGATATGTCTCGACCAGCTATGTCGACCAGCGCCTCGCCACGCCGGTCAAGACGACGAGTGCTCCGACGAATGGCCTTGGGCCATCGGCCTGCGTCGGTGAGGACGGGAGCTGGAAGAACTGGCCATGGCCGAATGTGCCGGCGCTCTCGCCGAAGTGTCGATGAGCGGCGCTGTCGCGTAACTCGCCGCGAGGCACTCTCGGCTCAAGCGGAGCTCAAGATCGAAATGCCAGCTTTCGGCTTGGCGGATCGCGCGGTGGCTGTCTTCGCAAAGCCGGATCGACTCCTCGATCGCTCGCTGCGCCCGCTCCAAAAGTTCGTTGGTTTCCTTGCTGAATCGCTGGGCCATGAGGCGCACTCCCGTTGAGGCGGGAGCACAAATCATCTCTCAGGCACCGACGCCTACGGACGAGCCTTTGGCCGGCGATACCTCATTAGGCGCCACATCCGGGGGAACTGCAAGGTTCATCCACTCATCCGCTCGCTCCAAAGGAAGACGATGTGGCGCGACGCGCCTACCAAAATCTCCGCTGTCATTCCCCGCGGAGGCGGGGAATCCAGTACGCCGCGGCTTCTCGATTGCTCACTGCTGTCTCGGAGTACTGGATCGCCCGCCTTCGCGGGCGATGACACTGTGAGTGGGGTAGCAGTCCGGGCTACTCCGCCTCACGCCCCCTCGAACTGCAACCTCGCCAGCCTGGCATAGAGCCCGTTCGCGGCGACCAGCTCCGCATGCGTGCCCTGCTCGACGATCCGGCCCTGGTCCATCACCAGGATGCGGTCGCACGACAGCACGGTGGCGAGGCGGTGCGCGATGACGAGCGTGGTGCGGTGGCGCATCAGCTCTTCCAGCGCGGTCTGCACTAGCGTCTCGCTTTCGGCATCGAGCGCGGAGGTGGCTTCATCGAGCAGCAGCAACGGTGCATCGCGCAGGATCGCACGCGCAATCGCGATGCGCTGGCGCTGGCCGCCGGATAGCGTCACGCCGCGCTCGCCGAGCGGAGTGTCGAAACCTTCAGGCAGGCGGCGGATGAACTCGGCGGCGTGCGCGAGCTCGGCGGCGCGCTCGACCTCGCCGTCGGTGGCATCGGGCCGGCCGAAGCGGATGTTGTCGCGGGCGCTCGCCGCGAACACATTGGATTCCTGCGGCACCAGCGCAATGCGCGAGCGGAAATCACGGGGATCGGCGGATTTGACCGGCACGCCGTCGAGCGAGATCGCGCCGCCGCGCGGATCGTAGAAGCGCAACAGCAGATGAAAGATCGTGCTCTTGCCGGCGCCGGACGGGCCAACGATCGCGACCTTCTCGCCGGGGCGCACGGTGAACGAGACGGCATCGAGCACATTGACGTCGCGCCGCGCCGGATAGGCGAAGCTGACGTGGTCGAAGCCGACTTCGCCACGCGCCGGCACCGGCAGCGCGCGCGGCGAGGTGGGCGCGGTGATGTCGGGCTGCACATGCAGGATCTCGAACAGGCGCTCGGCAGCGCCGGATGCCGCCGAGATCTCGCCCCAGACCTCGCTGAGCTGGCCGAGGCCGGCCGCGGCAAAGGCCGCATAGAGCACGAACTGGCCGAGTCGGCCCGGCGTGATGGTGCCGGTCAGCACGTCGTGCGAACCGATCCAGAGGATCGCGACCACGCTTGCGAACACGATGAAGATGATGATGGCGGTGAGCACGGCGCGCGCCTGCGTGGACGTGCGCGCGGCTTCATAGGCCTGCTCGACCTCGCCGCCGAAGCGCCTCTCGGCGAGGCTCTCGCTGGTATAGGCCTGCACGGTGCGGATCGCTCCGACCAGCTCGCCGGCATAGGCGGAGGCCTCGGCCAGCGTGTCCTGCGCATTGCGCGACAGCCGCCGCACCCAGCGCCCGAAGGCGACCAGCGGCAGCACGATCAGGGGAATGGCCAGCAGCACGAAGCCTGACAGCCGCGGGCTGGTGATCACCATCATCGCCGCGGCACCGAAGAACATCATCAGGTTGCGTAGCGCGATCGAGACCGAGGCGCCGACGGAGGATTTGATCTGGGTGGTGTCGGCGGTGAGGCGCGACACCAGCTCGCCGCTGCGCGCGGAATCGAAGAAGGCCGGCGAGAGCGAGAGCAGATGGGCGAAGACGTCGCGCCTGAGATCGGCGACGATGCGCTCGCCGATCGTCATCACGAGGTAGTAGCGCGCAGCACTCGCCAGCGCGAGCACGGCGACCACCGCGATCATCACCGAGAAGTAGCTGTTGATCAGCTCGATGCCTTCAGGCGTCAGGCCGAAATCGATCATCCTGCGCACCGCGACCGGCACCAGCAGGGTGGTCAGCGCCGCGATCGTCAGCGCCACGAAGGCCAGCGCCGCCCGCCCGCGATAGCGCGCCACATAGGGCGCGAGCGCCAGCAGCGGCCGCAGCTTCGCGCGGCTTTTCGCCGGCGCCTCGATCAGGTCGGCCTCGATCGACGGGGCTTCCGCGGGCCCGGTTTCAAGCCGTTCTACTGCGCTCATGAGATCCGACCAAAAGACAAAGAGAGGTAGTCTGCTCCAGATAGGCCGAGCGAGCGGGAGTGGCAAATCCGGGATGTCCCTTAGGGGGCCGCCCGGTCCCCCAAGGCCTCAAAAGGCCTTGCCCCAACCTTGCAACAGCTTGTTTTAAAGGGCCTCGTGGGGTATAGACCGCGCCAAATCCGTCATTCGATAGCCACTCAAGTGAGGCGCCGGGGCGCCGAGGAATTGCCATGAAAGCCGAAATTCACCCGAACTATCATACGATTAAGGTCGTGATGACCGACGGAACCGAGTACCTGACCCGCTCCACCTGGGGCAAGGAAGGCGACACGCTGAACCTTGACATCGACCCCAAGTCGCACCCGGCCTGGACCGGCGGCAACGCGCAGCTGATGGATCGCGGCGGCCGCGTCTCGCGCTTCCAGAAGAAGTTTTCGGGCTTTCTCAAAAAGGATTGATCCGGCCCCTCGCGGCTGGAGACGAAAACGCCCCCGGAGAGCCGGGGGCGTTTTTTGTTTTCTATCACTGTCATTCCGGGGCGGCTCGGAGAGCCGAACCCGGAATCTCGAGATTCCGGGTTCGCGCTTCGCGCGCCCCGGAATGACGGAGGCCCTACCGCTCGAACGCGGCCTTCAGCGCGTTGAGATGCGGCACCAGGGGGTTGCCGATCGAGGAATGATCGACCGGCGGGGTGTGGATGGTGGTGTCCAGGCGACGCACGCGGGTCTGGAGGCTCATCGAGCGATGGATCAGATCCTGGAGCTGCGACGGCAGCTTCTCGATGCTGTCGGTGGAGCCGGGATCCGCGGCGGAAAGCTTGACCTTGGTTTTTTCGCGGTTGGCCTGGCCCAGCGTCATCTCGCCTTCCTTCACTGCGCGGTGCAGCAGCAGCCACGAAGCCAGCTGCATCAGGCGGGTGGTCAGGCGCATGCTCTCGGTCGCATAAGTGAGGCTGACGGCGCGATCGAGCGCCTTGGCCTCGGTACGGCCGGCGCCATCGAGATAGGCCGCGGTCTCCTCGACCAGGTCCATGCCCTCACGGAACAGGACGCCGAACGCCGCAGAATTGGTGAACCGCTCGCTGAGTTGAACGAGAGCGCCTTCGGCTTGCAAACGTTCCATGGTTAACGCCCCTTACGCAACTGTCTGACTGCCCGGCTTGGCGCCGGCTTATGATGAACAAATCATTGCGCGCGGGGAGCGCCGAGTCCAGTGACAAGCGCGGATATGGTTTCCGCGGGTCTTTGCTCGGAATTCAACCGGGACGAGACGTAAAAAGGCGGAGCCAGGCGCAAAAAAAGAGCCGCCGGAAAACCGGCGGCTTTGAAAGTTGATAACAGGGAGGCGTCAAACAGAGTGGACAGGAGCCACTCGGTGTCCAAACAAGGACAGTTCCCAGTCATAAACTCGAAAGCTTAATGTGGAGTAAACGAGCGATTATTTTGAGGGTTCGTTAGCCATGTCGGTCAGTGGCCGAGTGGGCTTCTCGTGCCCCGGACGCAGTGCGGCACCAGAAGCGCGTTCACGCGCGTCTTCGACACGCTATGGTGCTGCACTGCTGAGCCGGGGCCCAGGGCCTTTAGCTGACGTGTTTGGAGACGCATGGGTCCCGGCTCTGCGGAGCGTCACTGCGTGACGCACCGCGTCCGGGACACGAGAGTGGAGCGTCGATGCCTACTTCTTGAAAACGCTGTTGGCCGCATCGCGCGAGGCGCGCTTCTTTGTTGCGGCTTCTTCCAATCTTGCGATCTCGCCCTTGAGCAGCGCGATACGCTCGGTCAGTTCCTCCACTGACAAGAGTGAGAGATCCTGTCCGATGTCATGGCTGATCTTCCTGCGCGGACGGTCGTCGTCTTCCATCGCCATCCTTGTTCCTCCTGCGTTCGCATCACAAGCGGCTGAGGCGGTTGCAAGCCTGCACCGCGCTGGCTAAGCAATGGCCTCGTTCCATCCCGCACCTTTGCTCAAGGACACATCATGGACAAGCTGCCCGCGCAAATGACCGTGGTCGCCATCTCGAAACCCGGCGGACCGGAAGTGCTGGTGCCGGAACAGCGGGCGCTGCCGCAGCCCGGCCCCGACGAGATCCTGGTCAAGGTGCAGGCCGCCGGCGTCAACCGGCCCGACGTCGCGCAGCGCTCCGGCGCGTATCCGCCGCCGCCAGGCGCCAGCGACCTGCCCGGCCTCGAGATCGCCGGCGAAGTGGTGGCTGTCGGCAGCAACGCCAAGCGGCACAAGATCGGCGACAAGGTGATGTCGCTGGTCGCCGGCGGCGGCTATGCGCAGTACTGTATCGCCCAGGATGGTCAGGCGATGAGCGTGCCGCCGTCGCTCTCGATCAAGGAAGCCGGTGCGCTGCCGGAAACGCTGATGACGGTCTGGCACAACGTGTTCGAGCGCGGCGGCCTGAAGGCCGGCGAGACGCTGCTGATCCATGGCGGCTCCTCCGGCATCGGCACCATGGCCATCCAGCTCGCAAAAGCGTTCGGCGCCAAGGTGATCGTCACCGTGGGATCGCAGGACAAGATCGATGCCTGCCTCAAGCTCGGCGCCGATCGTGCCATCAACTACAAGACGGAAGACTTCGTCGCCGTGGTCAAGGCGGAGACGAACAATGCCGGCGCCAATCTGATCCTCGACATGGTCGCCGGCGACTATGTCGATCGCAACTATGACGCCGCCGCGCTCGACGGCCGCATCGTGCAGATCGCGACCCTCAACGGGCCCAAGGTCACCGTCAACATCGCCAAGGTGATGGTGAAGCGCCTCACCCATACCGGCTCGACGCTGCGCCCCCGTAGTAATGCGGACAAGGCGGCGATGGTGGCCGCGATCGAGGCGAAAGTGATGCCGCTTTTGCGCGAAGGCCGGGTCAAGCCGCTGATGGACAGCACTTTCCCGCTGGAAAAGGCATCCGACGCGCACCGGCGGATGGAGACCTCGGCACATATTGGCAAAATTGTGTTGGAGGTCTAGGCCAACGGCCCACAGGCCAAGCCGGAAACCCTTTGATTTTCCTTGCTTTCGTGGCATCTATCGCGACGCACCGAACCCCCTTGTTCCGTTCGGAAAACGCCGTGCACCGAAGAGCCTGCACCGAAGAGTTTGCGTCGAACGCGGAGAACTGACCTTGCGTCTGATCAGGTGCCTCGCGCCCATAGCGCTGGGCCTCATGATTCTCGTCTACGCGTTCCCGGCGCGCGCGCTCGACGCTGTCAGCGTCCGCGGTGACGCGCCCGCGATCGACCTCACCGGCGTGCTCGAGCATCAGCGCAGCGACGCCGACCGCATCCAGGTCTCGACCGCGCCCGGCACCGACGGCATCGTCCGCCGCATCGAGGTGCGCGCCCGCGAGGGTGGCCAGAACTGGGTGGTGTTCGCGCTCGCCAACAACACCGACGACCAGCTCGACCGCCTGATCGTCGCCCCGCATTACCGCATCGTCTCCTCGGGGCTGCTCTGGCCCGACCTCGGGCTGTCGCGCATCGCGACCATCACGCCCTCGATCGGCGACCGGCCGGAGCGGCAGGAGAGCCCGACCGCCGACGTCTTCCGCATCACCCTCGATCCCGGCGCCGTCGTCACCTTCGTCGCGGAGCTGCGCACCGACAAGCTGCCGCAGCTCTATCTGTGGGAGCCGGAATCCTACAAGGACAAGGTCAACTCGTTCACGCTGTACCAGGGCATCGTGATCGGCATCTCCGGCTTGCTGGCGCTGGTGCTGACCATCCTGTTCGTGGTCAAGGGCAGCATCATGTTCCCGGCCGCCGCGGCGCTGGCCTGGGCGGTGCTGGTCTATATCGGGGTCGATTTCGGCTTCTGGGGCAAGGTGCTCGACATGTCGAACAACGCCGAGCGCATCTGGCGCGCGGCGGGTGAGGCGATCCTGGCGGCGACGCTGCTGGTGTTCCTGTTCGCCTATCTCAATCTCAGTCGATGGCACGTGCGCTATTCCCATATCACGGTGGGCTGGCTCGCGTTCCTGGGCTCTCTCGTTGCGCTGGCCCTGTTCGACCCTGCGGTGGCCTCCGGCATCGCGCGCATATCGCTGGTGCTGATCGCCTTCGCGGGCTTCGCGCTGATCGTCTATCTCTCCACCCATGGCTTCGACCGCGCGGTGCTGCTGATCCCGACCTGGTTCCTGCTGGTGGTCTGGGTGGTCGCGGCCGGCATGACGGTCGCGGGCTCCGTCACCAACGACATCGTCGGCCCCGCCCTGCTCGGCGGTCTCGTGCTGATCGTGATGCTGATCGGCTTCACGGTGATGCAGCATGCGTTCGCTGGCGGCGGCGCCACCACCGGCGTCGTCTCCGACATCGAGCGCCGCGCGCTGGCGCTGGCCGGCTCCGGCGATTTGATCTGGGACTGGGACGTTTCCGCCGACAAGGTCTTCACCAGCCCCGAGACCGAGGCCCTGCTCGGCCTCAAGCGCGGCACACTGGAAGGCCCGGCCGCGTCCTGGCTGGAAGTGCTGCACCCGCTCGACCAGGACCGTTTCCGCGCCGCGCTCGACAGCGTGCTCGACCAGCGCCGCGGCCGCCTGGTGCAGGATTTCCGCCTGCGCACGCCGGACGGTCACTTCATGTGGTTCGCGCTGAAGGCGCGCCCGGTGGTCGGCTCCGACGGCGAGGTCTCGCGCGTGGTCGGTACCCTCACCGACGTCACCGAGCTGCGCAACGCCGAGGAGCGCCTGCTGCACGATTCCGTGCATGACAATCTCACCGGCCTGCCCAACCGCAAGCTGTTCATGGACCGGCTCGGCGCCGTCGCGCATTTCGCCAAGACCATGCCGACGCTGCGGCCGACGCTGATGGTGATCGACCTCGACCGCTTCAAGCAGGTCAACGATTCCGTCGGCATCGCGGTTGGCGATTCCATCCTGCTGACGCTGGCCCGCCGCCTCACCCGCATCCTGAAGCCGCAGGATACGCTGGCGCGGCTCGCCGGCGACCAGTTCGGCCTGATCCTGCTCTCGGAGCAGGACCCCGCCCGCATCACCGCTTTCGCCGAGACCATCCGCAAGACCATCCGCGCGCCGATCGCCTTCAACGAACGCGAAATCTTTCTCACGGCCTCGATCGGCCTCGCCTTATCCGATCCGCAAGTTCAGCTCACGGACGAGATCATCAAGGACGCCGAGCTTGCGATGTATCACTCCAAGCGCATCGGCGGCGACCGCATCGACGTTTACAAGGCCGCGATGCGCGCGCGAAAAACCGACCGGCTGACGCTGGAGAGCGAACTGCGCCGCGCCATCGAGCGGCAGGAGCTCACGATCCTGTACCAGCCGATCGTGCGGCTCGAAGACCGCTCCGTCGCCGGCTTCGAGGCGCTGGTGCGCTGGGATCATCCCAAGCTCGGACGCATGGCGCCGTCGGAATTCATCACCATCGCGGAAGAGACCGGCCTGATCATCGACCTCGGCATGTTCGTGCTCGACCAGACCGCCAAGCAGCTCTCGATTTGGCAGCGCGCGATGCGCTCGCGCGAGCCGATCTTCGCATCCGTCAACGTCTCCTCGCGGCAATTGCTGCGCCACGACCTGATCCACGACATCCGCACCGTGCTGTCACGCTCCTCGGTCGCGCGCGGCACGTTGAAGCTGGAACTGACGGAATCGCTGGTGATGGAGAATCCGGAGCACGCGGCGCAGATGCTGACGCGCATCCGCGAGCTCGGCACCGGGCTCTCGCTCGACGATTTCGGCACCGGCCATTCCTCGCTGGCCTATCTGCAGCGCTTCCCGTTCGACACCATCAAGATCGACCAATCCTTCGTGCGCACCACCACCCGCGGCACCCGCCCGGTGATCCTGAAGTCGATCATCGCGCTCGCGCACGACCTCGGCATGGACGTGGTCGCCGAAGGTGCCGAGACCGATTCCGACGCGGTCGAGCTCTACCAGATGGGCTGCGAATACGCGCAAGGATTTGCCTTCGGCGAACCCATGGACGCCGATGCCGCAATGCGCCTGCTCACGGAAGTGCGCCTGGAAGCGGCGAGCTGATCCTTCTCACCTTCTCCCCTTGTGGGAGAAGGTGGCGCGAAGCGCCGGATGAGGGGTTGTCTCTACGAATTGAAACGCTGACGTGAGGACAGAGACCCCTCACCCGTCTCGCCGCTACGCGGCGAGCCACCCTCTCCCACAGGGGGAGAGAGGAAGAGCGCACCTCTCCTCGATATCAACGCCGCCGGTCACTCTTCCGCTTCGTGAACCGCACGCTCGCACCGTCCGGCATCCGCATCGCCACGAAGCCCGCGGCGAGGCAGGCTTCGCGCTGCGGCATCTGAATGTCCGGGCTGCGCAGGCTGTCCCACCATGAGGCACGATTCGCCGCGCGCGGCAGGGCCGCGCCGATGATCTCTTCGATCTGTTCATAGGTCAGCACGAATTCCGCCTGCTTCTGCCGCATCAGATAATCGCGCAACGCGTCGTAGTCGTTCACCGCTGTCCTCTTCGCTGGTCGAAGTCCCGCTTTGCCCAAAACCGTCAGCCGCGGAAACCAATTTTTAACTCATTCCGGCAGCGCCGTCCCGGCTTAAACACTGCTCAAGCTTTCGGGCGCATTCACTAATGTCGGGAGCAAACGATGTTGTCTCGATGGCGCGACGTCACGGCCCGCCGGCCATGGCGGCTTTCGGCGAAGCTGCTGATCATCTCGTCCGTGGTGACGGTGATCGGCTTTTCCGCCATTTGCGTCAACGTCATGCTGGACATGCGCCACGGCGAGGAGGCGCTCGCCCGCCAGACCTTGGAAAACCTGGCGACGACCATCGACTCCGACATCAGCCGCAACATCGAGATCTACGACCTGGCCCTCAAGGCGGTCGCCAGCAACATGCTGCTGCCGGAGATCGCCACGGTCTCGAAGCCGATCCGTCAGCTCATCCTGTTCGACCATGCGACCACGGCGAGGCATTTCGGCGCGATCCAGGTGTTCGACGCCGAGGGCAGGCTGACCATCGACGCTTCCACGCTCGATCCCGTTGCCGAAAACCGCATCGACGAGGATTACTTCAAGGTCCATCGCGATAATCCGCAAGCCGGGCTCTTCATCAGCCGGCCGATGCTGTTCCGCGGCGCTTATTCGATCGTGCTGAGCCGGCGCATCAGCGACACCGACGGCGGCTTCCTCGGCGTCGTCGCCGGATCGATCCGCTTCAGCTATTTCCACGAATTGTTCGAGCGGCTGAGCCTCGATCCCGACGACACCATCACCGTGCTCAAGCGCGACCGTACCGTCATGATGCGGCGGCCGTTTGATCTCGATGTGATAGGCACGAATCTGGCCGCCCGGCCGGTCTGGAAGGCCGATAATCTGAAGGTCGGCGGCGCATTCGCCGGACAGGGGCCGATCGACGGCACGCCGCGGCTCTATGTCCGCAGCAGTGGGACCAGCCCACTATTCGTGGTGGCGGGCAAACCGCTCGCCGCCGTGTTCGAGCTCTGGCAGAGGGAAGCCTACCGCATCGGCGCCGTGGTCCTGGCGCTCAGCCTGTTCATGCTGGCATCGACGCTGGTGCTCGCGCGCGAGATCGGCCGGCGCGCCGAGGCCGAGCGCAAGCTCGAGGAGATGGCGACGACCGACGCGCTCACCGGCCTGAAGAACCGCCGCAAGTTCGACCAGGTGATCGACGTCGAATGGCGCCGCGCGATGCGGCAGCAGACGCCGATCGCGCTCTTGATGATCGATGCCGATCACTTCAAGGCCTACAACGACACGTTCGGCCATCAGGCCGGCGACCAGGTGCTGGTCGGCATCGCCATCTGCATTTCCGATTCGGTGAGCCGCGCCGGCGACTGCGCCGCGCGCTATGGCGGCGAGGAATTCGCCGTGCTGCTGCCGGGTACTTCGGTCACCGACGCCCTCACAGTGGCCGAGAATATCCGCGCCAAGGTGCAGGGATGGTCCGACGACCACACGAACTCGACGGTGTCCTGCGGCATCGCGAGTCTCGTTCCCACCACCGGAATGGACTGGCCGCTCCTGGTCGCCGCCGCCGACAAGGCCCTCTACGCCGCAAAAGCCGGCGGCCGCAACCAGTCGGTGGTCGCAAGCCTGCCGAAGCTGTCGCTGGTGGCGTGAGTCTCGGCATCGGAGCGTGTCGCTCGCCACAACTCAGTGTCGTCCCGGCGAAGGCCGGGACCCATACCGCGAGGTCTATCGATCGCAAACCGATAGAAGTACCGAACGACGAGTCTTCGCCAAACTGCTCCCTGGGGGGATGGGTCCCGGCCCCCCGTGCGCAATTGCGCACTAGGCCGGGACGACGACGACTACTGCCCCAAATACTTCTTCATTTCCGCAATGAGCCCGTCACGCAGCTCCGGCCGCTTCAGGCCGTAGGCGATGTTGGCGCGGAGGAAGCCGGGCTTGGAGCCGCAATCGTGGCGCTCGCCCTCGAACTCGACGCCGTAGAATTTTTGCGATCTGGCGAGGCCGATCATGGCGTCGGTGAGCTGGATCTCGCCGCCGGCGCCGCGCTCCTGGGTCTCCAGGATCTTGAAGATCTCCGGCTGCAGGATGTAGCGGCCGGTGATCGAGAGGTTGGAGGGCGCGGTGCCCTTGGCCGGCTTCTCGACCATGCCGTCGACCTCGAACATCTTGCCGGTGCGTTTGCCGACGCCGCAGATGCCGTATTGATGGGTCAGATGATCGGGCACCGCCTCGACCGCGATGACATTGGATTTTTCGCCGAGCTTGCTGGCGGTGTCGATCATCTGCTTCAGGCAGCCGGGCGAATTGAGCACGAGTTCGTCGGGCAGCACGACCGCGAACGGTTCGTTGCCGACGATGTCGCGCGCGCACCAGACCGCGTGACCGAGGCCGAGCGGCGCCTGCTGGCGGGTGAAGCTGACGGCGCCGGCTTCGGGCTGGTTCTGCGCCAGAACGTCCTGCTCGGTCTTCTTGCCGCGCGCGGCCAGCGTCGCATCGAGCTCGAACATCCGGTCGAAATGATCTTCGATGACACTTTTGTTGCGGCCGGTGACGAAGATGAAGTGCTCGATGCCGGCTTCCCTCGCCTCGTCATAGACGTACTGGATCAGCGGCTTGTCGACGATCGTCAGCATTTCCTTCGGCATCGCCTTGGTGGCGGGCAGGACGCGGGTGCCGAGGCCGGCAACGGGAAATACGGCTTTGCGGATTTTCATGGGATTGATCGAATACCTGAGGAACACGTGAAGGGAGCAATGCCATCTTGCTAGCTTGTTTGCAGCCGCCAACAAAGGCGGATGTGGGGCCTCATCCTCACAGAGTTAAGAAAAAGGCCACCATCAAAATTTCACCTTTGTTAAGCTGTTGGCAACCGTAACCAGGCCTCCTGAGGGCGGATTTTGGCCGGACAGGTGTGGACATGATGCAATCAATGGCAGAGCTGGCGAAACGGGGCGGGTCCGTGATCGGTGCGACGATGATTGCGGCCGCCCTGCTGTTCCCGCTTCCCGCCGGCGCACAGGCTCAGAACGGTCTGTCCAATCTGTTCGGCGGTATTTTCTCCGGCCCGAACCCGGCGCCTTCCCAAGCAGCGCCCGGGCCCGGCGGCGCTCAAACGGGAGTTCAACCCTGGACCGGCGAGGACGGCGCCTCCGGCCATCCGCTGATGACAGCCGCCGCGATCCGGGAGGCCGCGGGTAACTTCAACAATTGCGTCGCAGGCATGTGGCCCGATGCCGCACGGCGCGGTATCACGCCGGAAAATTTCCAGCGCTTCACGGCAGGCCTCGCGCCCGATCTGCGCATCATGGACCTCATGGACTCGCAGCCCGAGTTCACCAAGTCGATCTGGGATTATCTCGACATCCTCGTGAACGACAACCGCCTCGCCAAGGGCCGCGAGGTCCTGGCCAAATACAAGGCGCAGTTCGACGCCACTGAAAAAGCCACCGGCGTCGACCGCTACATCATCGCCTCGATCTGGGGCATCGAGTCCAACTACTCGACGCAGATGGGCGACCGCAGCGTGCTGCAATCGACCGCGACGCTCGCCTGCATCGGGCGACGCCAGGCTTACTTCAAGGACGAATTCCTCTCGGCGCTGGAGATCCTCAACCGCGGCGATCTCAGGCCCGAACAATTGCGCGGTTCCTGGGCCGGCGCCTTCGGTCCGACCCAGTTCATGCCGACCGCGTTCAAGCGCTTCGCCGTGGACGGCGACGGCGACGGACGACGCGACGTCGTCGACAATCCCTCCGACCTGATCGCGTCGACCGCCAACAATCTGAAGAAGGACGGCTGGCAGGCCGGCCAGACCTGGGGCTACGAGGTCGTGGTGCCCCAGGGCTTCAACTACATGCTGGCCGATCGCGCCAAGGCGATGACGGTGGCGCAATGGGAAAAGCTCGGGCTCAAGCGTCCGGCCAACCAACCCTTCCCGCATCCAACCGAGAAGGCCTATCTGCTGGCGCCGGCCGGTGCCCAGGGGCCGGGCTTCCTGATGCTGCAGAATTTCCGGGTGATCATGAAGTACAACCCGGCCGAGGCCTATGCGCTGGCGATCGGCCATTTCGCCGATCGCCTCCGCGGCGGCCAGCCCTTCGTGCAGCCCTGGCCGCGGCAGGAACGGGAATTGTCCCGCACCGAGCGGCTGGAACTGCAGCAGCTTCTGGCCCAGCGCGGCTTCTACAAGGGCACCCCGGACGGCCAGTTCGGCGGCCAGACCCGGGAGGCCCTGCGCAGCTTCCAGGCCTCGATCGGGGTCCCCGCGGACGGATTTGCCTCCTCCGACGCGCTGGAAAGGCTGCGCGGGCGGTAAAATCGCGCTGAAAGTAACCCTGAACAGGGATTTTGGCCGGCAGCCTTGACCGGGACGGCGGTTCACCGTGTATGGGCCAAGGATCTCAGTATCTGAAGAGAATCTGAAAAGAGAATCTGCCCGTTTGGCGCCCGATTCCGTTATTATATTGAGCCTGTCCCGATCCCTATTGCCCGTGCCGAGATCGCATGTCGAAGAAGTCCCTGTTCAAGGTGCTGACCGAGACCGGCCCGCTGATCGCGCTGGGGACGGCGCTTGCGATTCTGGTGTCGGTCGCGGGACCCGCCTCGGCGCAGTTCTTCAACTTCCCCGGCTTCGGCGGCCCGCCGCAGCGCGCGGCTCCGCCGCCATCGCGGAACGGTGGAGGCGGAGGCGGCGGATGGTTCGGCGGCGACTTCTTCGCGCCGTTCCAGCAGCAACAGCCGCAAGCACCACGTCAGGACTTTTCGCGCGCGCCGGCGCCGGCCAAGCGCGACACCATTCCCGACAGGAACGTGCTGGTGATCGGCGACGCCATGGCCGACTGGCTCGCCTATGGCCTGGAGGACGCCTACACCGAGCAGCCCGACATGGGCGTGATCCGCAAGCACAAGACCACGTCCGGCCTGATCAAGTATCAGCCCAAGGGTGAGCCCTCGGACTGGACCGCTGCTGCGAAGGGCATTCTCGAGACCGAGAAGCCCGACGTGATCGTGGTGATGCTCGGCCTCAACGACCGCATTGCGATCCGCGAGGCGGCAGCACCTGAGAAATCGGACAAGGCGACGGACAAGGACAAAAAGAACGACAAGGGCGCACGCGGCAAACCACCGGCCAAGCCCGGCGATGCCAAGCCCGGCGACACCGCCGCGAAGTCGGACGACAAGCCGGCCGATGCCGACCTGCCGCAGGATGATGCCGACAACGCCGACGCACCGGCGGTCGCGGCGCCCGAGAAGACTGCGCGCAACCCGAACGGCCTCTACGAATTCCGCGACGAGCGCTGGGTCGAGCTCTACGGCAAGAAGATCGAGGAGCTCGCCAACGTCCTCAAGTCCAAGGGCGTGCCGGTGCTCTGGGTCGGCCTGCCCGCGATCCGCGGTCCCAAGGGCACCGCGGATATGCTGTTCCTGGATTCGCTCTATCGCGAAGGCGCGGCCAAGGCCGGCATCACCTATGTCGACGTCTGGGACGGCTTTGTCGACGAGGCCGGCCGCTTCCTGCAGAAGGGCCCGGACTTCGAAGGCCAGATCCGTCAGCTCCGCAGCGGTGACGGCGTCTATTTCACGAAACCCGGCGCGCGCAAGCTCGCCCACTATGTCGAGCGCGAGATCACCCGCCTGCTCGCCGGGCGCTCCGGCCCGATCGCGCTGCCGAGCGAGCCGGCGACCCCCGACACCAGTGCCGAACCCGGCAAGCCCGCGCCGCGGCCGCTGGCCGGCCCGATCGTCCCGCTGGTTGCGGCCTCGATCTCGACCGATCAATTGCTGGGTGGGCCGGGCTCACGTCCTGCCGCCGTCGATGCGCTCGCTGCGAAGACGATGGTAAAGGGCGAGCCACTGGCTGCGCCCGCCGGCCGTGCCGACGATTATGCTTGGCCGCGCCGCGAAGTCGGCCGCGAGCAGGCCAAGGGCGATACGCCGGTCGCCGCGACGACGCCCGATGGCGGTACGCCGGGTGCGGCCGCAGCGATCGCCCCACCAAAGCTTGCGCCGAAGAAGCCACCAGCGCCGCAGCAACCGGCACAAGCAGCGCCATCGATGCGCGATTTCTTCGGCTTTGGCTCGCCGCCGCCCCCGCCGCGTCAATTGGCACCGGCGCCCCGCAATCCGAATCCCAACCCGGCGATCCCGCGTCCGCCTGGCAATGTCGGGCGATCGGCGGAAGTGTTCCGATAATTTTTCTAAGCTGAGGTCTCGTGTCCCGGACACGCTGCAGCGTGAAACGCTGCTGCGCAGAGCCGGGACCCAGCACGTCCGACAGTCACAAAAAGAATCGGCCCCGGCTCAGCAATGCGGCGTTTACACGCCGCATTGCGTCCGGGGCACGAGAGATCGAGTTACAGCAACTAGCCGTAATAGCGCCAGCGCGGCGGCGGACGGCGGGCGGGGCGCGCCATCAGCAGCGCGAGGGCAAAGCCGATGCCGCCGGCGACCAGCAGTGCGCCAAGCGGGTTGTCCTGCACCTTCTGGGCAATCGCCTGCGAGCCGTCGCGCAAGGTTTCGGCCGGCTTGTCGTAGGCGTCCTTGGCATAACTGGCCGCGGTGTCCGTGGCGTCACGTACGGCATCCTTGGCCTGGCCGTAGAGATTTTGCACGGTGCCTGCGGCCTCACGCGCCTTGCCCGACGCCTGTGTCTGCGTATCGCTGGCCATGTCTCCGATGGCGCCTTCCGCGCGTCCGGCGAATTCCTTGGCCGATCCGACAATCCGATCCTTATCCATGATGCTCCTCCTCGGGGGTCAGCCCAAGTAACCGATCAGGAGCGGCACAGTTCCATCTGACTTGAAATTGGACTCAAAGAATAAGCCCGCCGTCGACGACCAATGTCTGGCCGATGATGTAGGACGACAGCGGCGATGCAAGAAACAGCGCCGCGCCCGCCATGTCAGCCGGCGTGCCCAATCGCCGCAGCGGAATGCGTGAAAGTGCACCTTCGAGCCGCTTGGGATTGTCGGTCGTGACCTTGGTCATCTTGGTATCGACAAGACCGGGCGCGATGCCGTTGACGCGGATACCATCTTCGGCCCAGGCCTCGCCCAGCGTCCGTGTCAATCCGACCGCGCCGGTCTTCGACGCGTTGTAAGCGGGATTGCCCATGGTGGAATGATAGGCCGCGGTCGAGGACACCATGATCAGCGATCCCCGCGCGTCCCGCAGCATGGAATGAAAGCGCGTGGCACAGGCCATCAGGCTCATCAAATTGACCTCGACGACCTTGCGAAAGCCCGCCATCTCGAACTCGCCGCGGCGATAGAGCACCGCACCCTGCGCGAGCACCAAAATATCGAGCCGATCGAACGACGGCTTGAACGCTTCGACCGCTCCGGCATTGCCGACGTCGAGCTGCGCGTAGGAGAGACCGGTGAGATCCGAGCCCTCCTCTTGCGAATATTCCTTCGCGTGGGCACGCGTGCCGCAGACCGCAACTTGCGCGCCCCTGACACGAAAGGCTTGCGCAATGCCGTTGCCGATGCCGCTGGATCCGCCGACGACCAGCACCTGCTTGCCTGAGAAATCGAGCTCGTTCGTCATTGCTGGCCTCCCCGATCGTCTTGCTTGTTTGACCTGTCTGCGGATCGATGCCAGCCTTGTCAATCACAACAAGAACAAGCAAGGCACGAGGAAACAGCATGTCCGATTTCAAGCAGCTCAGCCGATCCGTGAAGGGCCTGACCGTTCTCGTCACCGGCGCGGCCAGCGGCATGGGACGCGCGACGGCACGCGTGTTCGCCGCTGAGGGCGCCAACGTCGCCGTCACCGATTATGACCAGCAGGGCGCGCTGGCCGTCGCGAACGAGATCGCGGCAAGCGGCGGAGCCGCGAAAGCCTGGAAGCTCGACGTTGCCGATGGCGATGAGATCAAGCGCGTGGTCGGCGACGTCGCCGCGCATTTCGGCGGGCTCGACATCATCGTCAACAATGCCGGCATCTCCGTGCGCGTCGCGATCGACGACGAGGCCTATGAGGACGCCTGGACCAAGGGCCTCGCGGTGATGCTGACGGCGCATCCGCGCATCATCCGCGCCGCGCTGCCTCACTTGCGCAAGTCGAACAGTCCGCGCATCGTCAACATCGCCTCGACCGAGGCGCTCGGCGCCACCGCATTGCACAGCCCCTATTCCGCGGCGAAGGGCGGCGTCGCCAGCCTCACCCGTTCGCTCGCAGTGGAGCTCGGCCGCGAAGGGATCACCGTCAATTGCATCTGCCCGGGGCCGGTCCGCACCGCCATCACCGACCGGATCTCGGAAGAGCACAAGACCATCTACGCCAGACGCCGCACGGCGCTGGGCCGCTACGGCGATCCCGAGGAAGTCGCGCACATGACGCTGAGCCTGTGCCTGCCGGCAGCGTCCTTCCTCACCGGTGCGGTCATCCCCGTCGATGGCGGCCTGATGGCGCGCAACGCGTGAGCGGCATCAAAGGGCGGTAGCCCGGATGGAGCGCAGCGCAATCCGGGCTTCTCACCTCGCGGGAAGACTCCCCCGGATTGCGCTTCGCTCCATCCGGGCTACGGGCAGCCATGCGCGCCCAGCGTTGACATCGCCTGTTACGGGAGTAACTTTTTCCACGACAGAGCGGGACCAACCGCTCGCACGCCCGGGAGAAAACGCCATGACGATCGCCATCCGGCAGCTTCACAAACATTTTGTCGGCGAGGTCTCGGGCCTCGACCTGCGGCAACCTCTCACCGAGGCCGAGGCGCGCGAGATCGAAGCCGCCATGGACAAATATGCGGTGCTGGTGTTCCACGACCAGGACATCACCGACGAACAGCAGATGGCCTTTGCGCTGAATTTCGGCCAGCGCGAGGACGCCCGCGGCGGCACTGTCACGAAGGAAAAGGACTACCGGCTCCAATCGGGCCTGAACGACGTCTCCAATCTCGGCAAGGACGGCAAGCCGCTGGCGAAGGACAGCCGCGCGCATCTGTTCAATCTCGGCAACTGCCTGTGGCATTCCGACAGCTCGTTCCGTCCCATCCCGGCGAAGTTCTCGCTGCTGTCGGCCCGCGTGCTCAACCCGAAGGGCGGCAATACCGAATTCGCCGACATGCGCGCGGCCTATGACGCGCTCGACGACGAGACCAAGGCGGAGATCGAGGACCTCGTCTGCGAGCACTCTCTGATGTATTCGCGGGGATCGCTCGGCTTCACCGAATACACCGATGACGAGAAGCAGATGTTCAAGCCGGTGCTGCAACGGCTCGTGCGTACCCATCCCATCCATCGCCGCAAGTCGCTCTATCTCTCATCGCATGCCGGCAAGATCGTCAGCATGAGCGTCCCCGAGGGAAGGTTGCTGCTGCGCGATCTCAACGAGCACGCGA
The DNA here is from genome assembly GCF_055807555.1 of Bradyrhizobium sp. Ken64. Classification (NCBI taxonomy): domain Bacteria; kingdom Pseudomonadati; phylum Pseudomonadota; class Alphaproteobacteria; order Hyphomicrobiales; family Nitrobacteraceae; genus Bradyrhizobium; species Bradyrhizobium sp. Ken64. The sequence goes on along the minus strand of NZ_JBVVPA010000004.1, from coordinate 417,804 downwards.
CGCAAAGCGAGTTCGTCTACGTCCACAAATGGAAGCTGCATGACCTCGTGATGTGGGACAACCGCCAGACCATGCACCGCGTCCGCCGCTACGACCAGTCGCAGCCTCGCGACATGCGCCGCGCGACGGTGGCGGGCACGGAGCCGACGGTGCAGCAGCAGGCGGCGGAGTAGCTTGTTGTCGTCCCGGCGAAGGCCGGGACCCATATTCCAGAGACGAAGTTATCGGACGAATCTGATAACTCCGAATCATCGCCAAACCTCGTTCGGTGGTTATGGGTCCCGGCCTTCGCCGTGACGACATACAAGGCTACGCGTGGCCCGCCTCGTTCGACAGCATGCCGGGATCGATGCCGATCTTGCGCAGTGCGCGTCCGTATTTTTCGTCGACGTCGTCGCCGAAGATCAGATCCGAATCCGCGTCGCAATGCAGCCAGCCATTGCTCTGGATTTCGGTCTCGAGCTGGCCCGGCGCCCAGCCGGCATAGCCGAGCGCGAGGATAGCGTGCTTGGGGCCGGAGCCGTTGGCGATCGCGCGCAGGATGTCGACGGTCGCGGTGAGGCAGACGCCGTCGTCGATCCGGAGCGTCGCGTTCTCGATGTAGAAATCGCTGGAATGCAGCACGAAGCCGCGGCCGGTATCGACCGGACCGCCGCGCAGCACCTTCATGCTTTCGGCGTTCTCCGGCAGCTTGATGTGCTCGCCCTTGTTGATGATGCCGAGCTGCTGCAACAGCTCGGGGAAGTCGATGCTGCCGGCCGGGTGGTTGACGATGATGCCCATCGCGCCTTCGGCGGAGTGGGCGCAGAGATAGATCACCGAGCGCTCGAAGCGCTCGTCGCCCATCACGGGCATGGCGATCAACAGCTGGCCGTCGAGGTAACCCGCCGAACTGGGGAGCGCGGGGGCTGACTTGCGGGTGCTTTCGCCCGTCCTCTTGCCTGTGGGAGCCATCGGTAAAGCACTCCGGTTTCAATTCCTATCCTGATGTCGGGCCGGCCGGCTGTCAAATCAAGGCTTGCAGGGACTTGATTCAAGTGCATCCATCACAAGCAATTCAATGGTTTGCCGCGGGGCGACCCTGTAAAGACGTACCATGCTGACAAGAGTTCCCCGGCGTGCGGCGATTGGCGTCGCGACAACCCTGCTCGCGTCGTCGCTGGCGCTTGCGGCCCATGCCGACGACGCATCGCCGTGGCAGCGCGACGGACATTCCGCGGTGCGGTTGCTGGCGGGATCGCGCAGCGGCGCCGTCCTGCTCGGCGGTATCGCCTTCCAGATCCAGCCCGGCTGGAAAACCTATTGGCGCATGCCGGGCGATTCCGGCGTTCCGCCGCGCTTCGATTTCTCGAAATCTGACAATGTCGAAGCGGTGACGGTGATGTGGCCGGCCCCGCAGAAATTCGACGACGGCGCGGGCGGCCATTCGATCGGCTATCACGACCAGATCGTGCTGCCCCTGCGCATCATCGCCAAGGCGGCCGACAAGCCGGTGACGTTGCGCGCCGAGATCAATTATGCGGTGTGCGAAAAGCTTTGCATTCCGGTCGAGGCCCGCGCCGAGCTTGGCTTCAACAGCGTCGCCTCGACCGAGGACGCCAATCTGCGTGCAGCGCTCGACACCGTGCCCAAGCCTGCCACCATCGGCGATCCCAACCCGCTCACCATCCGCGACGTCAAGCGTGACGGGCCCAAGAATGTCGTCGTCGACGTGGTCGCGCCGGATGCACGCACCGTCAATCTCTACGTGGAAGGCCCGACGCCCGATTGGGCGTTGCCCATCCCGGCACCGGTCGAGCCCAGCCCACCGGGCGTGAAGCGGTTTTCTTTCGAACTCGACGGACTGCCGCCGGGCGCCAAGGCCGACGGTGCTGCGCTGAAGTTCACGCTGGTCGGGCGGGAGAAGTCGTACGAGTTCAATACCAATTTGGAGTGATTGCGCTGCTGGCGCCGGGCATTCAGCTGTCGTCCCGGACAAGCGCAGCGAAGCGGAGCGCCGATCCGGGACCCATAGCCACAGGGAGTGGTTTGGCGAAGACTCGGAGCCATCAGCGAGCGCAACAACTTCTCACTGCGGCTATGGATCCCGGCCTTCGCCGGGACGACACCGAGGATGGGACGTCCACCCAACCGAATCTTAACGAATGGTTGCTAATCCCCAAGGTTATCGCCGCATGCAAGACGCCTGGGGATCCTTCGAATTGGCCGTAATGGATGCAGACCCCGCAACGACCGGACCTGCCGGCCTCATCGCGCGGCTGCGCGAAAAATTGACGGGCGGGTCGAGCGAGGCATCGCTGACGCGGCGGCTGGCCGGCACCATCTTCGTCATCCGCGTGATCAGCGCCGGCCTTGCATATTTCTCGCAGGTCCTGCTCGCGCGCTGGATGGGGACGTCGGACTACGGCATTTATGTCTATGTCTGGACCTGGGTTCTGCTGCTCGGCAGCATGATGGACTTTGGCATCTCGGCCTCCGCGCAAAAGATCATTCCGGAATACCGCGCCCGTGGCGAGCATGCGCTGCTGCGCGGCTTTCTCTCGGGCAGCCGCTGGCTGACCTTTGCCGTTTCCGCACTGGTGTCGCTCGGCCTCGCCGGTCTCGTCAAATTGCTGTCACCCTGGATCGATCCGGCCGAGGTGCTGCCGCTCTATATCGGCTGCATGACGCTGCCCGCTTTCGTCGTGGCCAACACCCAGGACGGCATCGCGCGCTCGCATGACTGGATGCAGCTCGGCCTGATGCCGCAATTCATCATCCGCCAGGCCCTGATCATCGGCATCACGGCCTGCGCCTTCCTGCTCGGCTATCATCTCGGCGCGGTCGCCGCGATGGTCGCGAGTGCCGGCGCGGTGTGGATCGCGATGACCGGGCAGATGGTGGTGCTGAACCGCAGGCTCACCGATCACATCGAGCCCGGCCCCAAGGCCTACGACGTCGGCGGCTGGCTCGCCGTCTCGCTGCCGATCCTGCTGGTCGAAAGCTTCTACCTGCTGCTGTCCTATACCGACGTGCTGGTGCTTCAGCAGTTCCGCCCCTCCGACGAGGTCGGCGTCTATTTCGCCGTGGTGAAGACACTGGCGCTGGTCTCTTTCATCCACTACGCGATGTCGGCGACGACCGCGCATCGCTTTGCCGAATACAACGCAAGCGGCGACAAGGCGCGGCTGTCGGCTTATGTGGCGCATGCCATCAACTGGACGTTCTGGCCGTCGCTGGCGGCGACCATCGTGCTGCTCGCGCTCGGCAAGCCGCTGCTGTGGCTGTTCGGGCCGCAATTCGTGGTCGGCTACGACATCATGTTCGTCGCCGCCATTGGCCTCGTGGTGCGCTCCGCGATCGGCCCCGTCGAACGGCTGCTCAACATGCTCGGCCAGCAGAAGATCTGCGCGCTGGCTTATGCGCTGGCCTTTGCGATGAACCTGGTGCTCTGCATCGCGCTGGTGCCGCGCTTCGGCGGCCACGGCGCTGCGGCCGCGACCTCGATCTCGCTCAGTTTCGAGACGGTGCTGCTGTTCTGGATCGTGCGACAGCGGCTCGGCCTGCACGTGCTGGCGTTCGGGAAATAGGACCAGCGCCCCTGCTCTTCCGCGCTTCCGCTGGGGAACAACCGTTTCGCGGCACGCTGGGGAGCGCGGCTAAACCCCTGCCCGTTCAGCGAGGACAGCACGATTTTTCTTATTGCTCCCAAACAGTTGCTCTGCAGGGAAAGTTTATTCTACGTCATATTGCCCAACTGACGAGATAAACCTAAGATTCCCTGGACATGATAGATCCACTCTACGTCGCCTCCGGGTTCGGCGTCGGCCTGCTGGTTGGAATGACCGGCGTCGGCGGCGGTTCGCTGATGACGCCGCTGCTGATCCTGCTGTTCGGCATTCACCCATCGACCGCGGTCGGCACCGACCTGCTCTATGCCGCCGCCACCAAGACCGGCGGCAGCGTGGTGCATGGCTGGTCGCGCAGCGTGCACTGGCCGGCGGTGCTGCGGCTCGCCTGCGGCAGCCTTCCGGCGAGCGCGCTGACGCTGCTCGTGCTGTGGAAGCTCGACCTCAAGAGCGATTCCGAGCGCAATCTCGTCAACCTCGTGCTCTGCTTCGCACTGCTGCTGACCGCGACCTCGCTGATTTTCCGCAGATCGATCATGGAGCGCTTTCGCCGGCGCCTGGAGCAGGTCGATGACCGCACCACCGCGATTGCGACAGTCGTCACCGGAATCGTGCTCGGCGTGCTGGTTTCGATTTCATCGGTCGGCGCCGGCGCGGTCGGCGTCACCGTTCTGCTGCTGCTCTATCCGCGCCTGCCGGTGGCGACCATCGTCGGCTCCGACATCGCCCATGCGGTCCCGCTGACGCTGATCGCCGGAATGGGGCACTGGGCGCTTGGCGACGTGGATTGGGCGCTGATGGGCGTGCTGCTGTTGGGCTCGCTGCCCGGTATCGTCGTCGGCAGCTTCAGCGCGACGCGCGTGCCTGAGACGGTGCTGCGCCTGACACTTGCCTGCGTGCTGTTCGTGGTCGCCGGCAAGATCATGTTCGCGGAGCTGCACCTGTCCTCGGCGTTCGAGACGGCGCTGGCCTGGACACATTAGACAGAGAACGGCTGCACCACTCTCACTGTCATCGCCCGCCTTGTGCGCAATTGCGCACTGGGGCGGGCGATCCAGTACGCCGAGACCGTTGTGATTGGCCGAGAAGCTGCGGAGTACTGGATCCCCCGGCTGCCGCCTACGCTAAAGCTTCGGCGCCCCTAGACCTCAGCCCCGGCGAAGCCTTGGCGTAGCCGGGTCGCGGGGCATCACCGAGAGTTGTTGGGTTGACGCGAACTACTCCGCGGTCCAGCCGCCGTCGATCGACAGGTTAGTGCCGGTGATCTGCGCGGCATCGTCGCCGCACAGGAACAGCGCGAGGGCTGCGACCTGCTCGGAGGTGACGAACTCCTTGGTCGGCTGCGCGTCGAGCAACACGTCGTTGATGACCTGCTCGCGCGTGAGGTTGCGGGCCTTCATGGTGTCGGGGATCTGCTTCTCCACCAGCGGCGTCCAGACATAACCGGGGCTGATGCAGTTGCAGGTGATCTTGTGGGTCGCGACCTCCAGCGCCACGGTCTTGGTCAGGCCGGCGATGCCGTGCTTGGCCGACACATAGGCCGACTTGAAGGGCGAGGCGACCAGCGAGTGCGCGGAAGCGGTATTGATGATGCGGCCCCAGCCCTTCTTCTTCATGCCGGGGACGGCGGCGCGAATGGAATGGAAGGCCGAGGACAGGTTGATCGCGATGATCTGGTCCCATTTCTCCGGCGGGAATTCCTCGATGGGCGAGACGAACTGGATGCCGGCATTGTTGACGAGGATGTCGACCGAACCGAAACTCTTCTCGCCGAGCGCGATCATCCCGGCGATCTCGGCCGGCTTGGTCATGTCAGCCGGCGAATAGACCGCCTTAACGCCGAAGTCGGACTCGATCTTGGCGCGCTCCTTCTCGATGTCCTCCGGCGAGCCGAACCCGTTGATGACGACATTGGCACCGGCGGCGGCGAAGGCGCGCGCATAGGCGAGGCCGATGCCGCTGGTCGACCCGGTCACGACGGCGTTCTTGCCTGACAGACTACCCATATTAGTCGCTCCTTTTTGCCGGGGGCGCAGTGACGTCCCCCGTGAGATCGTAGGTCACCATGGTCTCGCCGGATTGCGGCCGCTCGAGCCAGTCCTTGTGGCGCATCGACAGATGCACGTCACGCACGCCGGCTTCCCAATGCTCGACCATGGCGACATGTGAGAAATCGTAATCCTTGGACGAGGATTCGTAGTTCTTGCTGCGGTAGATCAGGTGCACCACAGTCACGGTGCTTTCGCGCGATACCTTGGCAAGGAATTCCACGGAAGGGTCGTTCTTGAGATAATCGGGCAATTTGGAAATCAGGTCGCGCACGGCCCTGCGGGCGTTGTGCACCTGCTTGTTCTTGTCGGTGTTCATCCGCGTGCGGCTGGAGAAGCGGATGTCCTTCTCGCGCTCGGTCGCCTCGAGCAGCGAGGTCGGCAGATCGCCGCGGGCGCTGAACAGGTCGACCTGGAAGATCAGGAGATCGCGGTCGGTCTCGGCGTCCAGCACGAAGTCGAGCGGTGTGTTGGAGGCGATGCCGCCGTCCCAATAATGCTCGCCCTCGATCACGACGGACGGAAAGCCGGGCGGCAGCGCGCCGGAGGCCATGATGTGCTCGGGGCCGATTTTCTTGCCGAGCTTCCTGAACTCGAAATTGTCGAAATATTTGAAGTTGCCGGAGGTGACGCCGACCGCACCGACCGACAGCCGCGTTTTCAGATTGTTGATGCGGTCGAAGTCGACCAGACGCTCCAGCGTCTTCTTCAGCGGTGCGGTGTCGTAATAGCTCTCGGCCTGCGGGCTGCCGGGCGGCCAGAGCGGCGCGGGCGGAATGCGCGGCGTGAAGAAACCGGGGACGCCGAAGGTCGCGATCAATGCGGCGCTGGTCGAGTTGAACAGCTCGCGGCTGTGGTCGCTCTTGCCGATCGGCTTCCACGGCACCGGCGCGGAGACCATCTCCCAGAATTCCTTCAGCCGCTTGACGCGCGTCTCCCCTTCGTTGCCGGCGATGATCGCCGCGTTGACAGCGCCGATCGAGATGCCGGCGACCCAGTCCGGCTCGAAGCCGGCATGGCAGAGCGACTGATAGGCGCCGGCCTGATAGGAGCCGAGCGCGCCGCCGCCCTGGAGGACCAGGACACGTTGCGCGTTCGCGGGGATCGTTGCGACTTCTGGACTATGATCGGTCATGTGGGAACAATAGCAGATGGCGAGCGACCGTGGCGACAGTCTGCCGCGGCGTCAATGCATCCCGGGATCAAGTCTGGCTTATCGGGCGTCCGTCGAGGCTAGGATCATGGTCCAGAACACCTTGTATTTGGTGCCGGGAGCATAGCCCGCCGCGATGCCCAATTTTGTGACACCGCTCTTGAGCATGTTGGCGCGGTGTGGGGGCGAGTCGCGCCAGCCGGAAAACGCTTCCGCCAGCGTATGATAGCCGGCCGAGACGTTCTCGACCGCAACGGTCGCCGGATAGCCGCCGGCGCTGAGGCGCTTGGCCAGCGGTGCGCGGACGTCATGGTCCATCTTGTTGGCGGCAGCCATGGCCTGGGACTGAGATTCGGCGAGACTCATCAGGGCAGGATCGATCACGACGGTGCCGAGCCCGTTGTTCTGGCGGTATTGCGAGATCATGATCGCTGCCGCCTGCGCATCGAGCTTTGCGCCCGGGACAGCCATATCGGCATACATCGAGGGCTGCTGGACCGGTGCCTCGTTGCCGGCACAGCCGGCGAGCAGCAAAAGGATTGATATCGCGGCCGCGGCGCGCATGAACAGGAGCCCCCAAATCAGGGGCCGTTGTTGCATACCAACCGTGGCTGAAAGGTGAATATTGAGGAAAAATTGACCGGTTGGCCCCGCTTAGGCGCCCGCAAATATCCGGTAGCGCCGGGGCTCCAGGCCGATCGTGTCGCCGGCGCGCAGTTCCCTGCCGCGGGGAGCATCGATCTCGATGGTCTCTCCGCCTGATAGTGCCACCTCGGCCCGCTGCACGGGGCCGAAATTCCGGACATGCCGCACGGCGCCCTCGAAGGCGCCGCTGCCGGGCGGGCCGACCAGCATGTCGTGTCGCCGCACGAACAGTCTTGACGCGCCAGGCGCAAGGCCATCTGCCGCGAGCCGCAGCGGCCGGTCGCCGAGCGTGATGAGACCTTCGGCGATCAGGACCGGAAGCTCGATGGATTCGCCGATGAAGCTGTGGACGAAGGCGGTCGCCGGGCTCTCATAGACGTCATCGGGCGAGCCGATCTGCTCGATCTTGCCCTTGTCCATCACGACGACGCGGTTGGCGACTTCGAGCGCCTCCTCCTGGTCATGGGTGACGAAGATCGAGGTGACGTTGATCTCGTGGTGCAGCGAGCGCAGCCATTTGCGCAGCTCCTTGCGCACCTTGGCATCAAGCGCGCCGAAGGGCTCGTCGAGCAGCAGGATACGTGGCTCGATCGCGAGCGCGCGGGCCAGCGCGATGCGCTGGCGCTGGCCGCCCGAGAGCTGGCTCGGATAGCGGTCGGCGAGCCAGTCGAGCTGCACGAGATCGAGCAGCTCCTTGACGCGCGCGCGGATGGTCGCTTCATCCTTGCGGATCGCGCGCGGCTGCACGCGGAGCCCGAAGGCGACGTTCTCGAACACCGTCATGTGGCGGAAGAGCGCGTAGTGCTGGAATACGAATCCGACGTGCCGCTCGCGCGCGCCCTGCGCCAGCGCGTCCTCGCCGTTGAAAGACACCTCGCCGGAATCGGGCCAGTCGAGCCCGGCGATGATCCGCAGCAGCGTCGTTTTGCCCGAGCCGGACGGCCCGAGCAGCGCCAGCAGCTCGCCGTCGTTGACCTTGAGGTCGACGCCGTCGAGGGCTGCGAAGCTGCCGAACTTCTTGACGAGATTCCTGACTTCAATGCTCACTTGCGTCATGTCCTTCGTCGAGGTGATTTTCGAGAACGGTTTTCACGATCAGCGTGATCAGCGCCAGCATCGCCAGCAGCGAGGCGATCGCGAACGCCGCGACGAACTGGTATTCGTTGTAGAGAATCTCGACCAGGAGCGGCATCGTGTTGGTCTCGCCGCGGATATGGCCGGAGACGACGGACACCGCGCCGAACTCGCCCATCGCGCGCGCGTTGCAGAGCAGGACGCCGTAGAGCACGCCCCATTTGATGTTGGGCAGCGTGACGCGGAAGAAGGCCTGCAGGCCTGAGGCGCCGAGCGAGATCGCGGCCTCCTCCTCCTGCGTGCCCTGCTCCTGCATCAGCGGGATCAACGCCCGCGCCACGAAGGGGAAGGTCACGAAGGTGGTCGCAAGCGCGATGCCGGGCACCGCGAACAGGATCTGGACGTCATGATCGCGCAGCCAGCCGCCGAAATAGCCCTGCGCGCCGAACAGCAGCACGAAGACGAGGCCCGAGATCACCGGGCTGACCGAGAACGGCAAATCGATCAGCGTGATCAGGAAGGTCTTGCCCCTGAACTCGAACTTCGCGATGGCCCAGGCCGCGACCAGGCCGAAGACGAGATTGAGGCCGACCGAGATCGCCGCCACCACCAGCGTCAGCCTGATCGCGGACAGCGCCTCCGGGTCGGCCAGCGCGGCGAGATAAGCGAGAATTCCCTTCGAGAAGGCCTGCGCGAACACCACGACCAGCGGCAGCACGACGAAGACTGAGAGAAAGGCCATCGCCAGCGCGATGATGACGATGCGAACCGCCCTCGGCTCGGTGCGCAGGTTGTTCCGCGCGGCCGCCGCATGGGCGCGTGCCTTGGCTTCGGGGGCCGAGAGTGAGACGGAATCTGCGATCTGCATCGTCATGATCCGCCCTCAGCGTGCCGGGATCCGGCTCTGCGCCCAGCGCTGAAGCCGGTTGACGGCGAAGATGATGACGAAGGAGACGACCAGCATGACCACCGCGATGGCGGTCGCGTCGGCATAGCGGAATTCAGAGAGCCGGATCACGATCAGCAGCGGCGCGATTTCGGAGACGTTCGGCAGATTGCCGGCGATGAAGATCACGGAGCCGTATTCGCCGACGGCGCGGGCGAAGGCGAGCGCGAGCCCGGTGAGCAGCGCCGGGCCGAGCGAGGGCAGGATCACGCGAATGATGGTCTGCCAACGGCTCGCGCCAAGGCTGCCCGCGGCCTCCTCGATCTCGGGATCGAGATCCTGGAGCACCGGCTGCACCGTGCGCACCACGAAGGGGATGCCGATGAAGATCATGGCGACGAAGATGCCGACCGGTGTGAACGCCACCTTGATGCCGGCCGCCGCGAGCGGCGCGCCGAGCCAGCCCTTCTCGGCGAACAACGCGGTCAGCGCGACGCCGGCGACCGCCGTCGGCAGCGCAAAGGGCACGTCGACGATGGCGTCGAACAGCCGCCTTCCCGGAAAGCGGTACCGCACCAGTGCCCAGACGATGATGCTGCCCATCACCAGATTGACGCAGGCGGCCGCGAAGGCGAGCCCAAAGGACACGCGCAAGGCGTTCAGAGTGCGGCGGCTGGAGAGGATGTTCCAGAACTGCTCGGGGCTCAGCTCGAGCGATTTCAGGAACAAGCCGGCGAGCGGGATCAGGATGATGATCGACAGCCAGGAGAGCGTCAGCCCCATGGTGAGACCGAAGCCCGGCAATGTCCGGCGTCGTGCTGCGATTGCGCTCACCAGGCCCCCTGTTTAAGCCCCGCCGACAGCGCCCGATCAGTTCTTGTAGATCTGATCGAAGACGCCGCCGTCGGCAAAATGTTCCCTCTGCGCCTTGGTCCAGCCGCCGAAAAGTTCGTCGATCGTGAACAGCTCGACCTTCGCGAAGGAGTTTTCGTGTTTTTTGGCGATCTCGGGATCGCGCGGACGATAGAAGTTGCGCGCCGCGATTTCCTGACCTTCCTTGGTGTACCAATATTGCAGGTAGGCGTCGGCGGCGTTGCGGGTGCCTTTTTTATCGGCAACCTTGTCGATGATCGTCACCGGCGGTTCCGCCAGGATCGAGAGCGGCGGCGCCACGATCTCGAATTTCTCCGGACCGAATTCCTTGAGCGCCAGGTACGCCTCATTCTCCCAGGCGAGCAGCACGTCGCCGACGCCGCGCTCGACGAAGGTCACGGTCGCGCCGCGCGCGCCGGTGTCGAGCACCGGCACCTGCTGATAGAGCTTTCCGATGAAGTCCTTGGCCCTGTCCGCCGAGCCGTATTTCTTCTGCGCAAAGCCCCATGCCGCGAGATAATTCCAGCGCGCGCCGCCTGACGTCTTCGGGTTCGGCGTGATCACGGCGACACCCGGCTTGAGGAGATCGTCCCAATCCTTGATGCCCTTCGGATTGCCCTTGCGGACCAGGAACACGATGGTCGAGGTGTAGGGCGACGAATTCTGCGGCAGGCGCTTCTGCCAGTCAGCCGTCGTGAGGCCTTTGCCCGCGATGGCGTCGATGTCGTAGGCGAGCGCAAGCGTCACCACGTCGGCCTGCAATCCGTCGATCACGGCGCGCGCCTGCGAACCGCTGCCGCCATGCGACTGCTTGATCTCGACGCTCTTGCCGGTTTCTTTCCGATAGGCACTCGCGAACGCCTTGTTGAACTCGACATAGAGCTCACGCGTCGGATCGTACGATACGTTCAGCAGATTGATGTCGGCGGCGAGAGCCGAGCTTGCCAACATGCCTGTCACGAGTAGTCCTGCAGCGAGCGGAACGATACGACGCATCATGTCCATCTCCATTCACATCAATGACGTCGGCGTCATCGATGGCAGGCATAACTCGGGTCGAAACACGCTTAAGTCAACGGAACCGGATTTTCTTGTTCGTAGCCGGGCAGCGTAACTTTGCTACGAAATCTTCATCGTGTGGATGCCGCATTCCGTCTTGGCCCGGCCGCGCCAGCGACCCGCACGCTCATCCTCGCCCTCAGTCGTTCTGCTCGTGCATGGCATACACCCAACCGACAGAAATCCCGACGCAACCAGAGGATGACGCGGCAATTTGGCGCGGGCGAAGATCGCCTCGAGTTCCTCGCGCGAAACATTGGCGAAGGGATTGAACTTCAACCGCGCGCCGTCGTCCTCGACCACCGGGATGTCGGCGCGCGAGTTGCCCTGGAAGCGCTTGCGGCCGTTGAGCCATGCGTCGAACGGCTTCAGCGCCCGCGCCAGCGGCTCGACCTTGCGGATACGGCAGCAGGCGTCGGGATCGGAGAACCAGAGGTCGCGGTCGGGATCTTCGCGCGACAGCGTCTCCTCGGCGGGCGTGATCGAGCGGACATCCTTCAGGCCGAGCATCGCAATCAGCGCATCGCGATAGGCCAGCGTCTCCTCGAACAGCCAGCCGGTGTCGAGGAAGATCACCGGGATCGCCGGATCGACATCCGCCATGACCTTGAGCAGCGTCGCCGATTCCGTGCCGAAGGACGACACCAGCGCAAGCTTGTCGCGCCCGACCGCCTTCAGCGCAGCGGCGATGATTTCGGCGGGCGAGGCATCGCGCAAGGCACGATCGAGCTCCTCCGCCGAGGGCAGCGCAGAGGCGGAGATTGACGAAACTGGGGGCGCGATTGCGTTCACGTGCCGACACCTTGGGAGTGACGCAGTTGCATGCGCCGGTGCAGCGCCGTGATGCGGCCGTCACCGGTCGGCTGGTAGAACACCGAATAGCGCTTCGCGGTCTTCATGAAGGCTTCGGCGTCAGCCTGCTTCTTGACGTCGAAGGAATCGAAGCCCGCACGCAGCATGAACACGAACTGGTCCCGCAGGATCTGGCCCGTCGCACGCAATTCGCCGCGGTAATTGTAGCGCTCGCGCAGCAGCCGCGCCTGGCTGTAAGCGCGTCCGTCGCGGAAGGTCGGGAACACCAGCGCGACGACGGCGATCTTGCCGAGATAGGGCACCAGCTCGGCGATGTCGCGATTGTTCGGCCAGATCACACCGACCTTGCCGGTCCGCTTGAGCAACGCATCCGCCTCGGCGACGAAGCGCTCGGCCGGCACCAGGATGTCGCCGCCCTCGGGCAGCGGCGTGTCGACGGCGAGCTTGACGAAGCTGTCGTCGGCGATCTTTCCGCCGTTAACGAGTGGCATAAACGCGCTCCTTGAAGGGTTCGACGCCGAGGCGTTTTACGGTGTCCATGAACAGCTCTTCGGGCCGCTCGCGCAGCGCCAGATAGGCTTCCACGATGTCCTCGACGACATCGGCGACCTCGTCGAACTTGACGCCGGGTCCGATCAGATTGCCGAGTGCGGCACTCTCGTCGGCGCGACCGCCGATGGTGATCTGGTAGACCTCCTCACCGTTCTTCTCGACGCCGAGAATGCCGATGTGACCGACATGGTGATGGCCGCAGGCGTTGATGCAGCCGGAGATATTGATGTGCAGCCGGCCGATCAGATTGGCCAGCTCGTGATTGGCGAAGCGCCGCGTCAATTCCTGCGCGATCGGGATCGAGCGCGCATTGGCCAGCGAGCAATAGTCGAGACCCGGGCAGGCGATGATGTCGGTGATCAGATTGACGTTCGGGGTCGCCAGCCCGAGCTTGTCGAGCGCCTTCCACAGCGCCGGCAGGTCGCGCTTGGCGACATGCGGCAAAGCGAGGTTCTGCTCGTGGCCGACGCGGATCTCACCGAACGAATATCTGTCGGCGAGATCGGCAAGCGCATCCATCTGCTCGGCGGTGGCATCGCCCGGAGGCGCGCCGATCGGCTTCAGCGAGATCGTGACGATGGAATAGCCCTGGACCTTGTGCGGGGCCACCGAGTTCTTGCGCCATGCCTCGAAATCGGGATCGGCCGCGGCCTGCCGTAGCTCGTCCGGCATGTGCGGCAGCTTCTCGTAGGCGGGATAGGTGAAGCGCGAGCGGATGTCCTCGACCACCTCGTCGTCGATCTGGAGCGAGGAGTTGCGGATATGCTGCCACTCCTCCTCGACCTCGCGCGAGAACTTCTCGATGCCGAGCTCGTGCACGAGGATCTTGATGCGCGCCTTGTAGATGTTGTCGCGGCGGCCGTACTGATTATACACTCGCAGGATCGCCTCGATATAGCTGAGAATGTCGCGGCCGTGGACGAAATGCTTGATGGTCTTGCCGATGAACGGCGTGCGTCCGAGCCCGCCGCCGACCAGCACCTCGAAGCCGGTCTCGCCCTTCTCGTTCTTGATCAGCTTCAGCCCGATGTCGTGGATCTTGATCGCGGCGCGGTCGTGGTCCGACGCGGTGATCGCGATCTTGAACTTGCGCGGCAGGAACGAGAATTCCGGATGCAGCGTGGTGTGCTGGCGGATCAGCTCCGACCAGATGCGGGGATCCTCGATCTCGCCGGGCGCGACGCCGGCCCACTGGTCCGAGGTGACGTTGCGCATGTTGTTGCCGGAGGTCTGCATCGCATGGATGCCGACCTCGGCGAGATCGGCCAGCGCATCCGGCAGCTCGGCAAGCTTGATCCAGTTGAACTGGATGTTCTGCCGGGTCGTGAAATGGCCGTAGCCGCGGTCGTATTTGCGCGCGACGTGGGCGAGCGCGCGCAACTGGTTCGACGCCAGCGTCCCGTAGGGGATCGCGACGCGGAACATGTAGGCGTGCAGTTGCAGATAGACGCCGTTCTGAAGCCGCAGGATCTTGAACTCGTCCTCGGTGAGCTCGCCGGACAGGCGGCGCTTCACCTGGTCGCGGAATTCCGAGACGCGCTCGTTGACGAGCGTACGGTCGATTTCGTCGTAAGCGTACATGAGAGAATGCCTTAAACCTGGACCGGCTGTCCGATGGTCACGCCGGTGCGGCGGATCTGTTCGCGCAGATTGCCGGGCTCGATCTTGCCGTCCGCGCCGACCTGCACCGGCGCGATATAGGGACCGATTGCGCCGACGTCATCGGCCACGGACTCCGCAAGCAACGCTTTCGCCTCGTCGGAGTTGCGCACGATCGCGGCTTCCGACAAGTCCGCGGACCAGCTCTTGGCGGCGGTGCGGTAAACCACGATGCCGTCCCAGGTGCGGTTGGCGGTCACGACCGAGGGGCCGGCGATCTTGATCTTCTTCTGTTCAAGCGGGGAGGTCATTCGGCTGCATCCAATAGGTCAGAGATGATTTGCTTTGGGGTTTGGCGACGAAGCGAACCGGCATGCCGGAGCACATCGCCGATGATGAGAATGGCGGGACCGCCGTTGGTCCGGCGGACCAGCTCAGGCAGGTCGCGCAGCGTGCCGATCGCGCCTTGCGCATCGAGCCGCGTGACGCGGGCGAACACGCCGACCGGCGTCTCCGGCGAACGACCGGCGGCCAAGAGGCCGGCGCGTATGGCCGGCGCAGCCGTCATGCCCATGTAGACCACGACGGTCATCCTGGCGTCGGTCAGCGTCGACCAGTCCACGACTTCCGCGTCGCGCGCCTTGTGCGCGGTGAGGAAGGTGATGCGGGTCGCTTCGTTCCGATAGGTGAGCGGCACCTCGAAATCGGCGGCACCGCCGAGCCCTGCGGTGATGCCGGGAATGATCGAATAGGCAACGCCGGCGGCACGCAACGCTTCGACTTCTTCGCCGCCGCGGCCGAACACGAAGGGATCGCCGCCCTTCAGCCGCACCACACGCTGGCCGGATTGCGCGGCCTCGATCATGCGCGTGTTGATGGCGTCCTGCCCGATGCCGGGCTTGCCGACGCGACGGCCGACCGGCACGCGCGTGGTGTCACGGCGGATGCGGTCGAGAACTTCAGGCGAGACCAGTTCGTCATGGAAGACGATGTCGGCGTCCTGGAGCGCGCGCAGCGCCTTGATGGTGAGCAAATCCGGATCCCCCGGACCGGCGCCAACCAGCGCGACCGAGCCTTCCGGCTTGTCGGCGCGCGCGAACGCGGATGGATCGGAAATCGCCTTGAGCGCTGCGTCCGCCTCGCCTTTGCGGCCGGCCAGAACGGCGGCGCCGATCGGACCGTCGATGACGCGCTCCCAGAAGCGGCGGCGGAGCGGAAACTCGGCAATACGTTCGTTGATGGATTTGCGGAAGCCGCCGATGAACTCGGCGAGCTCGCCGATGCGCGCCGGCAGCAGTGCCTCGATCTTCTCGCGCACGCGCCGCGCCACCACCGGCGACGTGCCGCCAGTGCCGACGGCGACGACGACATCGCCGCGATCGACGATCGCCGGGAAGATGAAGCTCGAATGCTCGAGATCGTCCATGACGTTGACGGGCAGGCCGAGCGCCTTGGCACGGGCCGACATCGCCACGCCGACGTCGCCTGCGCCGGCGCAAACGACCGCGATGATTCCCGAGAGATCGGCGGTGAGCGGATCGACGGCCGCGATGTCGATACGCGCCGCATCCCCGGAGCTCAAACCCAAGTCCTGATTGCCGTCGATCGCATGCACGCGAATGCGTGCACCGGCCGCAGCGAGCACGCGCAGCTTGGCGCGCAGAAGCTCACCCACGCCGATGAGGACCACCGGACCGGCCTTGAGATCGAGGAACACCGGCAAGAACCGCATACGATACTCGCTCCCCCCAGATCCGGGGTTGACTGGAATTATTTTCTATATATGTGTCGTTTCGAGCGCGCAAAGAGAAAATTTTTTCTTCTCTCTTGTACCGCAACTATAGAATTTTCGCCTTCAAACGCAAAGTGGCAGAGATGCATCTTCTCAAGGACAATTCCAGTGCTGTCGGGTTGGGCAACCCGGCCGCGGTCGAGCGCACGCGCACGCAAGAATTTTCTGCCGACCTTGCCCCGAGCATGGACCATCTCGACCAACTCGAGGCCCAGAGCATCTATATCTTCCGCGAAGCCTTCGGCCGCCTCAAGAAGATCGCCCTGCTGTGGTCGCTCGGCAAGGACTCCAACGTCATGATCTGGCTGGCGCGCAAGGCGTTCTTCGGCCGTCTGCCGTTCCCGGCCCTCCATGTCGACACCGGCAAGAAGTTTCCGGAGATGTATCGCTTCCGCGATCACTACGGGAAGGAATGGGATCTCGATCTGCGCGTCGAGCCCTGTCCGCCGATTGATGCCGTCGACCCAACGCTGCCGCCGGCTGCCCGTTCCGCGGCGCGCAAGACCGAGGGCCTCAAGATGGCACTCGGCAAATACGGTTTTGACGGCCTGATCGCCGGCATCCGCCGCGACGAGGAGGCGACGCGTGCCAAGGAGCGCGTGTTCTCGCCACGCGGGCTCGAAGGCAATTGGGACGTGCGCGACCAGCCGCCGGAATTCTGGGATCACTTCAACGCCTCGCCGCCGCAAGGCGCGCATTTGCGCATCCATCCGATCCTGCATTGGACCGAGTCCGATATCTGGGCCTACACCAAGCGCGAAAACATCCCGATCATCCCGTTGTATCTGTCGCAAAACGGCAAGCGCTATCGCTCGCTGGGCGATCAGGACATCACCAATCCGGTCGCCTCAAACGCGTCGACGATCGACGAGATCCTGATCGAGCTCGAGCAGACCAGGGTGCCGGAACGTTCCGGCCGCGCGCTCGACCACGAGACCGAGGATGCATTCGAGCGCCTGCGTGTCGCCGGCTATCTCTGATCAAGGACGCGAGCGTCGTATGAACATGATCGTCACCCCCGCTTCGCCCGCCACTCCGAACGGCACCACGTCGATGCCAAATGGCACGACGCGACCGCAGGTCCGCATCGTCATTGTCGGCCATGTCGATCACGGCAAGTCGACGCTGGTCGGCCGCCTCTTGCACGAGACCGGCAGCCTGCCCGACGGCAAGCTCGAGATGCTCAAGGCCGTCAGCGCGCGGCGCGGCATGCCGTTCGAATGGTCGTTCCTGCTCGACGCGCTTCAGACCGAGCGCGACCAGGGCATCACCATCGACACCACGCAGATCCGCTTCCGCACCAATTCGCGCGACATCGTGCTGATCGACGCACCGGGCCACGCCGAATTCCTGCGCAACATGATCACCGGCGCCTCGCAGGCCGACGGCGCGGTGCTGATCATCGACGCGCTCGAAGGCGTGCGCGACCAGACAAGGCGGCACGGCTATCTCCTGCATCTGCTCGGCGTGAAGCAGGTCGCGGTCGTCGTCAACAAGATGGACCGCGTCGACTTCTCCGCCGAGCGCTTCAAGGAGATCAGCGACGAGATCTCGGCGCATCTGCAAGGCCTCGGCGTGAAGCCCACGGCCGTGATTCCGATTTCCGCCCGCGACGGCGACGGCGTCGCCGAGCGCACCGACCGCATCGGCTGGTACAAGGGTCCGACCGTGGTCGAGGCGCTTGACAGGCTCGAACCGGCGCGGCCGCTGGAAGCGCTGGCGCTGCGCTTGCCGGTGCAAGCGATCTACAAATTTGATGATCGCCGCATCGTTGCGGGCCGGATCGAATCCGGCAGCCTCATCGCCGGCGACGAAATCGTGATCATGCCGGCCGGCAAGATCGCCAGGATCAAGACGGTCGAGAGCTGGCCGGTGACGCCGGTCGCGGGCCGACAGGGTGCTGGCCGCTCGGTCGGCATCACGCTCGACCGCGAATTGTTCCTCGAACGCGGCGATATCATCGCGCATACCAAGCGCGCGCCGCGCGAGACGCGACGGCTGCGCGCGCGGATCTTCTGGCTGCACGACAAGCCGCTGGCCAAGGGCGACCAGCTCCTGGTTCGCTGCGGACCGAAGGAAAGCCGTGCCACTGTCGTCGCGATCGAGAAGGCGGTCGATCCGGGCGAGCTGTCGAGCGTCGAGAACAAGGCGATCGGCCGCAACCATGTCGGCGAGATCGACATTTCCCTTTCGAATCCGATTGCCACCGATCCCTACACGGAAAATCCGCGCACCGGCCGTCTCGTGATCGAGGTGTCCGGGCGCATCGCCGGCGGCGGTCTGGTGCTGTCGGTCGATGCCGGCCAGCGCGCCGTGCCCGTCGACATCGTGCCGGTGGAATCCGCGCTGCGGCCCGACGAACGCTCCGCGCGCTATCGTCACAACGGCGCCGTGGTCTGGCTCACTGGCCTCCCCGCCTCCGGCAAGTCGACTCTCGCAAAAGCGCTGGAGCGGCGGCTGTTCAGCAATGGCGGCTCACCGATCCTGCTCGACGGCGACACGCTGCGCGCCGGGCTCAACAGCGATCTCGGCTTCTCCGCCGCCGATCGCAGCGAGAACATCCGCCGTCTCGCCGAAGTCGCGACACATCTCGCCCGTAACGGCCACATCGCCATTGTCGCTGCGGTCTCGCCCGCCCGCGAGGACCGCGCCACCGCGCGCCGCATCGCCGACACTTCGTTCCGCGAGATCCACGTCGCGACGCCGGCGGAAATTTGCGAGGAGCGCGACCCCAAGGGCCACTACAAAAAGGCCCGCGCCGGCACGCTCGCGTCGTTCACCGGTATCCTCAACAACTACGAGACGCCGCAAGCAGCCGAGCTCGTGATCGACACCTCGACGCGGACGGTCGCCGAGGCGGCGGACGAGATTGAACAGATGCTCAAGACGACCGGCGTGCTGTTCGACGAAGTCGTGGACCTCGCCGCGAATATTTGACGGCGCCGATTATCGCGCCACATCATCGGAGTCGTCCCGGCGAAGGCCGGGACCCATACCGCGCGATCTGTCGGTGGGGATGGGGTGCGAATCCCGGACTACTAATCTTTGTCAAATTTCTCCCTGTGGTTATGGGTAACGGCCTTCGCCGGGACGACGCCGGGGAGAGATCACGCTCATTGCTTTGGCATTTGACGCCTAGGTGCCTTCCTCGCCGGCCTGCCCCACCGCCTTGACATTTTGACAACTTTTGGGGGCCTTCTCACGGCCCCGATTTTGGGGCTAATAAGACCCTGAAAGCCGCCCCTTATGGGCGCATTTTGCTGCTGTCGGGTCAAAAGCAGCCAAAAACAGCCATTTCCAACGAGAAAGCCCATCATGAAACGCGTCGATGCCCACGGATTGAAGATCGCTCCCGTCCTGTTCGATTTCATCGCCAAGGAAGCGGCCCCGAAGACGGGAATCGCGCCGGATGCGTTCTGGGCCGGGCTCGCCGCCATCACCAAGGAGTTGGGGCCGAAGAACCGCGCGCTGCTGGCGGAGCGCGACACGCTGCAGACCAAGATCGACGACTGGCACCGCGCCAACAAGGGCAAGGCGTTCGACCTCAATGCCTATACCGCCTTCCTGAAGGAGATCGGCTATCTCGTCCCTGAGCCGGCGACGCAGAAGGTCGAGACCGCCAATGTGGACGAGGAGATCGGCAAGATCTGCGGCCCGCAGCTGGTCGTGCCCCTGACCAACGCACGCTATGCGCTGAACGCGGCGAATGCGCGCTGGGGCTCGCTCTATGACGCCTTCTACGGCACCGACGCGATCCCCCACGATCCGTCCGAGAGCGGCAAGGGCTACAACAAGGCGCGCGGCGACAAGGTCATCGCCAAGGCAAAAGCGTTCCTCGATGCCGCGGTGCCGCTGGCGACCGGCAGCCACACCGACGTCACCGCCTATAGCGTGGTCGCGGGCCAGCTCGCGGTGAAGCTGAAGAGCGGCAATGCCACCGCGCTGAAGAACGCCGCCCAATTCGCAGGCTTCCAGGGCGATGCGGCCGCACCGAGCGCGGTGCTGCTCGCCAACAACGGCCTGCATGTCGAGCTGAAGATCGACCGCACCAGCGCGATCGGCAAGGACGATCCGGCCGGCGTCGCGGACATGGTCATGGAGTCCGCGGTCTCAACCATTCTCGACATGGAAGACTCGGTCGCGGCGGTCGACGCCGAGGACAAGGTGCTGGTCTATCGCAACACGCTCGGCCTGATGAACGGCACGCTGTCGGCCGATTTCGAGAAGGGCGGCAAGACGCTGACGCGCTCGCTCAATGCCGATCGCAGCTACAAGACGCCTGACGGCAAGGGCGAGGTCAAGCTGCACGGCCGCAGCCTGCTCCTGATGCGCAATTGCGGTCACCACATGTTCACCGACGCGGTGCTGGACGACAAGGGCGAGGAGATTCCGGAAGGCTTGCTCGACGCCGCCGTCTCCGGGCTTCTTGCCGTGCACGACTTGAAAGGCAACTCCAAGGTCAAGAACAGCCGCACCGGCTCGGCCTATATCGTCAAGCCCAAGATGCACGGCCCCGACGAGGTGTCGCTGACCTGCGAGATCTTCGACCGCGTCGAGAAGATGTTGTCGCTGCCCGAGAACACGCTCAAGGTCGGCATCATGGACGAGGAGCGGCGCACCACCGTCAATCTCAAGGCCTGCATCCAGCGCGCCTCCAAGCGCATCATGTTCATCAACACCGGCTTCCTCGACCGCACCGGCGACGAGATCCACACGTCGATGGAGGCGGGTCCGATGATCCGCAAGAACGAGATGAAGGCGCAGCCCTGGATCAAGTCCTATGAGGACTGGAACGTCGATATGGGCCTGACCTGTGGCCTGCCCGGCCATGCCCAGATCGGCAAGGGCATGTGGGCCGCGCCGGACAAGATGGCGGACATGCTGGCCCAGAAGCTCGCCCATCCGCAGGCCGGCGCCACCACCGCCTGGGTGCCTTCGCCGACGGCCGCGACGCTGCACGCGCTGCACTACCACCAGGTCAACGTCACCGCGCGCCAGCAGGAGCTCGCCAAGGGCGGCCCGCGCGCAAAGCTCGAAGACATCCTCACCATCCCGGTGTCGAAGTCGAACTGGGCGCCCGACGACGTCAAGCAGGAGATCGACAACAACTGCCAGGGCATTCTGGGCTATGTCGTACGCTGGATCGACCAGGGCGTCGGCTGCTCCAAAGTGCCTGACATCCACGACGTCGGTCTGATGGAAGACCGTGCCACCTTGCGCATTTCGAGCCAGCACCTCGCCAACTGGCTGCACCAGGGCGTCATCACCGAAGCGCAGGTGATGGAATCGCTCAAGCGCATGGCGGTCGTGGTCGACAAGCAGAACGCCGGCGATCCCGTCTACAAGCCGATGGCGCCCGCCTTCGACGGCACAGCCTTCAAGGCGGCGAGCGACCTCATCTTCAAGGGACGCGAGCAGCCCAACGGCTACACCGAATACATCCTCACCGCCCGCCGCCGCGAGGCGAAGGCGGCGGGATAGGCCCGAATAAGCGAGCACCAAAAGCCCCGGCTCACGCCGGGGCTTTTTTGTTGGAGCAGTAGCCCGGCTAGAACACTGCCAAATATTTCAGCAGCGACACGATACCGATGATGATGACGACAACGCGCGCGATCTGCTTGGCGCGGCCGTCCATCGGCAGCATGTTGATGAGGTAAAGTACGAGAATGACGACGAGAAAGGTGACGAGGACGCCGACCAACATTGCTAGGACCCCCCTTTTAGGCCAGTTGCGGACGCTCTCTCAACGCACAACTCCCGTGCCGGTTCCATTGATGCAACCCTCTGCAACTTCTAGTAATTCCGTACTTCTACCGTCAGTCGGCCTGCCTAAAACTTTACCCTTTTCCTTTCAGATGCAGTCACCGTTTGGGCCCTGAGCCACAAACGGCATGCGATTGCCTGGTCTTGCGTGCCCCTCTTTTCCGATGTTGCCCGGGGCGATTTCACGAACTTTGTCATGGGAATTGGGGGACTTCGATGCTGAATCGTCTGACCGTATCCGCGCTGCTGAAGGCGGTGATCGCGATCACGTCGGTTTGCGTGGTGATCGCACTCTCGCTCACCGCCTACGAGTCCTGGGATCGCCTGAAGACCGCCAACCGCATCTCGCAGATCGCCGTCACGTCCGCCGATCTGTTCAAGGCGATGCACAATCTGCGCACCGACCGCTCGACGACCAACCGCCTCCTGAACGCGACCGAGCCGATGGACGGCGAGATCGAAAAATACCTGCGCGCCTTGCGCGATGCCCAAATGCCCGCCATGGCGCGCGCGCTCGAGCTGCTGCCCAGTATGGACTTCCCACAGTCGGGCACCCTGGTACCGGAGCTCGCGCGTCTGTTCAAATTGTTGACCGAAGAGCAGAAGCAGTTCTGGGAGGATGTGGCCAAGCCGAAGGACCAGCGCCGCGCCGGCCTGCCCAAGGAATACATGGAGACGACGCAGGGCCTGCTCGACACGCTCGACAAGCTCTCGAACACGTTGGCCGCCACGGTCAATCACCTGGACGCCACGATCGACCAGCTCCTGTCGATCAAGCAGAACGCCTGGCTGCTCCGCAACACCGCAGGCGAGGCGTCGCTGATCGTCTCGACCGGGCTTGCCGCCGGCAAAATCACGCCGGAAGGCCGCTACGCCTATACCCAATATGTCGGCGGCACGAGCGCAATGTGGAAGGCGCTGGAGTTGTCGACGTCCGGCATGCAGTTGCCGGCGGGGCTCGCCTCCGCGATGGCCTCCGCCAAGACCTCCTATTTCGAGCCGCAATATCTGGCCTTGCGCGACCGTCTCGCCGACGCGCTGGTCAAGGGTGAGAAGCCCGAGATGACGGCGAACCAATGGAGCCCGGTCACGGTCGGCCGCATGGCGAGCGCGGTCGCAGTAGCAGAAGGTGCGCTCGATGCTGCCAAGATCCACACCCAGGAGCAGCGCGGCGCCGCAGAGCGCGCACTGTTCGTGCAACTGACGCTGCTGGCGCTCGCCGTGGGGCTTGCCGTCGGCGCGATCATGCTGGTCAGCCGCCGCGTCATCACTCCGCTCAATACCATTCGGGACGCCATGCTGAAGGTCGCCGGCGGCGACCTTGCCGTCGACAGCGGTTATCTCGACCGCAGCGACGAAATCGGCGCGCTTGCCGGCGCGCTGGAGACGTTCAAGGAGCAGGCCAACGAGAAGCTCAAGATCGAGGCACAGGAGCGCGAACGCAATGCGGGCGCCTCCGCGCGCCAGCGCGCGGTCGAGACCTATGTCGGCGAGTTCGAGGGCGCGGTGCGCAAGACGCTCGGCGAATTGAGCGAAGCCTCCGGCGAGATGCGCAAGACCTCGGGCGATCTCTCCGCGGTGTCGCGGCAGACCAACGACCGCGTGCAGGTCGCGGGCAAGGCCTCCAATGACGCCTCCATGAGCGTCGACAGCGTCGCCGCCGCTGCCGAAGAGCTCAGCGCCTCGATCAACGACATCAGCCAGCAGGCCGCGCATGCCGCGGGCATCGCCAGCCGCGCCGTGACCCAGGCGCGCGACACCGACGGCACGGTGCAGGGACTTCAGAAGTCGGCCGGCCGCATCGGCGAGGTCGTCGGCCTGATCAACACCATTGCGCAGCAGACCAATTTGCTCGCGCTCAACGCCACGATCGAGGCGGCCCGCGCCGGCGAAGCGGGGCGCGGCTTTGCCGTGGTCGCCTCGGAGGTGAAGTCGCTGGCGAGCCAGACGGCCAAGGCGACCGAGGAGATCTCCGAGCAGATCGCCGATATCCAGAAGGTCGCGGGCGACGCCATCAGCGCGATCCAGACCATCGGCGGCATCATCGGCGAAGTGAACGAGGTCGCGACCGCAATCGCTGCCGCCGTGCAGGAGCAGGGTGCGGCCACGCAAGAGATCACCCGCAGCACCCAGTTTGCGGCGCAGGGCACCAGGAACGTCTCGGACAACATCACCGGCGTCAAATCCGATGCTGACGCTGCGGCCGCCGCCGCCGACAACGTGAAGCATGCCTCCGAGATGCTGGAGAGCCAGAGCCGCCAGCTCGGCCATGAGGTCAGCGACTTCCTCGGCAAGATCCGCGCGGCGTAGGGTAGGTATCTAGAGCCACACAGGCCTCGATGTCGTCCTGGCGAAAGCCAGGACCCATAACCACCGCCGTCCGCAATAGGCAGGCTGGTGGTTAGCGGTGCGGGCCCACATCGGCATTTGGGGTAATGGGTCCTGGCCTTCGCCAGGACGACGTTGAGGGCTACTCCTTCGCCACCACCGGCACTTGGCGGAATCTTGCGCGCACCGAATCCGGCAGCGGCGAGAAATTCATCGCGACGCCGCGGCGGTCATTGGCATTGCGGCTGGCGACCACCAGACCGTCGGCGCCCGCGACGATGTCGCCCTTGCGCAAGGTGGGATCGTCGTCGATCTTGACCTGGGCGAGCCCGACCGGATCCTTGCCGTTGCAGGTGCAGCCCGCCACGATCTCGTTGCGGTACCGGAAGGCGTTCGGCAGGTCGGAATAGGATTTCCCCTTGTCCGTCGTCGCGTCGTCGATGTTGCCGCCATAGACCAGCGAGGTCTCCGAGGCCGGGCAGAAGCTCTTGCAGGATTGCGCCTTGCTCTCGGAATCATTTCCCTGCGCCGGGAAATAACGTCCGTCGCAGCCGCGCACACAATAGGCCGTGCCACCGCCATAGGAGGCCCGCTGGCGCGGCGTGTCATAGCGCGGCGTGTCGTCTGTCTGGAACGGCATGCGGATCTCGGGCGCCGCCCGCCCGCGGAAGCCGCCGAATAGCGCCGAGAAAAAGTCCTCCGCATGGGCCGATGGCGTCAGCGCGAGGCCGAAGGAGGCAACGGCGACGAATGCCGCCGCGCCACCGGCGAGTTTGCCGATCGAACGTCTCTTCATGTGACCTCGCTCGACCCTTAGTTCACGGCCGAATTCGAAATGTTCAGCGCCTGCCGGCCCGAGGGCAGCGCCGTCACTGCCGGGCGCTTGCGCACGGAATCGCCGCCTTTCGCCATCAGCGGCGCGTTCTTCGGCAGTACGACCACCTTGGCGCCGACATTGACACGTCCGAACAGGTCGGTGACGTCCTCGTTGGTCATGCGGATGCAGCCGGACGAGACGAACTTGCCGATCGTGCTGGGATCATTGGTGCCATGGATGCGGTATTCGCTCGACCCGAGATACATCGCACGCGCGCCGAGCGGATTGCCGGGGCCGCCTGCGACGAAGCGAGGCAGATAGGGCTGGCGCGCAATCATCTCAGCCGGCGGATGCCAGTCCGGCCACTCCGCCTTGCGGCTGACGCTCTGCACGCCCGACCAGGTGAAACCTTCGCGCCCGACGCCGACGCCATAACGGATCGCGCGGCCCTGGCCGAGCACGTAGTAAAGATAAGTATTGTTGGTATCGATGACGATGGTACCGGCCGGCTCGCTCCGGTCGAAACTGACAATCCGCTTCCGCAGGCGATCGGGCAGCGCGGCATCCTCGTCGGGCGCCTGCGCGCTCTGGCTTGCATAGTCTTGGTTCGCATAGCCCTGGTTCGCATAGCCTTGGCTCGCATAACCCTGCGAATAGCCTTGGTCCTGCGGGTAGGCCTGGTCCTGCGAATAGGTGTAGCCCAGCGTCTGTGCGCTCGCGGCGCCGAACGGCACCGCCAGCAAAGCGGTTGCGAACGCGAAAGCGGTGATGCGGCGCGGCGATAAGCGGCGTCGGACTGGAGAGAACTTCGTCATGTGCTGCCCCGTTGGATGCCTGCATCAGGGTGATGCGCTGGTTTGATCAACGCGGTCGAACCGCCACAAGTTCCGCGGCGCGATGCAGCAGCCACGTCACAGTCAAGAGAGCGCTTCTTCACGAAGCCGCGATGGAACCCGCAGGGCGCTTTGACGTTCTCTCCTGATCATGGGCGCGAGGACCGAAGACTCCGTGCCGGAGAGGTATTGTGCGCGTCCTTCCCAGTGAACGTATGACTTCCGGCAACGGCGAAGGCACTCCGCTTCCCGAGAGCCACGGCGAACTCCCGCCGGTGATCCGCCGCACCGAGCTCGTCGCCTTCTCGCTCGCCGGACTGCTCCTCATCGCAATCGTCGCGGTGCTCTATGTCGGAAAGGCGTTCTTTCTGCCTGTGGTGATGGCGTTCGTCACGGGCACGATGCTCTCGCCGGCAGCGACCTTCCTGGAGAAACGGAAAGTGCCGCGGAGCCTCGCCGCCGCGCTGATCGTGTTCGCGGTGACCGCCGTAGTCGGCTTCATCGTCGCGCTGATTGCCTCGCCGGCGATGGAATGGAGTTCGCGCCTGCCCGAACTCGGCGCGCAGTTGAAAGACAAGGTCCACGTGTTCGACCGGCCGCTGGCGCTGTGGCGAGAGCTGCAGTTGATGCTCGGCGGCTCGGAGGGTTTGCCGAGTTTCCAGATGCCGAAATTCGATTGGGTGCAGCCGACGATCGAATTCCTGTCACCGACCTTTACCGAATTTCTGCTGTTCTTCGTCACCCTGATCCTGTTCATCGCCAGCTGGCGGGACCTGCGACGGGCAATGATCATGACCTTCAGCGATCATGAGGCACGGCTGCGCACGCTTCGCATCCTCAATGAGATCGAGGTCCATCTCGGCAACTATCTCTTGACCGTGACCCTGATCAATGTCGGCGTCGGCGTCGCCGCCGGCATCGTCTGCGCGCTCACCGGAATGCCCAATCCGGCTGGCCTCGGCGCGCTCGCGGCCACCCTCAATTTCATTCCGATCATCGGACCGGTGGCCATGTTCGCCATTCTGGTCGTGGTGGGACTGGTCACCTTCCCGACCGTCAGCGGCGGCCTGATGGCGGCGCTCGCCTTTGGCGGCATCACCTTCCTGGAGGGACATTTCGTCACGCCGACCATCATCGGCCGGCGGCTGGCGCTCAATGCGCTCGCGGTGCTGCTGGCGCTGGCGTTCTGGACCTGGCTGTGGGGCCCGATGGGCGCGTTCCTGTCGTCGCCGCTGCTGATCGTCGCCCTGATCCTGAAGGAGCATCTGTTGCCGCAGGATTCGCCGCAGCTCCCGCAGGACTGACCGGTTTCCGTGAACGGAACTTACCCGACGACGAAACGTTTCCCGGCTGTCTCAACCGTCAACAGCTCGGAGCCCCTGATGTCCACCACCAATGCCGAAGCCGGGATGAGAGACTGGACCGACAAAGCCACCCGAGAACGCCTCGAGAAGGATGTAGCAGCCGTGAAAAGCGATATCGCCGCCCTCACCGATCAGATCACTGACGCGCTCAATACTTTTGCCAACTCGTCCGGCAAGCAGGCCCGCCGCGGCTATCGCCAAGCGCGCGAAAACGTGGATTCCGCGATCGACGACATGTCGGAGCGCGGTAGCGCGATGATGGGCGCGGCACAGGAGGCCTACGGCTCGATCGAGGAGACGCTGGAGGACGCGATCAGCCAGCGGCCGCTCGCGACCGTCGGGCTCGCGCTCGGCATCGGCTTCCTTATCGGCGCGGCCTGGCGCCGCTGAGGTCGCGAACTTGTATCGAGACGGTGGCGCAGCGGCGCCGCCGGTGCCGGCTTGTGGGGATTTGAGGAGCAACGCCATGTTTCAGCGCATCATCGACGGGATCAGCGCATCCACCGGCACCACTGTGCGGCTGACCTCGCTGGCAGCAGGCGCGGCGTTCGCACTGTTCATCACCACGTGCTTCCTGTGCGCGGCGGCATTCATCTCGGTGCTCAACAAATATGGTCCGGTGCAGGCCTGCCTTGCCGGTGCAGGCGTTTTCTTTCTGCTGACCTTGGCCGCGGCGGTGAGCTATTGGGTCTACAAACGGCAGTTGCGCAAGCAAGCTCATATCGCGGCCGAGCGCGCCACGAAGTCGGCGGCCTCGAGCATGCTCGCGGATCCCATGCTGCTCGCCACCGGACTCCAGATCGTTCGCGCCGTCGGGATTAAGCGGCTGTTGCCGATCCTGGCGATCGGCGGCGTCGCCCTCGGAATCATGGCGAGCCGCGCCGGCGCACCCGACGAGGTCTCGGCTGAACCTGCCGAGTAGCGGCTAGCGCGCGTTAGAATATTTCGTCGTAGGTCCCGCAAGCGCAATCTTTCGGAATTCGACGCTGGCGGCGCCGCGCCAAATTTCCGTCGCCCGGCGCGAATGTCCCCCACTCACGCAAACGCTACTCGGATAGGCAGGCGGTTGCCGCTAAAAGCAGCGCCCCTGATTCCAAAAGTCATTTTTCGATGAAACCGTCCGTCCAGGCGAACCTCGCCGCATTCCATCACGACCCCCGGCTCTATTTGACGCTTGGCATCGCCAACTGGTCGGTTTTCGTCGACCACATCCCGAACAACGTCGTCAATTTGCTGACGCTGCGCAACTTCGGCTTCAGCGGCGCCGCAGACTTGTTCGTATTCGTGGCCGGCTATGGCATGGCCATCATTCACGGCAAGATCGCCCTGGAGCGCGGTTACGTCGTCGCGGCGACGCGCATCTTCCAGCGCATGTGGCGGCTCTACGCCGCCTATGTCGTCCTGTTCGTGATCTATATCGACACCATCGCCTATGTCGCCTCGCAATCCAAGGCGCCCGAAATCATCCACGAATACAACATATCGGGAATTCTCGAGCACCCGCTGCGCATCCTGGTGCGTGGCCTCGTGCTCCAGGAGGAGCCGCTGAATCTCGATCTGTTGCAGCTGATGATCCCGCTGATGGCCTTCTTTCCGTTCGCGCTGTGGGGGCTGTTGCGGCGGCCGAACCTGACGCTTGCGGCATCGGTCGCGCTGTACGTCGCGGCGCGCTGGTTCGACTGGAATTTCCATGTCTATCCGGACCAGGAGTGGACCTTCAACCCATTCTGCTGGCAGATGCTGATGGTGCTGGGCGGCTGGTTCGCCGTGACCGGAGCGTCGGGCCGCGCGCTGCACGGCCTGTCCTGGCTGCGCGTGCTTGCAGGCGCCTATCTCGTATTCGGGATGGCGATCACGCTGATGCGCCACTCGCCGGCGCTTGCCGCCTACCTGCCGGACATCGTGCTCGACAACATCACGCCGACCGACAAGGAAAACCTCGCACCGTATCGCGTGGTCCACTTCCTCGCGCTCGCTTTCATCGCGACACATCTCGTCCCGGCCGATCATCCCGGCCTGCAATGGAGATCGCTACGGGCGGTCATCCGATGCGGCGAGGAATGGCTCGCGGTGTTCTGCGTCGGCGTATTGCTGTCCCTCGCCGGCCATCTCATCCTGATCACCGGCGCCAATCTGGTGGTGATGCAGATCGCCGTGAGTCTGGCCGGCTTCGCGGCGATGGCCGCGGTCGCATATTACATCGCCTGGTCGAAGCGGCAGGACCTGCCCGCGGCCTTGCGGCAACAGGCCTAGCCCGGCACCTTCCGATTCCGCTAGGCCCGCCATCACGGCTGGGCTATGCGGAGCGGCAGCGGATTGCGCGAGGAGGCCGGCGTGGTGATGGCGAATGGCGGGGGTGAGGGAGCCGACACCGCGCCCCGGCGCGGCCGGCCAAGGTCGATCGAGACCACCAACGCCATCCTCCAAAGCGCCTATGCGTTGATGGCCACCACCGGCCTTGCCGCCACCACCATCGACGCGATCGCGCGCCACTCCAGCGTCTCCAAGATGACGATCTACAAATGGTGGCCGTCCCGCGAAGCCTTGCTGATCGACGCCTTTCTTCACCATGCCGCGCAGATGCTGCCGCTGCCGCCTGCAAGCTCGGGCAGCCCCGCCGCGCGCGCACGCCGCCATGCCGCCGCCTATGCCGAAGCCCTCCAGGGCGAGTTCGGCAAGGTCCAGCTCGCCGTCATCTCCGAATGCATCTCCAAGACCGGCTCGGCGGAGCTGTTCTACGCCCGCTACCTGCAATTCCGCCGTGACGCGCTGATCGAGATGATCGCCGCAGGCCAGAGCGACGGCAGCATTCTGGCGGAAGCACCGCCGCAGGATCTCTACGACGCGATCTATGGCAGCCTGTTCTACCGCTACGTCTTCGGCATCGCGCCGATCACGCCGGCCTACGCGCGGACTCTGGTTGACCTCGTGCTGCGGCCGACGAGCTAGCCTGGAATTACCGCGCCGGCCGGATCGGTGCTGACAGCTTGTCGGTGCGGTCGCGCTCGGTCATGTCCTCGACCGTCTCCATCGGCGCGGTCAGCTCGTAGACATAGGAGACGTCGGTGAAATAGCGCTTGGCGGTGCCGCCGAGCGCCTCGGGCGCGACGCGGTCGAGCAGGATCAGGCCGAAGTCGGAATCGGGGCGGCGCGTCGCTTCGCTGGTGTTGAACTCCTCCCAGCGGAAATAGAAGACCTCGCCGGCCCCCTCGTTCGTCACCGTCCAATTGGCAGTGATGTGCGGATGCTTGCCGACCAGCGACAGGCCCTCGTCGGAGTGCGAGGCGAGCTCGAAGAACAGCAGCGACAGGCTCTGCGCCGCGCGCGCGCTGACTGCGATATCAGGGCCGGTGACGGCGATGCGGTCGGCATGCGGGATGGCGCGCGCCTCGAACAGGCCCTTCAGCTTGACACCCTGCCACTGGCTCTCGCTCAGCAGCGAGACGACGTTGGACATGGCGTGAATGCGGCCGATCAGGAGCTCGCGCGCGACATCGATGTCGGAGCCATGGCGCAGCGTGCGGGTCACGATCGACTGGATCACCGCCAGGATGTTTTTGACCCGGTGGTTGAGCTCGTCGATGACAGCCGTCAGCCGGCGCTCGAAACCGATTCTGACCTGGATTTCTCGGCTGAGCCGCAAATTGTTGTAGGCGACATAGCCGAACAAGCCGCACACCATCGCGGTGATCGCAAGGCCGATCGCCGCCACGATAATCGCAGTCTGCTCGGCGCGGCGCGCCGAATTGGTCTTGGCGTAATAGCCGAGCTGCCAGTCGCGACCACCGAAGCTCACCGTGCGCGTCGCCGACGGCGCCGGCCCATCCGCCGCCGTCGTGCGGGCCGAGACCACGCCTTGATCGTTGGCGACGAGCTCGCCACCCTCCCGGCGCGGATCCTTCAGCGCGACCGCGAACAACGACATGTCGTCGTTGGTCAGCATCAGGGAAGAGAGCTCGTAGGAAAATGTGATGAAGCCCGCCGGCTCCGTTGCGCCCTCTGGGATGACGGGAGCGGCCACAATGATGCCGATCGGCCCGCCGCTACGCAGGAGGGCAACCGGTTCTGAGGCAACCGACCTCTTCTCCACTCTGGCGCGCGCCAGCATGGCGCCGCGCACCTGATCCTGGTCGTAACTGCGGCCGGGCAGCCCCTTGGTCTCGTTGCTTCGCGGCTCGAGATCCATCAGCACGTCGATCGGCTGGGTGACACCTGCCGGATCGATCGGCTTGTCGTCATAGCTGCGGATTCGCGGATTGGGGAAGCCGGCGCTCGCGATGGCGGCCTGCGCTGCGGCAAGCTCGTTCGGCTTCAGTCGGGCGATCCAGCCCGCCACCACGAAATCGGTCTTGAAGGCGTAGATGGCCGAGCGCAGCGGCTCGAGCATGTTGGGCTTGAGCACCGACGGCGCCCGGAACAGCCCGGAGGCAACCCGCGCGAGCAGTTCGCGCTCGGTGAGCCGGTCCTGGACCAGGCTTGCATGGACGTCGATCGCGCGTGCCAGCGCGATCCGGTCCAGCGCCAGCTCCTGGTCGTGGACGCGATAAGCCGCAAGCCCGGAGAGCAGGGCTCCGAGCAGAGCAATGAAGCCAATGATGAAACCCAGCCTGACCACGCGACTACTCAGGCGAAAGCAGGAGGTCGGCAATAAACACGGAGCATATGGACGCCGCTCGAACGGGCACGTGCCGAAACAGGGTGAACCCCAATGGCCGGGATAATGAAGGAGGAGGCATCGGTACGCAACTTGGTCGCCTGAGAAGCTTAAATCGGCCCGCCGATGGTCGGGCCGGGATGGATTTGCTCCGGGCACCGGAGGTAATCAATTGCCGTGACCGAAATTTGTTCCGCGGACACGGCTTTGCCCAACGCGTTAACGGGGGAAACGCCTGCGTTAGGTCGTCGCGGCGGTCAGCCGGCCCGTTTCAAGCCGCCTTTGGCCTCAATGAAGCCGATGATGCGGTCCAGCCCCTGGCTCTTCTTCAGGTTGGTCATGACGAACGGCCGCTCGCCGCGCATGCGCCTGGCGTCCGTCTCCATCTTTTCCAGGGAGGCGCCGACATGGGGCGCCAGGTCGATCTTGTTGATGACAAGGAGGTCGGACCGGGTGATGCCGGGGCCGCCCTTGGACGGAATCTTGTCGCCGGCGGCCACGTCGATGACGTAAATGGTGAGATCGGCGAGCTCGGGGGAAAAAGTGGCAGCGAGGTTATCACCGCCGGATTCGATCAGCACGAGATCGAGCCCGGGAAACTTGGCGCGCATATCCGCCACCGCGGCGAGATTCATCGAGGCGTCCTCGCGGATCGCGGTGTGCGGGCAGCCGCCGGTCTCGACCCCGGCAATGCGATCCGGCGTCAGCGAGCCGGAGCGTACCAGGAATTCCGCATCCCATTTGGTGTAGATGTCGTTGGTGATCGCGGCGATGTCGTAGCGCTCGCGCATGGTCTTGCAGAGCAGGTCCATCAGCGCGGTCTTGCCCGATCCGACCGGACCGCCGATACCGACACGCAAGGGGCCGTGAGAAGTAGGCATTGAGTCTTTCCTATCGTCGTCCTGGCGAAAGCCAGGACCCATTACCACTGAACCCGATTGTCACGGTACGCTGCAGCCACATCTGTGCACAGCCACGCGCACTCGTGGTTATGGGTCCTGGCTTTCGCCAGGACGACGGCGGAAAGCAGCTCACCCTGCTCATGACCGAAACAGCCGCGTATATTGCGTCTCGTGCCGCAGGCTGGCGAGGTCGGCGCGAAATGCCGCGCCGCCGACATCGTCCAACGTCGCATTCAGCGCACGATTCGCCGTCGCCGCAACCGCGGCTTCCAGCCTCACCAGCACGCGCTGGCTGTCGGTCTGGCCGAGCGGAATGAGCCGGCTGGCCGCGGAAATCCAGTTCGAGACCAGCGCATGCAGGAAGGCGTGCAGCGTCGGCGCCAGCGGCACGCCGTGCATCGCGGCGACCACGCCAACAGCAACTGGATAGACCAATGGGGTGCAGCATGCCGAAACCATGGCATCCAGCCCATCGGCATCCCATGCGGCGCGGGCGATGTCGATGAAGGCACGGCCCTGCGATGTCGTCTCCAGCTGCCGCTCGCGCGACGGCACGAAGGCCGCGGCGAGCTCTGCGATATCGCCCAAGGTGTCGCCCTCACCCGCTTCAGTGGCGCGATAGGCGTGGACCAGAAACGTCGCATCGCAGAAGCCAGAGCCATCGCGAAGCATCGCATCGAGCCAGTCCGCCAGCGACGCGGTGTCGGCTATGTCGCCGGCCTCGACCGCCCATTCGATGCCGCTGGAGTAGGAAAAGCCCCCGACGGGAAACGCGGGCGACAGCCAGGTCATCAGCCGGTAAAGCGCCGCCGCCTCGCGCTCCGCGAGGTCGCGGGCCGCGAGCGGCTCATTTGTGGTCATGAGCATGCTTGTGGCCGTGGTGATGATCGGGGTGATCGCAATGCTCGTCGTGGTGGTGAGCGTGACCGTCGCCATGAGCGGCATGATCATGGTGGTGATCATGACCGTGATGATCATCGTGGCCATGATCGTGATGCGCGTGGCCGTCGTGTCCATGCGCATGACCGGCATCGGCATAGGCGCCGCCTTCGGGATCGAACGGCGCCTCGATCTCGATCACACGTGCGCCGAGGCCCTTCACCATGGCTTCGATGACGTGGTCGCGGCGGATGCGCAGGCCCTTGGCCATGATCTGCGTCGGCAGATGGCGATTGCCGAGATGCCAGCCGACGCGAATAAGGTGGTGCGGATCGTGGCCGCGGATCTCGAGCAACGGCTCGGGCGCGGCGACCACCTCGACCAGCCGGCCGTCCTCCAACACCAGCGCATCGCCGCCGCGCAGCGCGACGGCATTCTCCAGGTCGAGCAGGAATTCGAGCCCCCGCGTCCCCGTCATCGCCATGCGGCGGCGGTGTCGATCGTCGAAATCGAGCACGACCGTATCCGCCGGCGCTTCCGCGAAGCGGTGTTGTCCCCTGACCTGCGTCGCCCGGATCATGCGCTTTTACCCCGTTACCGTGTCTCGACCTTCTCGGGCGTGATCACTTCGATCTTCGGTGGCGCCGTAAAACACTTCACCGCGACGCGGCCGAACGTCTTCATGTGCTCCATGGCGCGATGCGGCACCAGCGCCTCGGCATTCTCCCACTGCTCGACGAACACCATCTTGGCGGGATCGGTGACGCTCTCATGCAGATCATAGGCGATGTTGCCGGGCTCTTTCCGCGTCTCCTTGATGCAGGCGGTGGCGGCTGCAATGAATTCGGCGCGCGTTTCGGGCTTGATGGTCAGGGTGGCAACGACGTAGATCACGAGAAATCCTCCCGGCT
This sequence comes from Bradyrhizobium sp. Ken64, assembly GCF_055807555.1. Lineage (NCBI taxonomy): Bacteria > Pseudomonadati > Pseudomonadota > Alphaproteobacteria > Hyphomicrobiales > Nitrobacteraceae > Bradyrhizobium > Bradyrhizobium sp. Ken64. The sequence continues at coordinate 383,251 of NZ_JBVVPA010000004.1, read as the reverse complement.
TTTCTTCTGGGCTTCAGATACCGGGCGGGACCTTAGACCAAGCGCGATCGAACGCAAAACCCGGAAAAGCTGCTCCCGGATATGCGGCCAGGACATGTTCCTGAGACATGCGTCGAGGCACTATTTCAGTACATGAAATATCGCTGCGCCATCGGCAGCACCTCGGCGGGGGCGCAGGTCAAGAGCTCGCCGTCGGCGCGGACCTCATAGGTCTCCGGATCGACCTCGATATTGGGCGTAGCGTCGTTGTGGATCATGCTCTTCTTCGAGATCCTGCCGCGGGTGTTCTGGACCGCATAGAGCTTCTTGTCGATGCCGAGCTTTCGCGCGAGGCCGCCCGTGATCGCGGCCTTCGAGGTGAACACCACCGAGGATGCGGTCATCGCCTTGCCGAAGGCACCGAACATCGGCTGGTAATGCACCGGCTGCGGGGTCGGAATCGAGGCGTTGGGATCGCCCATGGGAGCCGCGACGATCATGCCGCCCTTGACGACGCAATCCGGCTTGACGCCGAAGAAGGCCGGCGACCACAGCACGAGATCGGCGAGCTTGCCCTTCTCCACCGAGCCGATCAGCTTCGAAACGCCATGGGCGATCGCGGGATTGATCGTGTATTTGGCGATGTAGCGCTTGACGCGGAAATTGTCGTTGTCCTTGCCCTTGTCCTGCGGCAGCGAGCCGCGCTGCTTCTTCATCTTGTCGGCAGTCTGCCAGGTCCGGATGATGACCTCTCCCAGGCGGCCCATGGCCTGGGAGTCCGACGAGATCATGGAGAGCGCGCCAAGATCATGCAGGATGTCCTCGGCCGCGATGGTCTCCTTGCGGATGCGGCTTTCAGCAAACGCCAGATCTTCCGCGATCGAGGGATCGAGATGGTGGCAGACCATCAGCATGTCCAGATGTTCGTCGATGGTGTTGCGCGTGAAGGGCCGCGTCGGATTGGTCGAGGACGGCAGCACGTTCTTGAGCCCCGCGACCTTGATGATATCGGGAGCGTGACCGCCGCCAGCGCCCTCGGTGTGAAAGGCGTGGATGGTGCGGCCCTTGAAGGCCTTGATCGTATCCTCGACAAAGCCGGATTCGTTGAGCGTGTCGGTGTGGATCATCACCTGGATGTCGTAGTCGTCGGCGACCGACAGGCAGGTGTCGATCGCGGCCGGCGTCGTGCCCCAGTCCTCGTGCAGCTTCAGCGCACAGGCGCCGGCCTTGATCATCTCGACCAGCGCGGCGGGCCGCGAGGCGTTGCCCTTGCCGGAGATGCCGAGATTGACCGGGAATGCGTCGAACGACTGGATCATCCGCCCCATGTGCCACGGCCCCGGCGTGCAGGTGGTGGCGAACGTGCCGTGCGAGGGCCCGGTGCCGCCCCCTAGCATCGAGGTGACGCCAGACATCAGCGCGTGCTCGATCTGCTGCGGGCAGATAAAGTGGATGTGGCTGTCGAAGCCGCCGGCGGTGAGGATCTTGCCTTCGCCGGCGATCACGTCGGTGCCGGGGCCGATGATGATGGTGACACCGGGCTGGATGTCGGGATTGCCGGCCTTGCCGATGCCGGCGATCATGCCGTCCTTGATCGCGACGTCGGCCTTCACGATACCCCAGTGATCGACGATCAGCGCATTGGTGATGACGGTATCCGCCGCGCCCTGCTTGTTGGTAACCTGCGACTGGCCCATGCCGTCGCGGATCACCTTGCCGCCGCCGAACTTCACTTCCTCGCCGTAGGTGGTGAAATCCTTCTCGACCTCGATGACGAGATCGGTGTCGGCCAGCCGCACCCTGTCGCCGGTGGTCGGGCCGAACATGTCGGCATAGACGGAACGCTTTATTTTGACGGACATCACAAGCCCCGTTTGCGTTTGAATTTGGGATCGGTGCTCACAGCGAGGTCCTCGCTGTGAGCACCATGTCGTCGAATGTCATATCGAGCCAAGAGTTGGCGCCGCGGCAACCGGCGACAACCTGCTCGGCCCAGTCGGTGTAATCGACGAGGTCGTCACGTTCCTCGGCCGTCGGATCCGAATGTACGCGCGCGCCGATATTGCTGATCTTGTCGGCGATCTTGATCAGCCTGGCGCCAGCCGATTTTTTCGGTGCGTCGAGCACCTGACGCCGCCGCCGCTCCGGCTTAGGCAGGCTCATATCGTCGGTGCACTCGTCGACAAGCGACGCGACACGGTCAGAGAATTTTTGCGCGAGCTCCTCGCGCGTGGTGTCGGTGTCCTCGATCGCATCATGCAGCCAGCCGGCGGCAACGAGTTCGGCGTCGGCGCCGTCTGTCGCAGTGGCAAGCAGGTTCGCGACCTCGGCGAGGTGGTTGATGTAAGGCTCATGACCGCGGCCCTTGCGCGCCATCCCGTTGTGACGGCGCGCGGCGAGTTCGGCGGCTTCGGAGACGAGGCGGACAGGTGACAGCATGGCAAAGTCCTCCGTTTTCGCCTCAACCATGCCGCGCCACGCTCGTTCCTGTGGATTTCACAGCTTCCCCATCACGTCGCCGCGGAAGCCGTAGATGGTCTTCTTGCCGGCCACCGCGACGAGCTGGACGTCGCGGGTCTGGCCCGGCTCGAAGCGAACGGCGGTGCCGGCGGCGATGTCGAGGCGCATGCCGCGGGCTTTCTTGCGGTCGAACTTCAGCGCCGGGTTGGTCTCGAAGAAATGGTAGTGCGAGCCGACCTGGATCGGGCGGTCGCCGGTGTTGGCAACCGTCAGCGTCACGGTCTTGCGGCCGGCATTGAGCTCGATCTCGCCGTCCTGGATGAAGAGTTCGCCGGGGATCATTCTATCCTCCTCGTCATTCCGGGGCTCGCGCAGCGAGAACCCGGAATCTCAATCAACAACCTTTGGATTCCGGGTTCGCCCTTCAGGCGCCCCGGAATGACGAATTCAAAACTACCTGATCGGCTCGTGGACGGTGACGAGCTTGGTCCCGTCCGGAAAGGTCGCCTCGACCTGGATGTCGTGGATCATCTCGGGAATGCCCGGCATCACCTGGTCGCGGGTGAGAACCTGCGCACCCGATTGCATCAACTCGGCGACGGTGCGGCCATCCCGCGCGCCTTCGAGGATGAAGTCGGAAATGATTGCGATCGCCTCGGGATGGTTGAGCTTGACGCCGCGATCCAGCCGGCGGCGGGCCACGATCGCCGCCATCGAGATCAGAAGCTTGTCCTTTTCGCGGGGAGACAGGTTCATACAAAATCTCTTCCGTTCACTTCGTCAATTCAACCAGAGCCGCGGCAGCGCCGCACCGGTGCGCGCCAACACGGCCATCATGTCGGCGCGCAGGCGCGCCGCATCTTGGGCACAGAACCGCGCCATTGCAAAGCCATTCCAGGCGGATATCCCGACCTCGCCGACGAAGGATTCCGACGCCTCGCGGATGCGCTCGATCAGGGCCTCGTCGCCGGGCACGATCAGCGCCGTCCCGATCGCAGCGCCGCCCTTCGCCACCGCCGATCGCGCAAGCTTTGCGCCGATATTGCCGTCGAGCCTGACGGTCTCGGCGAACACCAGCCTGCCGCCACGACGCAGCCGCCAGCGGTCGACGAACTCGCCCTGCGCCATCCGTTCACCCATCGCGGTACGGCCGAACACCACGATCTCGCACAGCAGGAGCGAGGCAGTCGCATCGAGGTCTATGTCGAAGCGGCGCTGCACGCGCGCCCGGTCGAACAGGATAGTCTCCTGCGGCAGCCAGCCGAGATGCGCGCCTGCGGCAACCTTCAGCGCTATATTGAGCTCCGCCGCCTGCCCTGGCGCGCGATAGACCTTTTCCGCGGCCGCCGTCGTCAGCGTCAGCTTCGAACCATCTGCGGCAGCGATCTCGATGTCGAAGCGATCGCCGCCGGCGACACCGCCAGCCGTGTTGACGAACACGCCGGAGAGCCCTTCGTCCTCCGGCGAAGGGAAGCGTACGCGCAGGGAGCCGGACTCATGCAAGATCCCGCGACGCGTCACACCGTCGCGCGCGTGGACGTCGAAGCGCACCGCGCCGCGGGCACGGTTGGCGTCGAACACCGAAGATGTCGCTGAAACGTCGCTGCGCATCCGCCTCCCCAGCCGGTCGCGGCAGAATGGCCTACAGCGCCATCTGGCGGCTGATTTCGCTCGCGTCGAGATTGGAGCGGTCGCAGGTGAACTTCACCGCGCCGCGATCCATCACCGCAAAACTGTCGCCGAGTTCGCAGGCAAAGTCGAGATATTGTTCGACCAGCACGATGGCGATGTTGCCGAGGTTGCGCAGGTACGAGATGGCACGGCCGATGTCCTTGATGATCGAGGGCTGGATGCCCTCCGTCGGCTCGTCGAGCAGCAGCAGCTTTGGCCGCATCACCAGCGCGCGTCCGATCGCGAGCTGTTGCTGCTGGCCGCCGGAGAGATCGCCGCCGCGCCGTCCGAGCATGGATTGCAGCACCGGGAACAGTGAGTACACGTCGTCCGGAATGTGCTTGTCCTCGCGCCTGAGCGGGCCGAAGCCGGTCTTGAGATTCTCCTCGACCGTCAGAAGCGGAAATATCTCGCGCCCCTGCGGCACGAAGCCGATGCCCTTGCGCGCGCGCTCATAGGGCTTCAGGCCCGTGATATCACTGCCGTCGAGCACGATCGCGCCCGAGGAGATCGGGTACTGCCCGACCATGGCGCGCAAGAGCGAGGTCTTGCCGACGCCGTTGCGCCCGAGCACGCAGGTGACCTTGCCGGGCTCGGCCGCGATCGACACGCCGCGCAGCGCCTGCGCCGCGCCGTAGAACAGGTTGATGTCCTTGACCTCAAGCATCGCTCAGCGCCCCAGATAGACTTCGATGACCCGCTCGTTGGACGAGACCTGGTCGATGGTGCCTTCCGCGAGCACGGTACCTTCGTGCAGGCAAGTGACCTTGACGCCAAGCTCGCGCACGAACGTCATGTCGTGCTCGACCACCATCACGGTGTGGGTCTTGTTGATTTCCTTGAGAAGCTCGGCCGTGAGATGCGTCTCGACGTCGGTCATACCAGCGACGGGCTCGTCGACGAGAAGCAGTTTCGGATCCTGGGCGAGCAGCATGCCGATCTCGAGCCACTGCTTCTGGCCGTGGCTGAGGCTGCCCGCGAGACGGTTGCGGGCATCGGTGAGGCGGATCGTCTCCAGCACCTTGTCGATCTGTTCGGATTCCGCCCGGCTGCCGCGCCAGAACAGCGTGCCCTTGACGCTGTGGTCGACATTGAGCGCGAGCAGCAAATTGTCCTGCACGGTCTGGCTCTCGAACACGGTCGGCTTCTGGAATTTGCGGCCGATGCCGAGCTCGGCGATACGGGTCTCGTCCAGCCGCGTCAGATCGGTGACTCCGTCAAACAGCACCGTGCCTTCGTCGGGCTTGGTCTTGCCGGTGATGATGTCCATCATCGTGGTCTTGCCGGCGCCGTTCGGGCCGATGATTGCGCGCATCTCACCGGGCTCGAGCGTCAGCGAGAGGTTGTTGATGGCGTGGAAGCCGTCGAACGAGACGTGCACGCCGTCGAGATACAGCATTGCGGAGGTCGCGCGGGTGTCCATGACGTTCATTGCACCTCCTCCGCCATTTTGGGCTCGGCGACGCCATCTTCGGCCGCGGCGCTCGCAATGGTCGCGGCGTCGCGCCTTTCCTTCGACGAGTCCCACCAGGCGTTGAAAGTGCCGACGATGCCCTTGGGCAGCAGCAGCGTTACCAGGATGAACATGGCACCCAGCATGAACAGCCAGTAGGGCGCGAGCATGCCGGAGGTGAAGAACGTCTTTGCGTAGTTGACGACGACGGCACCGAGCGCGGCGCCGACCAGCGTACCGCGGCCGCCGACCGCAACCCAGATCACCGCCTCGATCGAATTGCCCGGCGCGAATTCGCTCGGGTTGATGATGCCGACCTGCGGCACATAGAGCGCGCCGGCGACGCCGGCCATGCAGGCCGACACCGTGAACACGAACAGCTTGTAGGATTCGACGCGGTAGCCGAGGAAGCGCGTGCGCGATTCCGCATCGCGCACCGCGATCAGCACCTTGCCGAGCTTGGACGAGACGATGGCGCGGCAGATCAGGAAGCCAGCGATCAGCGCCAGGCAGCTCAGCGCGAACAGCGCGGCACGCGTGCCCTCGGCCTGCACGTTGAAGCCCAAAATGTCCTTGAAGTCGGTCATGCCGTTGTTGCCGCCGAAGCCGAAATCGTTGCGGAAGAAGGCAAGCAGCAGTGCATAGGTCATCGCCTGGGTGATGATCGACAGATACACGCCCGTGACGCGGGAGCGGAAGGCGAGCCAACCGAAGCAGAAGGCGAGCAGTCCCGGCACGATCAGCACCATCAGCGCGGCAAACCAGAACATGTCGAAGCCGTACCAGTACCAGGGCAGCTTCGAATAGTTCAGGAACACCATGAAGTCCGGCAGGATGGGATTGCCGTAGACGCCGCGGCTGCCGATCTGCCGCATCAGGTACATGCCCATCGCGTAGCCGCCGAGCGCGAAGAAGGCGCCGTGGCCGAGCGAGAGGATGCCGCAATAGCCCCAGATCAGGTCGATCGAGAGCGCCAGGATGGCGTAGCAGACATATTTGCCCCAGAGCGCGACGAGATAGGTCGGCACCTGCAGGAACGAGCCCGCGGGCAGCAGCAGGTTGGAGAGCGGGATGAGGATGCCGCAGGCCACGACGATGGCAAGGAAGATGGTCGCGCCGCGGTCCAGCGATCGCGTCAGCATGTGAGGGGTCATGCTTCCACCGCACGGCCCTTGAGCGCGAACAGGCCGCGCGGCCGCTTTTGAATGAACAGGATGATGAGAACGAGGATGGCGATCTTGCCGAGCACGGCGCCGGCGACCGGCTCCAGGAATTTGTTGGCGATGCCAAGCGTGAAGGCGCCGACCAGCGTGCCCCAGAGGTTACCGACGCCGCCAAACACCACGACCATGAAGCTGTCGATGATGTAGCTCTGGCCGAGATTGGGGCTGACGTTGTCGATCTGCGACAGCGCCACGCCGGCGATGCCGGCAATTCCCGAGCCGAGGCCGAAGGTCAGCGCGTCGACACGCGAAGTCGCGATGCCCATCGAGGCCGCCATGCGGCGGTTCTGCGTCACCGCGCGCATTTCGAGCCCGAGTGCCGTGTAGCGCAGCATCGCGAGCAGAATGACGAACACCGCGAGCGTAAAGACCAGGATCCAGAGCCGGTTGTAGGTAATGGTGATCTGGCCGAGCTCGAACGCGCCGCTCATCCAGGAGGGGTTGCCGACCTCGCGGTTGGTCGGGCCGAACATGGTACGCACGGCCTGCTGCAGCACCAGCGACAGGCCCCACGTCGCCAGCAGCGTCTCCAGGGGACGGCCGTAGAGAAAGCGAATGATGCTGCGCTCGATCACGACGCCGAGTGCACCCGCCACCAGGAAGGCGAGCGGCACGGCGATCAGCAGCGAATAGTCGAACAGGCCGGGATAGCGGGTGCGGATCACCTCCTGCACCACGAAGGTGGTGTAGGCCCCGATCATCACCATCTCGCCATGGGCCATGTTGATGACGCCCATCACGCCGAAAGTGATGGCAAGCCCGATCGCGGCAAGCAGCAGCACCGAACCGAGCGAGAGGCCGTACCAGGCATTCTGCACCATCGACCAGACCGCGAGCGAGCTCTGGATCGAACCGATTGCGCTCGCGGCAGCCTTGGTCACTGAGGCCGGTTGGTCGCCCATGCCGGTGAGCAGCGCCATCGCCTCCTGGTCGCCGCGCGCCTTGATGGTGGCAACAGCTTCGAGCTTCTCGACCTCGGTGGCATCAGGCTTGAACAACAGGATCGCTGCGCGGGCGTCACCCAGCGCAACCTTGACGGATCGGTTGGTTTCCTTGGCGAGCGCGCCATCGACGGCTTCGAGCGACGTCTCCTCATGCGACTTGAAGACGGATTGCGCGGCCTGGAGCCGCGCTCCGATGTCCGGTGACTGCAGAGTCAGGCTGCCGATCGCGGCATCGACGCTGCGGCGCAGGCGGTTGTTGAGGCGGACCGCGCTTGCACTGTCGGGCACGCTGGCCACGGCCTGACCGGTCGCGGCATCGATCGACTTGCCGTCGGTGCCGGTGACGTAAACCTTCTTGCTATCGGGGTCGGCCATGAGCCGGCCGTCCTGGAGCGCGCTGATGATCGGAAAGGCCAGCGTATTGCCGCTGCTTGCGACCACGCCGATCGCCTCTTCCGTGTCGGAATAATCATCGTTGGCGAATTTTGCGACCGCATCCTCGAACGGGCCGGCCAAGGCCGGCATTGCGATCGCGATCAGGAACAACGAGAGCAGGAGCGAACAGAGGCGGGCGGACAAATTGGCTGGCACTGTGAAAGACCCCGGCAGAAAAGGGTGGAGAAGGCGGCGGGATCGCCGCCTTCTCCGATCGTGCAATGGAGCGTCAGATCCGGATCAGGAGCCGGAGCCGAGGCACTTGTTGGTCTTGGTGTTGAAGTTACCGCACTTCTTGCCGACCCAGTCGCCGACCAGGTCCTTGGAGCCGTCGAGCTCCTTCGACCAGGCGTCGCCCGCGACAAGACCCGGGGTCTTCCACACCACGTCGAACTGGCCGTTGGCTTTGATTTCGCCAATGAACACCGGCTTGGTGATGTGATGGTTCGGAAGCATCTTGGAGGTGCCGCCGGTCAGGTTCTTGGCTTCGATGCCCGGGAGCGCATCGATCACCTTGTCCGGATCGGTCGACTTCACCTTCTCGACCGCCTTGACCCACATGTCGAAGCCGATCACGTGCGCTTCCATCGGATCGTTGGTCACGCGCTTCGGATTCTTGGTGTAGGTCTGCCACGCCTTGATGAACTTCTCGTTCTCCGGCGACTTGATCGACTGGAAGTAGTTCCAGGCGGCGAGATGGCCGAGCAGCGGCTTGGTGTCGATGCCGGCGAGTTCTTCCTCACCCACCGAGAACGCGACGACCGGGATGTCCTTCGCCTTGATGCCCTGGTTGCCGAGCTCCTTGTAGAAGGGAACGTTGGCGTCGCCGTTGATGGTCGAGACCACCGCGGTCTTCTTGCCGGCCGAGCCGAACTTCTTGATGTCGGCCACGATCGTCTGCCAGTCGGAATGACCGAACGGCGTGTAGTTGATCATGATGTCTTCCTGGGCGACACCCTTGGACTTCAGGTAGGCTTCCAGGATCTTGTTGGTGGTGCGCGGATAGACGTAGTCAGTGCCCGCGAGCACCCAGCGCTTCACCTTCTCGTCCTTCATCAAATAGTCGACGGCAGGGATCGCCTGCTGGTTCGGCGCGGCACCAGTGTAGAACACGTTGCGCTCGCTCTCCTCGCCCTCGTACTGCACGGGGTAGAACAGGATGCTGTTCAGCTCCTTGAACACCGGGAGCACCGACTTGCGCGACACCGAGGTCCAGCAGCCGAACACGACCGAGACCTTGTCCTTGGTGATCAGCTCGCGCGCCTTCTCGGCGAACAGCGGCCAGTTCGAAGCGGGATCGACGACCACGGCTTCGAGCTTCTTGCCGTTGACGCCGCCCTTCTTGTTCTGCTCGTCGATCAGGAAGAGGATGGTGTCCTTCAGCGTGGTTTCGCTGATGGCCATGGTGCCGGAGAGGGAATGAAGCACGCCGACCTTGATGGTGTCGTCCGCGGCCTTCGCACCAGAAATGGAAGCCAGACCAAGCATCAGTCCGGCGGTCGCGGCGAGAATGCCACGGCGGCTAAATGGCGCCGCTATATCGTGAGTGGATTTGCTATGCATGAGTGTCTCATCTCCCTGACGCAGACGTGAAAAACGCTGCGAAACGGCCCCAACGGCCGCCTGCGATTAACGGATTCGCAAGAACCGTGCCATGGATTTGGCACCAATCAAGCTACTGATATTGCTAATGAAATTGACAGAAAACGAAGTATCGCATGCGCTGCGCAGCCTAAACATTGAGCAATTCAAATGTATGCGAATGCGGCAGGCAGGTTAATTTATGAGCAAATTTGCCACTCTGGCTAAATTTCCAGCATAACTATTTCTGCACCGCGATCGCCGATTGTGTGGGGCGTGCCTTGAAAGCGCCGCCTCAATGTTCCATATGAAGTCGAGGTCTCCTGCGAATCAGGCGACCGTTGCGAGCCGCGTGTTCTTAAGCCCTTACGGGCGTCTGGCTTGCCCCATCCCATCAAGCCATCCGACACCCCAAACACGCAGGTGTCCCTCTCGACACCCTTTTGCGCGCGCCGCGCCGAATGCGCCGGGCGCCCGCTTATGACATGGAAAGAACCCATCTTTTGACTTCGTTTCAGGATTTCGGCCTCGCCGAGCCCATCGCCCGTGCTCTCACCGAAGAGAATTACGTCACCCCCACCCCCATCCAGGCCCAGACGATTCCGACCGCGCTGACCGGCCGCGACGTCGTCGGCATCGCCCAGACCGGAACCGGCAAGACCGCGTCCTTCGCGCTGCCGATCCTGCACCGCCTGCTCGAAAATCGCATCAAGCCGCAGCCGAAGACGGCCCGCGTCCTGGTGCTGTCGCCGACCCGCGAGCTGTCCGGCCAGATCCTCGACAGCTTCAACGCCTATGGCCGCCACATCCGCCTGTCTTCGACGCTCGCCATCGGCGGCGTGCCGATGGGCCGTCAGGTCCGCTCGCTGATGCAGGGCGTCGAGGTGCTGGTCGCCACCCCCGGCCGTTTGCTCGACCTCGTGCAGAGCAACGGGCTGAAGCTTGGAAGCGTCGAATTCCTCGTGCTCGACGAGGCCGACCGCATGCTCGACATGGGCTTCATCAACGACATCCGCAAAATCGTCGCCAAGCTGCCGATCAAGCGGCAGACGCTGTTCTTCTCGGCCACCATGCCGAAGGACATCGCCGAGCTGGCCGACGCCATGCTGCGCGACCCCGCCCGCGTCGCCGTGACCCCGGTCTCCTCGACCGTGGAGCGCATCCAGCAGCGCATTATCCAGGTCGACTTCTCCGCCAAGCCGGCGTTCCTCGCTCAGCTGTTGAAGCAGGAGCAGGTCAACCGCGCGCTGGTTTTCACCCGCACCAAGCACGGCGCGGACAAGGTGGTGAAGACGCTCGAGAAGGCCGGCATTCCCGCCAGCGCTATCCACGGTAACAAGTCGCAGAACCATCGCGAACGGACGCTTGCCCAGTTCCGCACCGGTGAAATCCGCACGTTGGTCGCCACCGATATCGCCGCCCGCGGCATCGATGTCGACGGCATCACCCACGTCATCAATTTCGACCTGCCCAACGTGCCGGAGACCTATGTGCATCGGATCGGCCGCACCGCGCGCGCGGGTGCCGAGGGCACCGCGATCTCGCTGGTCGCAGGCGGCGAGGAGCTCAGCTATCTCCGCGACATCGAGCGGCTGATCAAAGTGGCGCTGCCGCGTGAGGATCGCCGCACCGACGCCGGCCGCCGCGATGCGGGCCCTCCCCCGCAGCAGCAACGACAGGGTCGGCCGGGCCGCCCGGGCCAGCGTCCGCAAGGCGCAAGACATGGTGAGGGACGCCACGCTGACGGCCGCCGCGCCGACGAAAGGCATGCGGACGGGCGCCACCACAGTGCCGCCAAGCAGGGCGACGGAAGGCCCGGCAGTGGCCCGAAGGCAGCTCCTCGTGGCCGCTCCGGAGGCAAGGCGCATTCGTCGCCAAACGGCCGTCCGGAACAGCGTTCCGCGCATAGCGCCGGGGCGTCTGATGGGATACAAGGCGTTGCCTTTTTGCGCCGCGAGAGTCGGCCGAATGGCCAACCGACCCGCAAACCCCATTCGCACTAGCCGTCCACGACCTGGAGAAATTCATGGCTAAGGAAGAGCTGATCCAGTTCGAAGGACTGGTCACCGAAATCCTCCCCGACGCGCGCTACCGCGTGCAGCTCGACGCCGGACACGAGATCGTCGCCTACACCGCCGGCAAGATGAAGAAGAACCGCATCAAGACTCTGGCGGGCGACCGCGTGACGGTAGAGATGTCGCCCTATGACCTCGAAAAGGGCCGGCTGATTTTCCGCCACAAGGACGAACGTCCGAGCGGGATGGGCGGACCTCCGCGTCCCGGACAGCGTGGCGGTCAGTTCCGCCGCCGCTAGTCGGTGCCAGCGCGCGAGCGCAGACCCGAAATTCCGACGTGTATGCTGATCCGCCGTGACCATCACGGCGGATCAAAAAATCGTGCATGTCAGCATTGTTTTGGGGTTCTGTTTCCAATAAAATGAATTAATCGATTTTCGGCCGGACGACATTAGCATCCACCGGTACAGCCGGTTCAGACACGCTGACGACCCTTCCAAAAATTCGATCTAACCTGTCCGCGCAAGCGGGCTCTGACATTGTGTTATCTGAGAAGGGACTACCCCCATGAGCATGGGAACCGTGAAGTGGTTTAACGCGACCAAAGGCTTCGGCTTCATCCAGCCTGACGATGGCGGCCAGGACGTGTTCGTCCACATCAGCGCTGTGGAGCGTGCAGGACTCGGCACGCTGCGCGAAGGTCAGAAGATCTCCTACGAGATCGTTGCCGACCGCCGTTCCGGCAAGTCGGCAGCGGACAACCTCCGCTCCGCCGGCTGAGCTTGCCGCTTACGGCCCCGATCGGCTCAAGCGAACAAATCAACGAAAAGGCCGGGCGCGATGCCCGGCCTTTTTCATCCCGCTATCTGCTCGCAGACCTCAACACTACGGCTAACACGCTGCATTGTTGTAACGAACGCAGGTGACCTGGCGCGGCCGCGTGTAGGAGACATCGCTCATCGTGATGCCCGACTTCAGGACGAACTTGACGGAAGGCGTGTAGAGGTAACTTGCCTGACTGAAGATGAGGTAGGTCGACGGGATCAAGAGCGTCGGCGGAATCATCGAGGTGACCGTGGTACCAGCAGCCAGAGCCGGGGGCGGAGCCGTCAGCGTGGCCTGCGTCGCACCGTTGGCAATGGTGGCGGACTTGCTCCATTGGATCTTGGCGACACTGCTTGAATCGATTTTGATCTGAACCACCGTGCCGTTCACGAGCGTAGCGTCGTAAGGCATGATCATCGATATGCTTGCGGTGAACGTGTCCTGCATGTCGCCATCGTCGACCCCCGTCGACTGCGACGTCAAATCGGACAGAGTCCGTGCAATCATTGTGACTTTGCGATTGATCGCGACGGCCGATGAAAATTCGACGGTCCCGAAGAACATCACAAGCATCAGCGGCACGATGACCGCGAACTCGGTCGCCGCGATCGCACGCCTGTCGGCGAGGAAGCCGCGCACGGAGCTACGGGCATTCCTCCAGATATTCGCAATCGCCTGCATCTGTCCGCCCGGGTCCATCTGTCTCAGAAGGGTTCATTCTTGAAGGCCGCGGTCGCAATCAGCAGCCGCTTGTTGCCGCAGCCCATGTTGAAGCCAAGTCCGGTGACGAAGAGCGGCCACTGATAGAACAGCCGCACCACGACGACCTGGTTGGCGGCCCCGGCACTGTACTGCACGCCGGTTGGATTGAAGCTGCAGGAATTGCCATAATTGGTGAGGCTTAGCGCTCCGAACGAGTTTGTACTCACCACGTCGACGTAGAGCTTGCTGCAATCAAACAGAGCCGGGATCTGGCTGCAGACGTAAGCCTTGAACGTCGTTTGCGAGCAGGGTGTACTGACGCCGGAGACCGCGCAGGCCGTTAGCGTGCCGCCTTGCGCCTGCCCGGTCAGCAGCACGCGCGCAGAATTCTGCGAGGCACTCTCGAGCACCTGGCTCGCCAAGAACATCAGCGCCGACTCGATGATGGCGAACAGCAACGCGAAGAACATCGGCGCGACCAGCGCGAACTCGACGGCTGCGGAGCCGCGGCGGCTGCCACGAAACCGGCGCAACGTGGCGAGGAGCGTGAATCTCGTAGGTGCAGGCGAAGGCATCAAATTCCCCAGCAGCAGCAATCATCTGCCATGTTCAATAGCGGAAACTGATTGTTTAAGTGTTTCAGGCGATCCGCACCCGGCGGCCCGGGCCGTTAAGGCCGCGTTAACCGCGAACGACCCAGACCATGGAGACGAGAGCATGGAGACGAGGACGCGGAGAGAGAAACTCGCGCGCGTGCGGCGGGCGAGGACGATCCTTGCCCCGGCAAACCCGCCAATCAAACTCGCTGGTTGGTCTTACTTGGTTGGTCTTGGTCAGTTCGTCTTGGTCAGTTCGTCTTAATCAATTCGTCTTGGCGCCCGCACCGGCACTGCCGCTGGCCGAGCTGCTCAACGAACCGGCCTGGCTCATCGCGCTGTTGAAGTAGGTGTCGCTGTCGCCGAGCGTCACGCGGCGCTGGCAAAGCGGCGCGCAGCTATAGGACTCGCGTTCGATCCCGCGATAGACGGTAACGAGCCGATCGCTCGGACCTTCGACCTGGATCTGGCGGTCGACCAGGATCTCGCCGCCCCGGTCGAGCGCGATGAAATTGGTGGCGCCATAACCCTTTCCGGTGACGACGATCATGCCGCCGGGCTGGAGCGTGACGTCGGCGATCAGGGGATTGCCGACCACGATGGTTGCCACCTTGCCAGGCAGTCGCACCAGCTTGGCCTGGTCGACATTGACGGCGATGGCATCGGCGGACTCGGCAACGACGGCAGCCGGCGATGCCAGCACCGCGGCCGCAACCAGAAGACAGACGCGCGCATGACGGCGCAGCAGTTGTTTACGCATACTCTTACCCCCGGGACGTCACAAACCGGCAGAAGCGATCAGATAACAGCCGAGCCGGTGCCCGACCCGGCTAACCTGCCCTCAATTCGTGAACGTTCCGCAAATTCGCCGACTATTGTTTGAACGGACTGGCGTTTCGCGGCCCTCGAGAACCTAGCGGCGGAACGGATAGGCAAGCTGCCCTCCGATTTCCTTCGGCATGGTGGCTTCATCCTTGCCGTAATCCTGCGGCAGTTGCCCCTCAGGCATGCGGAAAGTGCCGAACAGCACGTCCCAGATCGGGAACGTGCCGGCAAAATTGGTGTCGCCGCCCTCTGCGAGCGCGGTGTGGTGCCAGCGGTGGAACACCGGCGTCGCCAGCACATATTTGAACGGCCCGAAGGTCCAGTTCAGGTTGGCGTGCACGAAGGCCGAATGGAAGGTCGTGAACGGGGCGAGCCAGACCATGGCGTTCGGCGAAATGCCGGCCATCAGCAGCACGACGTCGACCGCGATGGTACCGAGCACGAGATTGACGGGATGGAAGCGGGCCGCAGAAATCCAGCTGATCTCCTCCGAGGAGTGATGGATCGCGTGGTACTTCCAGAACCCGCCGCCGTGGAACAGCCGGTGCAGCCAGTACAGCATGAAATCGGATAGCACCAGGAACAGCATGGCCTGGACCCAGAGCGGCAATAGCGCCAGCGGGCCGTGGCCATTGTCGTAGAAGGCGATGAGCCCGTCGGCATCATGGATGTTGAAGACGAAGCTCGCACCGACGATCAGAAGGCCGATCCGCATGACGCGTGCGAACACCGGAACGACAAACCAGTAGCAGATGTCCGTGACGATCTCCCGCTTGCGCCACCAAGGCACGCCGGGATTGCAGGCCCAGACATGCTCCAGCACGGTGAAGACCACCGCGAGTGCGAAGGTCGTGGGGATCACCTTCGCGATGGTCTCGCCGAGCATCAGGGCGATTTCCATGGGCAGGCTCGACATTGTCGCCTCTCTTGCGAATTGCTGGTCCCGCCTACGCGTACTCCCCCAAATTTAAGGGACGGTGAAGCCGGTGCTGCGCTTGCTGCACATCCGGAACCGGAACGAATTGCAGCTGGTTGCCTTAAGGGGAAATTCACTCTGGCCAGCGACAAGCGGGTTTGCCCGATCGAATTAACTCTCCCGAAAGAGCTCGGATCTCATGGTCGTTGCGTCAAGCACAGCGCCGAACGAGGCGATCCCACCCCAGATGGAGTTTTGTTCATGAAGAACCTGATTGCGCGTTTCGCGAAAGATGAATCCGGCGCCACCGCCATCGAATACGGTCTGATCGCCGCCGGCATCGCGCTGGCCATCATCACCGTCGTCAACAATCTCGGCACCACGCTGAACGCCAAGTTCACCTCGATCAGCAGCTCGCTGAAGTAGGCGATCGACGAACGACTGCAAAAGCCCCGGGCCTCCGGGGCCTTTGTTTTTCAGACGGCGAGTTACAGTGGCGTTCAGCAAGTACAGAACCGATGCCGCGGTCGCGGCAGACGCGGCGGAGGCGGCGCAGACCGGCTCGCCGGCTTACTGGGTCTGTCTGGCACTGCTGCTTGCGACCGTCGCGCTCGCCGCACGCATCGCCTCCCTCTGGTGAGCACGCATTCGGCTGGTTCCGCCCCTCGAGACCGCCACCGCCGTTTTCGGTTTGTTTAGCACTGCCGGCTAGAATCCGGCGACGCCAGCTCCGCGGCAAACCCAGGCCTCAAGACGCAGCCCATGATCCTCGACCTTGCGCGCCTTCTGCTCTTCCCGGCCCTGATGGCGTTTGCCGCCGCAAGCGATCTCTTCACGATGACGATCTCGAACCGCGTATCGCTGGCGCTGGTCGCCGGATTTTTCGCGCTCGCTCTCGCCGGTGGCATGGCACCTTACGAGATGCTGAGCCATGTCGGCGCCGGCGCGCTCGTCCTGGTCGTGGCCTTTACCTGTTTTGCGATGGGCTGGGTCGGCGGCGGCGATGCCAAGGTGGCGGCCTCCGTCGCGCTTTGGTTCGGGTTCGCACAGCTGATGAACTTTCTGCTCTACGCCTCGCTGTTCGGCGGGGCGCTGACGCTGCTCCTGCTCCAGTTCCGGCAGTGGCCGCTGCCTTACGGGCTGGCGGGCCAGACCTGGCTCGCGCGGCTGCACGCCAAGGAGAGCGGCATTCCCTACGGCATCGCGCTCGCACTGAGCGCGCTGATGGTCTACCCGGAGACCGAATGGGTGAAGGCGATCGACCTCGCTCACCTCGCATTGCGCTGAACGCATCGGGTAAACCCGGCGTTAAGGCGATTTAGATACGCCTCATTAACCATGCTTTGACGAATAGCTGGTCAACTGCCGATTACGGCGGCGTCAGCGTCGCGGCGTTTGTTGGAAAGTGAAGCGTATGAATAGGGCACGCATTGTCGTCCTGACGGTCGCCATCTGCGCCGGCGGTGTCGCCGCGTATCTGGCGAGCGGCTCGGACAATTCTGCACCGCCTTCGGCTCCGGTCGCGCAGCTTCCCACCGTCGACGTCCTGGTCGCGAAGAACGACATCGGCCTCGGCCAGACCGTCAAGCCGGAAGACGTGCAATGGCAGACCTGGCCGTCCGCGACCGCCAGCACCACCTTCATCCGCCGCAACGAGCGCCCCGAGGGGGTAACCCAGGTCACCGGCTCGATCGCACGCTCCCCCTTCATCCAGGGTGAGCCGATCCGGGACCAGAAGCTGGTCAAGGCCGAAGGCTCCGGCTTCATGGCAGCAATCCTGCCAACCGGCATGCGGGCGATCTCGACCGAGATCTCGCCGGAAACCGGCGCAGGCGGCTTCATCCTCCCCAACGACCGCGTCGACGTGCTTCTGACGCGCCGTCTCAAAAACCCGGACCAGAGCAGCGGCGCTCCCGATGTCATCACGTCCGAGATCATCCTGGCCAATATCCGCGTCCTGGCCATCGACCAGGCTCCCAAGGAGAAGGACGGGCAGAACGCGGTGGTCGGCAAGACCGTCACCCTCGAACTCAATCCGGCGCAGACTGCGACGCTCTCCTCCGCACGTCAGAGCGGCACGCTGTCGCTGGCGCTGCGCAGTATCGTCGACGTCAAGCTGAGCGAGATCACGCTCGATGACTCCGCACAGAAGCGCGAGGGCGTTTCGATCATTCGGTACGGTATCCCAAGCTCGACGGCGAAGGCACGATGAGGACTGTCGACATGAAATGCAGGGCGAATTTGGCGACGATGCGAACCCATGTGGTCCGCGCCCTGTCGTTTTCGGCCGCCGTCGCGCTCGCGCTCAACCCGGTGCTGACCCCTGTGGTCGCCGCCGACTATCGCCCTGTCGCGCAGGCTGCGGCCGACGGTCAGATGAACGCGCGATTCCTCTCGCTCGGCATCGGCAAGTCGATCGTGATCGACCTTCCGCGCGACATCAAGGACGTGCTTGTCGCCGATCCGAAGATCGCCAATGCGGTCGTCCGCTCGGCGCAGCGTGCCTACATCATCGGCGCCTCGATCGGGCAGACCAACATCGTGTTCTTCGATTCCGCCGGCCAGCAGATCGCGGCCTATGACATCGCGGTCAAGCGCGACCTCAACGGCGTGCGGGCCGCGCTGAAACAGGTCCTGCCGAACTCAGACATCCAGATCGACGGGCTAGGCGACGGCATCATCTTGACCGGCTCGGCGGCGAATCCAGCCGAAGCCCAGCAGGCCAACGACCTCGCAGTGCGCCTCGCCGGCGGCCCCGAGAAGGTCGTGAACTCGATCGTGGTCCGCGGCCGCGATCAGGTCATGCTCAAGGTGACGGTCGCGGAAGTCCAGCGCAGCATCGTCAAGCAGCTCGGAATCGACCTCACCGCCAACCTCAGCTACGGCACCTCGGTCGTCAGCTTCAGCAACTCCAATCCGTTCACGGCTCTCGGCCACAACCTCGTCGACGGCAATAACCTGACCACGAAGTTCGGCGCGGCCCCGTCGGTGCAGGCCACGCTGCGTGCGATGGAGACCGCGGGCGTGATCCGGACGCTGGCCGAACCAAACCTGACCGCGATCTCCGGTGAATCGGCAACGTTCATTGCCGGCGGTGAATTTCCGGTGCCTGCGGGCTATGCGTGCGACCCCACCACGCACGTCTGTACCACCCAGATCAGCTTCAAGAAGTTCGGCATCTCGCTCAACTTCACCCCCGTCGTTCTCACCGAGGGCAAGATCAGCCTGCGGGTGATGACCGAGGTGTCCGAGCTCTCGAACGAAAACGCGATCACGCTGTCCCAGGCCGTGACCTCAACCTCGGTCAACTCGCTCACGGTGCCCTCGATCAAGACCCGCCGCGCAGAAACCTCGCTGGAAATTCCCTCAGGCGGCGCGATGGCGATGGCCGGCCTGATCCAGCAGCAGACCAAGCAAGCGGTCAGCGGACTGCCGGGTCTGATGCAGCTCCCGATCCTCGGCACGCTGTTCCGTAGCCGCGACTTCGTCAACAACGCGACCGAGCTGGTCGTGATCGTGACGCCCTACATCGTTCGCGCAGTTGCGCAAAAGGATCTATCGCGGCCGGATGATGGCTTCTCCGCGCCGGCTGATCCGCAGGCCGAACTGCTCGGCAACATCAACCGCATCTACGGCGTGCCCGGCCGGACCGAACCGGCCAAGAACTATCGCGGCACCTACGGCTTCATCACCGACTGAGGCGGAACGGGGACTTCATGAAGATTACTAGACCACCCCAGATTCGCAGACGCGCCATCCACCTCGGCGGCGCGCTCGTCGGCATGGCGCTCGCCCTTGGCGGTTGCCAGCACGACGAAGCGGTCACGGCCTCCATTCCCGACGACTACAAGCAGCGCCATCCGATCGCGATCGAGGAGCAGAATCGCTCCATCGTCGTCTTCGTCGGCCATGCTCGCGGCGGCTTGACCGCCGCCCAGCGCGCCGACGTGATGGGCGTCGCGTCGGCCTGGATGCACGAAGGCACCGGCGCGATCCGGATCGACGTACCGTCCGGCACGCCCAACGCGCGTCCGGTCGCGGATACCATGCGCGAAATCCAGGCAATGCTGTCGGCGGCGGGCGTTCCGCCGCGCGGCATCAGCGCCCGCTCTTACCAGCCGGAAGACAAGCGCTTCCTGCCGCCGATCCGGCTCACCTATTCCAAGATCGCTGCAGTCGCGGGTCCCTGCGGCCTGTGGCCGGAAGATATCGGCCCTTCGATGAAGAACAAGAGCTGGTTCGAGAACAAGGACTATTACAATTACGGCTGCGCCTATCAGCGCAACCTCGCAGCGATGGTCGACAATCCGTCGGATCTCGAGCAGCCGCGGCCCGAAACGCCGTCCTACACGCCGCGGCGGACCGCCGCGTTCGAGAAGTATCGCAAGGGAATGCCGACGGCGGTCGCCTATCCTGAGGCCGACAAGGCCAAACTCAGCGACACCGGCAGATGATCAGCTACGCTCGCCAGCCCCAAGAAGAACAGTCCGAGGCATCGCTCCCGCCGGTCGAGGAGCATATTGCACCGGCGCCCCGCGTTTCCGTCCAGGCTTTCTGCGAGACCGTGGAAACGGCGGCCGCCGTGCAGTCGGCCGGCGAAGATCGCCGTCTCGGCAAGGCCCATCTGAAGATCCAGATGGGCGGTATGGCGGCTGCGGTGGAAGCCTACCGCTCGGCACCCACGCCGAACGTGATCGTGCTCGAAAGCGACGGCCGCAACGACCTCCTGGGCGGGCTCGACCATCTCGCGACCGTCTGCGACGCCGGCACCCGCGTGGTCGTGATCGGCCGCATCAACGACGTCATGCTCTACCGCGAGCTGGTGCGCCGCGGCGTCAGCGACTACGTGCTCGCGCCGGTCGGTGCGATCGACGTCGTGCGCTCGATCTGCAACCTGTTCTCGGCGCCGGAAGCCAAGGCCGTCGGCCGCATCATCGCCGTGGTCGGCGCCAAGGGCGGCGTCGGCGCGTCAACCATCTCCCACAATGTCGCCTGGGCGATCGCCCGCGATCTCGCGATGGACGCGGTCGTCGCCGACCTCGACCTCGCCTTCGGCACTGCCGGGCTCGACTACAACCAGGATCCACCGCAGGGCATTGCCGACGCCGTGTTCTCGCCCGATCGCGTCGACACCGCCTTCATCGACCGCCTTCTGTCGAAATGCACCGACCACCTCAGCCTGCTGGCGGCGCCGGCGACGCTCGACCGGGTCTACGATTTCGGCGCCGACGCCTTCGATGCCGTGTTCGACACGCTGCGCTCCACCATGCCCTGCATCGTGCTCGACGTTCCGCACCAATGGTCGGGCTGGACCAAACGCGCCCTGATCGGAGCGGACGACATCCTGATCGTGGCTGCGCCCGACCTCGCCAATTTGCGCAACACCAAGAACATGTTCGATCTCCTGAAGGCCGCACGCCCCAACGACCGTCCGCCGCTCTACTGTTTGAACCAGGTCGGCGTGCCGAAACGGCCCGAAATCGCCGCGGCGGAGTTCGCCAAGGCGATCGAGAGCCAGCCGGTCGTCTCAATCCCGTTCGAGCCGCAGATCTTCGGCTCGGCGGCCAACAACGGCCAGATGATCGCGGAGATCTCGGCCAACCATAAGTCGATCGAGATGTTCCTTCAGATCGCCCAGCGCCTGACCGGCCGCAGCGAAACGAAGAAGCAAAAGTCGTCCCTGCTTTCACCCCTGATTGACAAGTTGCGGGGAAAATAGGTCGCCGCATGGAGTTCTTAAGTGTTCGGTAAGCGTAGCGGAACAGACGCCGACGTCCGGGCCCCCAAGCCCGGTGCCGTGTCGCCAGAGCCTGCACAGGTTCAGGCGCCCGCCGTGTCGCGCGTGCCGCCGCCGCCGGCAGTCTCCTCGCCGCCGCTCGCCCCGGCGAAGCCTGCGCCGACCATGGAAGCCCGCCGCTCGGACAATTATTACGAGGTCAAGGCGACCATCTTCGGCGCGCTGATCGAGGCCATCGACCTCGCCCAGCTCGCCAAGCTCGATTCGGAGTCCGCGCGCGAGGAAATCCGGGACATCGTCAACGAGATCATCGCGATCAAGAATATCGTGATGTCGATCGCCGAGCAGGAAGAGCTGCTTGACGACATCTGCAACGACGTCCTCGGCTACGGTCCGCTCGAGCCGCTGTTGTCGCGCGACGACATCGCCGACATCATGGTCAACGGCGCCGACACCGTCTACATCGAGGTCGCCGGCAAGATCCAACGCACCGGTATCCGCTTCCGCGACAATCAGCAGCTCCTCAACATCTGCCAGCGTATCGTCAGCCAGGTCGGCCGGCGCGTCGACGAATCCTCGCCGATCTGCGACGCGCGCCTGGCCGATGGCTCCCGCGTCAACGCCATCGTGCCCCCGCTGTCGATCGACGGCCCCACGCTCACGATCCGCAAGTTCAAGAAGGACAAGCTGACGCTCGATCAGCTCGTCAAGTTCGGGGCAATCTCGCCGGAGGGCGCGGAAATCCTCCAGATCATCGGCCGCGTCCGCTGCAACGTGCTGATCTCCGGCGGTACCGGCTCTGGCAAGACCACGTTGCTTAACTGCCTGACCAACTACATCGAACACGACGAGCGCGTCATCACCTGCGAAGACGCCGCCGAACTCCAGCTGCAACAGCCGCACGTGGTGCGACTGGAAACCCGCCCGCCCAACATCGAGGGCGAGGGCCAGGTCACCATGCGCGAGCTGGTGCGCAACTGCCTGCGTATGCGTCCCGAGCGCATCATCGTCGGCGAAGTCCGCGGACCCGAGGCGTTCGACCTGCTCCAGGCCATGAACACCGGCCATGACGGCTCGATGGGCACGCTGCACGCCAACAATCCGCGCGAAGCGCTATCGCGCTGCGAATCCATGATCACGATGGGCGGCTTCTCCCTGCCTTCACGCACCATCCGCGAGATGATCTGCGCCTCGATCGACGTCATCGTCCAGGCCGCGCGCCTGCGCGACGGTTCGCGCCGCATCACCCACATCACCGAGGTGATGGGCATGGAAGGCGACACCATCATCACCCAGGACGTCTTCCTCTACGACATGGTCGGCGAGGACGCCAACGGCAAGATCATCGGCCGGCACCGGTCGACCGGAATCGGCCGCCCGAAATTCTGGGAACGCGCCCGCTATTACGGCGAAGAGAAGCGCCTTGCCGCGGCGCTCGACGCCGCGGAAGTGGCGCCCCCGACGTGAGCAGGTCAGCGCAGCCATGAACATGCAAGCCCTTGCCCTCGCCTTCCTTGCCACCGCGACCGTCGGCGGCCTCGCCTGGGTCTTCCTTTATCCGATGCTGTCCGGGGAACGGAAGGCCGAGAGCCGCCGCGCCTCGATCGCGCGGGCCGAGGCGCCCACGGCCCGCGCGGCCGAGAAGACGCAGCGCTCGCGGCGCGAGCAGGTCGAAACCTCGCTCAAGGATCTCGAGGCGCGGCGCCAGCAGGAGAAGAGCGTACCGCTCAGTGTCCGCCTGTCGCAGGCCGGCCTCGACTGGGCGCCGCAGAAATTCTGGATCGTGTCCGCCGTCGTGGCGGGCGTGCTGTTCGCAGTCGCCTTGTTCATCGGCGGCGGCCTGCTCGGTGCCGCCGGCTTCGCTTTTGCCGGCGGGCTCGGTCTGCCCCGCTGGGCGCTCAGCTTCCTGAAGAAGCGCCGTGAAAACAAGTTCCTGGCCGCCTTGCCCGATGCCGTTGACGTCATCGTCCGCGGCATCAAGGCGGGCCTGCCGCTGTTCGAATCGATCAAGGTGGTCGCCGCCGACGCGCCAGAGCCGCTACGCTCCGAGTTTCTGTCCATCATCGAGACACAGGCGATCGGGATGCCGCTCGGCGAGGCCTGCACGCGACTCTACGATCGCATGCCGCTGCCCGAGGCCAATTTCTTCGGCATCGTCATCTCGATCCAGCAGAAATCGGGCGGCAACCTCTCCGAAGCGCTCGGTAACCTGTCCAAGGTGCTGCGCGACCGCAAGAAGATGAAAGAGAAGATCCAGGCGATGTCGATGGAAGCCAAGGCCTCGGCCGGCATCATCGGTTCGCTGCCGCCGATCGTCATGTTTCTCGTCTACCTCACGACGCCGGGATATATCTCGATGCTTTGGACTCATCCCACAGGCCAGCTCATGCTGGTCGGCTGCGTCGTCTGGATGTCGATCGGCATCATGGTGATGAAGAAGATGATCAATTTCGACTTCTGATGGTGCCTTATGGTAGAGTTCCTCGTAGCGAAACTTCACGATGTCCATTTCATGACGATGCTGCTGGCGGCCATTGCCGCCAGCGCCACCGTCTATACACTGGTGATGCCGCTGTTCGCAGGCGAAGGCCTTTCCAAGCGCATGAAGGCGGTGGCGAACGAACGTGAGCGCATCCGGCAGCGCGAGCGCGAGCGCCTCCACAAGAGTGAGAAAGTCTCGCTGCGCCAGACGCCGAAGCAGCTCGTCTCGAAGGTCGTCGATGACTTCAACCTGACCAAATGGCTCGCGCAGGAAGCTGCGCGGGACAAGCTCATCATGGCGGGCTATCGAGGCCAGGCGCCCTACATCACCTTCCTGTTTGCCCGCCTGGTTGCCCCGATCGTGCTGTTCGTCGGTTCGGTCGTCTACGTGTTCCTGATCGCGCACATGCAGCAGTCGATGCCGATCAAGATCGGCATCTGCGTCGGTGCGGCCTATCTGGGACTTCAGGCGCCGATGCTGTTCCTCAGGAACGCGATTTCCAAGCGCCAACTTTCGATCAAGCGCGCCTTTCCCGATGCGCTCGACTTGCTCCTGATCTGCATCGAATCCGGCATGTCGGTCGAGATGGCATTCCGGAAGGTCGCGGTCGAAATCGTGACCCAGTCGATCGCGCTGTCGGAGGAGTTCACCCTGACCACGGCCGAGCTGTCCTATTTGCAGGATCGCAAGGTCGCCTACGAGAACCTTGCGCGGCGCACCGGGCTCGAGGGCGTGAAGTCGGTATGTCTCGCGCTCCAGCAGGCGGAGCGTTACGGCACCCCGCTCGGCCAATCCTTGCGAGTGATGGCGCAGGAAAACCGGGACATGCGCATGAACGAAGCCGAGAAAAAGGCCGCAGCACTGCCGCCGAAGCTGACGGTACCGATGATCCTGTTCTTCCTGCCGGTGCTGTTCGTCGTCATTCTCGGACCGACGGGCATCAAGGTCACCGAGATGCAATGACGCTAGACGTGGACCGGCGTACGGTCCGCGGACGCCCCTTCAAGACTGGAAACCAAGATTGGAAGATTCACGTCTGATCAGTCGGACTGGCCGAGCGAGGCGACCGGCGTCCGCTTCGGCGCACCACGCCGGACGTCGCTGCGGGTCAGCATTTCCTTGAGATAGGCGACATTGGCCGCAGCCTGGTCCGGCGGCAGGTCCGCCTTCACGATGGTCTCGGCTTCGGCGAAACGGCCCTGGAGACCGACGACCAGACCGAGATTCTGCCGCACCCGCGCGCTTGCGTGCGGCGAGGCATAGGCTTGCCGCAGCGCGTCTTCGGCCCTCGGCAGATCTCTCGACAACATGTAGGACAGGCCGAGATTGGAGAGCACACCGGGATCGCCAGGCGCGATCTTGAGCGCACTCGCGTAATAGGAGCGCGCTTCCTCGTGACGGCCCATCTGATCGAGTGCGGTACCCTGCACCGAGAGCAGGCGCCAATCCGGATTATCGGGCGAATGCGCCTTCGACAGCACGTCGAAGGCTTGCTGGAAATTGCCGTTGTCGGAGAGCGCGCGGCCGTATTGGGCCATCAGCGCCTTGTTGCCGGGATTGGCGATGGTCGCCTGCTCGAGCACGGCGGCGGCCTGGGCGCGCTGGCCGTTGGCGCGCAGGGCTTGGCCGTAAGCCAACGCCGCGTCGGCGTCCTTGGGATTGGCACGATAGCGCTCGCCATAGACTTCAGCAGCGCGCGCGGGATCGGTGGGAGCGGCTTCCGCCCGCGGCCCGACCGAGCCCGTGACGTCGGAGAGTTTCGACATTGCCGTGCAGCCGCCGAGGCCCATGGCCACCGCCGCGACGAGCGAGGTGGACGCAAGAAGCCGGGCAAGACTTAATCGCTCACGACTGAACCGTTGACGCATGACGCTTTGACTCTCGAGCCGATTGATCGAGCCGAACGCGCCAGCAATAGACTGTTAACCCTAACGGCGGGTTAATGCCCCGACCCGCGCCCGTCACTACGGCGTCTGCGGAGGCATCTTGCCGCCAAGACCCGGATCGAGGCCGAGCGCCTTCGCCTGCTCGTTCAGGTCCCGCAGCAATTGCAGTCGTTGCCGCGTCTCGATCTCGACATCGATGTCCGGGCGCACGCCCCTCGGCAATTCGCGTCGAAGATCGTCACGATTGACCAGACGCCTCGTGCGGAGCTCGTCGAGCTGCACGTCGTCAATGCCGAGCACATTTGCAGATTGCTCGATCAGTCGGCGCAGTAGTGATGTCACCGCGGCTGCGGCCTCGACCTCATGCTTACGTGCAGATCTCGAGAACTTGCTTTCCAGATCGGCCCAGACATGAGAGGTGACGAGATAGACGTGGAGCAAATTGGCCCAATCCACCTCGCCGTCGGCATAGAAGGCGCGGCGCAGCAGGAGCCGGCGCGCGAATGCTGCGACCTGATCCGGTTTCAGCGTCGTGCATGCGTCGATCTCGATGCCCGACTGGACGGCCGGATCTCGGGAAAAATCCCGTCCAGCCGGCAGCCTGACGATGCCGCGCGGCAAATTGGAATCGAGCGGCCTGAAGACAGCATCCTTGCGCGGACGTGAGTAGCGGGCGATCGCGAAGCGATACTCGGTGCGGTCGCCATGGGACATCGGGCCGAAATGGATGACGTTGAAGCCGGCATCGTCACCGGCCTGCCCGGTCGACGACGGACAGGACAAGACGTAGATCGTGCGCCAGAATGCTTCATCGCTCTCACTCGACGTGACGCGCGGATCGGGAATCGAATAGCGCGTCAGCCCTTCGACATGCCGGTGTCCGTGCAGAACCAGATCGACATTGAGCGATGTCGCCGCTTCGAGGAAGGTCGCGGGGGCGGCGAGATACATCAGCGGCTCGTCGGGCACACCGAGAAACCGCTTTCCTTCTCCGGTCGCCTGCGGCAGTGGATGATGGTGCAGCGCCAGCACGCGCACGAGATTTTCCACCGGCTCGGCATAATCGGCGCGGCCGCCCGACCCGAGGCTGCCCGCGAGCTCGACGCTCAGCCGCGCGGAATCCGAAACCATGGCGTTATAGGCGCTCTGGTCGACGTTGCCGCTCGCGAGCGTCGTGAGGCTCGCGCGGTTGGAATCCAGCAGCACCAGATCTAGGCCGGCCTGACGGTAGTAGACGCTCTTCGAGGTGCGCGGCAAGTGCAGGTAATCATAGACGTCGTGGCGGCCTGCACGCTGGCTCGGGCGCTTGACGTCGTGATTGCCGGCAATTGCCTGGATGTCGGTGAACAGCCCGGTCTGCCGGAAGGACGCAATGACGGCGAGCGCTTCGTCGAGCGCAGGCGGCGTCGGGTCGTCCACGATATCGCCGGTGATCAGCAGGATGCGATCGGGAACATCCGCGAAGTCCGCCATCCTCTCGCGAATTGCGGCATTGAGCGTCTCGATGGTCGCAAGCAGTCGACCAGACCCGTCCAGATGCAGGTCGGAAATCTGTACGATGACGAACGATCTATCCATTTTGCGTCGCTTATTCGCGAATGCCGCGCCGCGCAAACGATGAGAAAAATGCCTTCGACGATCAGGTTCAATCCGGTATCAGCCCGGGCCATGATGAGCCGGGGTATGAATCGACTCTCGCCACGTACAGAACCGCACGACACAATCTAAAATATTGGCCAATAATGCCACAACCGCAACGCTAGTAAAGCCCTGTGGCCGCTCTTGCGTGAACGGCAGCTCTCAGCATGAGATACGGGCCTGCCCAATGGAGGTTTCGCTCACCCGATCAATATTCGATGGCGAGCCGTTTGCGGATTTCGTCAATGCGCTTGTCAAGTGCATCGAACCGCGCGTGAACGGAGCGGTCGTGGAGATAGAAGACGTAACCGCCGGCAAGGAACGCGAATATCCAATGATGATGCTCGACATAGCCAAAGATCGCCTCGACCGCCTGGCCGAAGAATGTGACCACGCTCCACACAAATTCCATTGCATTTCCTCCCGGCCGGCCTTGTCGTCGGCCGCCGGAGATCTCCGCACCTGACGGCCCTTGCCGGAACCTAGCATGGCCCCCTTGCTGCGAGTAGCGGATCGCCGAACGGTGGCAGCAAAGCTGATTGCAGCGGCGGCGAAACTCTGCGAAATCTCGTCCGTTCGTATGACCCGCTCGATCTCACGATCCGGACCCGCCAATGCCTTCTGTCTTCGAGACGTCGCCTACCGCCATCCCGATCACCTTCGTCACCAAATCGAGTTGGGATCAGGTCGCCGAGCGGCTACCGGCGGCGCAACGCCAGTTCGCCACCGCGAACGCCTTTACCGCAAAGCCGGGCGGCTATCTCGCGCTGCCCGCGCCCGATGGCTCGATCGCGCAAGTGCTGTTCGGCCTCGAGGACGAAGGTGCAAGATCGCGCGACCTGTTCCGACCGGGCGCCCTGCCCGGCCTGCTGCCGCCGGGCATTTATCGCTTCGCCAATGCGCCGCACGATGCACGGCTGGCCGCACTCGCCTTCGCGCTCGGCAGCTACCGCTTCGCCCGGTACCGCAAGGCGGATCGCCCCGAGGTCCGCCTCGTGCCCCCCGACGGCATCGACGCGACCGAGATCAACCGCATCGCGGACGCCGCAATGCTGGCGCGCGACCTCATCAACACGCCGGCCAATGACATGGGGCCGGAGGAGCTGGCCGCAGTTGCGCAGGATCTCGCCGCCGAATTCGGCGCAAGCTTTGCCTGCACCATCGGTGATGACTTGAAGACGAATTTTCCGCTGATCCACGCCGTCGGCATGGCCTCGGATCGCGCGCCGCGGCTGATCGACATCGGCTGGGGCGACCCGGCTCATCCCAAGGTGACGCTGGTCGGCAAGGGCGTCTGCTTCGACACCGGCGGGCTCGACCTGAAGCCGTCGAGCGGCATGCTGATCATGAAGAAGGACATGGGAGGCGCCGCCAACGTGCTGGCGCTGGCCCGCATGGTGATGGATGCGAAGCTGAAGGTGCGACTGCGCGTGCTGATTCCGGCCGTGGAGAACGCGGTCGCGGGCAATGCCTTCCGCCCGCTCGACATCTTCACCTCGCGCAAGGGCATCACGGTCGAGATCGGCAATACGGACGCGGAGGGGCGGCTGGTGCTCGCCGACGCGCTGGCGCTGGCCGACGAGGAAAAGCCGGACCTGCTGATCGATCTCGGCACGCTGACGGGAGCGGCACGCGTCGCGCTGGGGCCGGATTTACCGCCGTTTTACACCAATGATGAGACGCTTGCCGCCGACGTCGCACGATGCGCGGTGAAGGAGAGCGATCCGCTGTGGCGCATGCCGCTGTGGCCGCCTTACGATGCGTGGCTGGACTCCAAGACGGCCACCATCACCAACGCACCATCCGGCGGCTTTGCCGGCTCGATCATCTGCGCGCTGTTCCTGCAACGCTTCGTCGAACACGCCAGGAGCTGGTTGCATGTCGACATCTACGGCTGGACGCCGTCGGCGAAGCCCGCACGCCCCGAGGGCGGCGAGTGCCAGGCCGCGCGCACGATCTACACATTGCTGAGCGAGCGCTATGCATGATCCAGGACATGACCCAAGGCTGACACCGGCGCGGGGCGACCTCGCCGCGAAATATCTCGAAGGCAAGGTGCAGGCGCATCGCTTCGTCACGGGCGAGGAATTCGAGATAGTCGAGGCGATCGCGCCCGTGCGCGAACAGCCGTCGCCGAACGCGATGCTGATGACACAAGCGTTGCGCGGCGAGCGCGTCACGGTCTACGACCGCAACGGCGAAGGCTGGGCGTGGGGTCAGCTTTCCGGTGACGGCTATGTCGGCTGGCTGCCGGACGCAGCGCTCATGAAGCCCGCGGCCGCGCCGACCCACATGGTCAGTGCTTTACGAACCTTTGCCTTCCCCGGTCCCTCGATCAAGCTGCCGCCGGCAGACACGCTGGTGATGGGGTCGAAGATCGCGGTCGCGCGCGAGGACGGCAGCTTCGCCGTGACGGGCGACGGACAATATCTGCCGAAGGCTCATCTCGTCCCGCTTGGTCATCGCGAGCCGGATTTCGTCGCAGTCGCCGAGCGTTTCGTCGGCACGCCCTATCTCTGGGGTGGCAAGAGCAGCCTCGGCGTCGATTGCTCCGGCCTCGTCCAGGTCTCGTTGACATCAGCGGGCATCGGCTGCCCGCGCGACAGCGACATGCAGCAGGCCGGACTCGGACGTGCGCTGGAACCGCATGAGCAGAGCAAGCTGAGACACGGCGATCTCATCTTCTGGAAGGGGCATGTCGCCATCGTCCGTGATGGCAGCACCATGGTTCACGCCAATGCGCATCACATGGCAACGGTGATCGAACCGGTCGAGCCGGCCATCGCAAGGATCAGGCAAGCCGGCAGTGAGGTCACCGCGATCAAGCGGCTCTGACGGACGCTATGTCGCTGCCGACCCGTTCCCCGCCGTCTCCAGCCGGAACGCCGCCGCAAACAGCGCGCGGGTGTAATCCGTCTTCGGGTTCTTGAAGAGCTCGGCGGCCTGGCCTTCCTCGACCACCTTGCCGCCGCGCATCACGATCAGATGGCTGGCGAGCGAGGCGACGACGCGCAGATCGTGCGAGATGAACATGTAGGTGAGATCGCGACGGCGCTGCAATTCACGCAGCAGATCGACCATTTGCGCCTGAATTAGCATGTCGAGCGCACTGGTTGGCTCGTCCAGCACGACGAAATCCGGCTCCAGCACCACCGCCCGCGCGATGCTGATGCGCTGGCGCTGGCCGCCGGAGAATTCATGCGGATAACGGTGACGGGTATCCGGCTTCAGTCCGACGTCCTCGAGCGCCTTGACGACGCGCTCCTCACGCTCGCCGCGCGAGAGCTGCGGCTGATGCACGGTGAGGCCTTCGGCGACGATGTCGGCGACCGACATGCGTGGGCTGAGCGAGCCGAACGGATCCTGGAACACGATCTGCATGTCGCGCCGGAACGGCCGCATCTCCTTGAAGCGCAGACCCTGGATATCTTTTCCCAGGAACACAATGCGTCCGTTCGAGGAGATCAGCCGCAGCAATGCGAGCCCCAGCGTGGTCTTGCCGGAGCCGGACTCGCCGACGACGCCGAGTGTCTCGCCCTTGCGCACGGCGATGCTGACACCGTCCACCGCCTTGATGTGACCGACCGTCTTGCGCATCAACCCGCGCTTGATCGGAAACCAGACTTTCAGGTCGTCGGCCGACATCACCACCGGCGCATCCAGCTGTGGCGGCGCCGGATCCGGCTTCGGTTCCGCGGCAAGCAGGTCGCGCGTATAGGGATGCTTCGGGCTTTTGAAGACCTGCTCGACAGGTCCTTGCTCGACGATCTCGCCGCCTTTCATGACGCAGACCTGGTCGGCGATGCGACGCACGATGCCGAGATCGTGGGTGATGAAAAGCAGGCTCATGCCGAGCCTGCCGCGGATCTCTGCGAGCAGCGTCAGGATCTGCGCCTGCACGGTGACGTCGAGCGCCGTCGTCGGCTCGTCCGCGATCAACAGGTCCGGCTCGTTGGCGAGCGCCATCGCGATCATCACGCGCTGGCGCTGGCCACCGGAGAGCTGGTGCGGATAGCTCTTCAGCCGCGTTTCAGGCTCGGGAATGCCGACCTGCGTCAGCAATTCCAGCGTCCGCCTGCGCGCCTCGGCATTGCTGGTCGGATTGTGCAGCTGGATGATCTCGCCGATCTGCGCCTCGATCGTGTGCAGTGGATTGAGCGAGGTCATCGGCTCCTGGAAGATGATGGAGATGTCGCTGCCGCGAATCTCCCGCATCTCCTGCTCCGACCGGTCGATCAGTTCCTGGCCTTTGAAATGGATGCTGCCCGAGGGATGCGAGGCGTTCGGATAGGGCAGGAGCTTGAGGATCGAGAGCGCGCTGACCGACTTGCCGGAGCCGGACTCGCCGACCAGCGCCACGCACTCGCCGCGCCTGATCTGGAACGAGACCTTGTCGACCGCGAGCGTGGTGACGCCGCCCTGGTGGAAGGCCACCGAGAGCTCGCGCACGCTTAGCAAAGGCTGGTTGATCGCGTCCATTGGCCTACCTGAACGTCTTGCGCGGATCGAAGGCGTCGCGCACGGCCTCGCCGATGAAGATCAAGAGCGACAGCATGATCGCGACCGAGAAGAAGCCGGAGAAACCAAGCCAGGGCGCCTGCACGTTGGACTTGCCCTGCGACAGCAGCTCGCCGAGCGACGGCGAGCCGGGCGGCAGTCCGAACCCCAGGAAATCGAGCGCCGTCAGCGTCATCACCGAACTCGACACGATGAACGGCAGGAACGTCATGGTCGCGACCATCGCGTTCGGCAACAGATGCCGGAACATGATGACCTTGTTCGACACCCCGAGCGCCCGCGCCGCCTGGATGTACTCAAAATTGCGCCCGCGCAGGAATTCCGCGCGCACGAGTCCGACCAGCGACACCCAGGAAAACAACAGCAGGATGCCGAGAAGCACGAAGAAGCCGGGCACCAGCACCGACGACAGGATCAGCAGCAGATAGAGCGATGGAATCGCGGTCCATATCTCGATGAAGCGCTGGAACAACAGGTCGATCCAGCCGCCGAAATAGCCCTGCACCGCGCCGGCCGCGATGCCGACGACGGAAGAGACGATGGTCAGGCAGAGGCCGAACAGCACCGAGATGCGGAAGCCGTAGATCAGCCGCGCGACCACGTCGCGGCCTTGATCGTCGGTGCCGAGCCAGTTGTATTCGAGATCGCGGCAGCTCTTGAGACCCTTCTTCTCGACGACGGGCTTGCACTGCGCTTCCGTCAACATCCATGTCGGCGGCGACGGCGCCGGCGTCGGCAGATCGAGATTGTGGGTGTCGTAGGAATAGCGGATCAGCGGCCAGACGATGCTGCCGCCCTTGTCCTTGATCAGCTTTTGCAAATAGGGATCGCGATAGTCGGCTGCCGTTTCGAAGTCGCCGCCAAAAGTGGTTTCCGAATAGGTGACGACGGACGGCCAATAGAGGTGGCCATCATATTTGATCAGGAACGGCCGGTCGTTGGCGATCAGCTCGGCGAACAGCGACACCACAAACAGGATCAGGAAGATCCAGAACGACCAATAACCGCGCCGGTTCGCCTTGAAATTCTGCCATCGGCGTCTGTTGAGTGGCGATGGCACGAACGGTTTGCGCGTGATCGGCACGGCATTGCCGAGCGGCGACTTCGCAGTGGTTTCGATCGGCGTGGTGGGGGCAGCCAACGTCATCAGACCTCCCGCGCCTCGAAATCGATTCGCGGATCGATCCACATATAGGTCAGGTCAGAGATCAGGTTGATCACGAGGCCGACGAGCGAAAAGATGAAGAGCGTACCGAACACCACGGGATAGTCGCGGTTGAGAACGCTCTCGAAACTGAGTAGTCCCAGCCCGTCCAGCGAGAAGATGGTCTCGATCAGAAGCGAGCCCGAGAAGAAGGCGTGAATGAAGGTGCTGGGAAAGCCGGCGATGACGATCAGCATCGCGTTGCGGAAGACATGACCATAGAGCACCCGGTTCTCGCTGCAGCCTTTCGCCCGCGCGGTCATCACATATTGCTTGCGGATCTCATCCAGAAACGAGTTCTTGGTCAGGAACGTCATGGTGGTGAACGCACCGAGCCCCATGGCGATCAGCGGCAGCGTCAAATGCCAGAAGTAATCGATGATCTTCCAGTACCACGGAAACTGCGACCAGCCGTCTGACGTCAGTCCGCGCAGCGGGAACCAGTTGAAGAACGAACCGCCGGCAAACAGGATGATCAGGAGGATCGCGAACAGGAAGCCGGGTATGGCATAGCCGAGCACGAGCACGCTCGACGTCCAGGTGTCGAAGCGCGTCCCGTCCCTCACCGCCTTGCGGATGCCGAGCGGAATCGAGATCAGGTAGGTCAGCAGCGTCAGCCAGATGCCGAGCGAGATCGAGACCGGCAACTTCTCCTTGACGAGCTGCAGGACGCTGACGTCGCGAAAATAGCTCTTGCCAAAATCGAAGCGGGCGAAGTTCCAGACCATCAGCGCGAAGCGCTCCGGGGCCGGCTTGTCGAAGCCGAACTGCACTTCCAGCTTCTTGATGAAATCGGGATCGAGGCCTTGCGCGCCGCGATATTTCGAATTGATGGCGTCACCGCCGGCCCCCAGCTGCCCCGGGGCGCGCTGCGCAAAGTCGCTGCCGCCGGAAATGCGCGAGGTGCCGCCGGTGTCGGCGCCCGAGAGCTGCGCGATCACGCGCTCGACCGGCCCGCCCGGCGCGAACTGCACGACAATGAAGGAGACGAAGAGGATCCCGAGCAAGGTCGGGATCATCAGCAGGATGCGGCGGGCGATATAGGCGCTCATGGCTGCTTCGCCTGCTCGAGCTTCGCGGCCTTGCCGCCATCATGCCACCAGATATCGGGGGCGCCGACGCCGTTGGCATAACGCGGCGGCTTCTGCGGATGGCCGAATTGGTCCCAATAAGCAAGCCGATGCGTCTTGTTATACCATTGCGGCACCCAATAGCGGCCGGCACGGAACAGGCGATCGAAGGCGCGGCAGGCGACGGTCAATTCCTCGCGGCTGTCGGCCGCCATGATCTTCTCGATCATGGCATCGATGGCCGGACTGGCGACGCCCGCGAGATTGTACGAGCCCTTGGTTGCCGCGACCTGCGACGAGAAGAAGGAGCGCATGGCATCGCCCGGCGTGGCCGACATGCTGAAGCGCTGGATGGTCAGATCGAAGTCGAAATCTTCCTGGCGCGCCTTGTGTTGCACGGCATCGACGAGACGCACGCTCGCTTCGATGCCGAGCGTCGCGAGATTCTTGATGTAGGGTCCATGGTGCGGCTGGAACGAAGGCTCATCCAACAGGAATTCGATCCTGAAGATCTCGCCATTTGGCAGCACCCGCTTGCCCTCCTTGATCGGCAGGCCGGCGTCGCTAAGCAATTGCTGCGCCTTGCGCAACAGGCTGCGATCCTGCCCGGAGCCGTCGGAGACGGGCGGCGTGAACGGTGCGACGAACACCTCGTCGGGAACCTGGCCGCGAAACGGCTCCAGCAGCTTCAGCTCTTCCGGCGGCGGAGGCCCGTCGCTCGCCATGAGGTCCGAGTTCTGAAATGGCGACACCGTGCGGGCATAAGCACCGTACATGATGGTCTTATTGGTCCACTCGAAATCGAAGGCGTCGATCAATGCCTCGCGCACGCGAGGATCCCTGAACTTGTCGCGCCGCGTGTTGATGAACCATCCTTGCGCGCCGGAGGGCGTGTCGTCGGGCACGACCTCCATCTTGACGCGACCGTCCTTCACGGCAGGAAAATCATAACGCGTCGCCCAGAGGCGGGAGGTGAACTCCTCGCGGTAGAGATAGTTCTTGCCGGTGAAACCCTCGAAGGCGACATCGCGGTCGCGGTAGAATTCGTAGCGCACGACGTCGAAATTGTAGCTGCCACGACAGGGGGGCAGATCAGTAGCCCACCAGTCCTTCACCCGCTCGTATTCGATGTAGCGATTGACCTCGAACTTGCCGACCTTGTACGGCCCCGAACCCAGGGGGATCTCCAGAGACGTTTCGTCGAACGGACGGGAGGCATAGTAGGCTTTCGAGAAGATCGGCAGCCCCGCGACATAGAGTGGCACGTCGCGCGCGCGTCCCTTGGCGAAGGTCACAACAAGCGTCGCGGCGTCAATCGCTTCCGCGCT
Source organism: Bradyrhizobium sp. Ken64 (assembly GCF_055807555.1). Lineage (NCBI taxonomy): Bacteria > Pseudomonadati > Pseudomonadota > Alphaproteobacteria > Hyphomicrobiales > Nitrobacteraceae > Bradyrhizobium > Bradyrhizobium sp. Ken64. The sequence continues at coordinate 347,763 of NZ_JBVVPA010000004.1, read as the reverse complement.
GACCATGTCGCGCATCTGCACGATGATCAGCGGATGGCCTTTCGTCTTCAGCGACGTCAGCGAAAACGCCGCATCGTGAGCAGTGAGCTTGGTGCCGTCATGGAATTTCGCCTCGGGCCGCATGGTGAAGCGATAGACCAGCCTGTCTGCCGATATATTTACAGACTTGGCGGCAAGCCCGTACATCCCGTCCGGCTCGTCATTGGCGCGCAGCATCAGCGGCGCAAAGGTCATGTCCATGCCCTGCGCGCCATCGCCTTTGAGGATGAAGGCATTGAGCGAGTTGAAGGTCTGGTAGGACTGGTTGTAGGCGCGCACGGACGGGATAAGCGAGAAAGTGCCGCCCTTCGGCGCGTCAACATTGACGTAGTCGAAGTGATGGAAATCGGCGGGATATTTGAGGTCGCCGAAGGCCGACATGCCGTGGGCCTCGGCAGGCATCTCGGACGCTGCCGCACCCCGGAGCCAGCCAGCGCTGAACGCGCCACCGGCACCCAAGGCCAGCACATGCCGGCGTGAAAGCTGCGCCATGCGAGAAATGTCCTTCACGACTTCTTTGCGATCCGCGCCGCCTTGTCCGCGTCGTACCACCAAATGAACGGAAAGCCGGACTGACCGTATTTGGGCAATTCCGCCGGCCGGCCGAAGCGATCCCAGCGCGCAGTGCGCACCTTCGTATAAGTCCACTGCGGCACGACGTAGTGATTCCACAACAGCACGCGGTCGAGTGCCTTGGTTGCCGCGACGAGATCGTCGCGCCCCTTGGCGTAGATCACCCGCTCGATCAGCTTGTCGACCGCCGGATTCTTGATGCCGGTGATATTGCGCGAACCCGCGATGTCGGCCGTCTTCGACGACCAGAATTCGCGCTGCTCGTTGCCCGGCGACTGCGACTCGCCCCAGGAGTTGGTGACGATGTCGAAATCCCACTCGCGCGTCCTGTTCTCGTACTGAGTGGGATCCACCGTCCGCACGCTGACGGCAATGCCGAGCCGTTCCAGCGACGGCTTGTAGAATAGCGTGATCCGCTCGAAGCTCGGATCCGAGTTCAACAATTCCAAGGAGAACTGCGTGCCGGTCTTCACGTCGACCAGCTTGCGGTCGCGCACCTCATAGCCGGCTTCCTTGAACAGCCGCAGCGCCTCGCGCAGATTGTCGCGCACGGCTTCCGGACTGCCGCCGACCGGGTTGGTATAGGCCGTGGTGAAGACTTCGGGCGGGACCTCGGCGCGGACCGTATCGAGAATCTCGAGCTCTTTTCCCTGCGGCAGCCCGGTCGCCATCAGCTCATCGATGCCGTCGAAATAACTGCTGATACGCTTGTACTGGCCGTAGAAGATCTGCTTGTTCATCTCCTCGAAGTCGAACGCGTAATTGAGCGCACGTCGCACGCGCGGATCTTTGAACTTGGCGCGGCGCAGGTTCGGCACGAAGGCCTGCATGACGCCCGAGCTGCGATTGGCGAACTCCTCGAGGATCACGCGCTTGTCGGTGACGGCCGGGAAGTCGTAGGCCGTTGCCCAGTTCTTCGCGCTGTTCTCGGTGCGCCAATCGACCTGATCGGCCTTGAAAGCCTCGATCGCCACAGTGGCGTCGCGGAAATACTCATAGCGCAGCTCGTCGAAATTATTTCGGCCCACATTGGCCGCGAGGTCGCGCCCCCAATAATCCTTGACGCGCTCCAGCACGATCGACCGTCCGGCAACGAATTCCTTGACCCTGTAGGGGCCCGAACCCAGCGGCACTTCGAGCGTGGTGGCGGAGACATCGCGCTTCCGGCCCTGCGCGTCCGTGCCCTCCCACCAATGCTTCGGCAGGACCGTGAGCTGCCCGACGATCTGCGGCAATTCGCGGTTGCCTGGCGCGTCGAACACGAATTTTACCTCGCGCTCCCCGACCTTCTCGGCTTTCACCACATGGCTGTAATAGGCCGAGTACATCGGGTGGTGCTTCTTGAAGGAATCGAGCGAGAAGATCACGTCGTCCGCGGTAACAGGCTTGCCGTCATGCCATTTGGCTTGCGGCCGCAAGCGGTAGGTCACGAAGGAGAAATCATCCGGATGGCTGACGGCCTCGGCCAGCGCGCCGTATTCGGTCGAGACTTCGTCGAGCGCGGCCGTCGTGAGGGATTCGTAGATGAATGCTACGGCACCGGCGACTTGCCCCTTCACACCGGAGACGACGATGTTGAAATTGTCGAATGTGCCGACGGCGATCTGGCGTGCGACGCCGCCTTTTGGCGCTTCCGGATTGACGTAGTCGAAGCGCTTGAAGTCCGCTGGGTATTTGACCTGTCCGAACAGCGACAGCGCGTGTCGCCAGGTGGGCTCGCCGGCGGATTGCGCGTGTGCCGCGCCGACGCCGGGAAGACCCCCTACGGAACCAAGGGCGGGGAGCGTTGCGGCAGCAGTGCCGGTGAGCAGGAGATCGCGTCGGGTAAGGGCCAAATCAACATTCCTGTCTTGAAGGAGGCTACTCCTTTAAGTTCCCAATATAGGCGAGGTTTCGACGGAATATGTTGCTTTTTCCTCATCTTGGAAGGCCGGCTGGCTGATGGCTGCGGCCAAACGCCCCGATAACAACGCCGCGAGGCCCGGATAAGCAAACGGCCAGGCTTTTCAGCCTGGCCGCGTACTAAGATCGAAGTCGATAGGCCTTACTTCGCCGCGGTGGGCAGCGGCTTCGGGCTGTCGGAGAGACTGTTCAGGTAAGCGATCACGTCGGCGCGCTCGCTATCCTTCGGAATGCCGGCAAAGCCCATCGCCGTGCCCGGCACAGCCGCCTTGGGATTTGCGATGAACTTGTTGAGGGCTTCGAAATCCCAGGTGCCGCCCTTAGCCTTCATCGCGGCCGAGAAGTTGAAGCCGCCGCGGCCCTCGCCAACATGGTCGCCGACAACGCCGTAGAGGTTCGGACCGACACGGTTCGGGCCGCCCTTCTCGAAGGTGTGGCAGGCGCCGCACTTCTTGGCGGCGGAGGCGCCCTTCTCGACCGAGGCGGTCTGGAGCAGCTTTTCGATCGGTTCGGCGGCCGCGGGGGCAGCGCCGCCTTCCTTGCCGTGACCGGCGTCTTCCTTCACCGCGATCTCGAAACCCGGCTTTTCCGGCATCTTGGGCGAGAACAACGCCTGGGCGGTGAAGCTCGTCACCAGCAAAAGGAGACAGGTGCCGAGCACGGCACCGAGAATCTTGTTCAGTTCGAAAGAGTCCATTTCCGGCCAGGCCCCACACCGCAAGAAGGATCGAGCGGCCCAATGCGGCCGCCAGGACGAGCCTCGGAGAATCAACGTTCCTTACTGTTTCCCCGAGTTTTGCCATTGAGATATCGGTTTGCCCGGGGTCTGGCAACCCGTATAAGCGAGCGGGCTTCACGCCCGTCCCCACCCCATTTCTCGGCGCGGAAAACGCCCCGTTTCCAGGCCCTTGACCGATGATCGATCCCCGCATCCTCGTGCTAATTCCGGCCCGCATGGCCGCCACCCGCCTGCCCGGCAAGCCGCTCGCCGATATCGCGGGGCAGCCGATGATCGTGCACGTGATGCGCCGCGCCGAGGCCGCCGGCATCGGTCGGGTCGCGGTCGCAACCGACACCGCGGAGATCGCGTCCGTCGTGACCGCCAATGGCGGCGAGGCGGTGATGACCCGCCCGGAGCACCCGTCCGGCTCCGATCGCATCCACGAGGCCATGCAGAAGCTCGATCCGGACGGCAAGGCCGAAATCGTGGTCAATCTGCAGGGCGATTTCCCGACCATCACGATCGACAACATCCGCGAGGTGCTGCCGCCGCTGCAAGACCCTGACGTGGATATCGCGACGCTGGCTTCGCAGATCCATACGGAGGAGGAGGACCTCGCGCCGAGCGTCGTGAAGGCGATCGGGACCTCGCTCGGCGGCAGACGCATGCGCGCACTTTATTTCACCCGCGCAACGGCGCCGACCGGCGACGGGCCGCGTTACCACCATATCGGCCTCTACGCCTATCGCCGCGCCGCGCTGGAGCGCTACGTCCGGCTTCCGCCTTCGCCGCTGGAACTGCAGGAGAAGCTCGAGCAGCTCCGGGCGCTCGAGGCCGGAATGCGCATCGACTTCACCATCGTCGATACCGTGCCCCGCGGGGTCGACACGCCGGCGGACCTGGAAACGGCCCGCAGCATCCTTTCCAAATCCTGAGCCGCTGTTACAAGACCGAGCATGAGCAAGCTGAAAATCGCATTCCAGGGCGAGCCTGGCGCCAATTCCCACATCGCCATCGTCGAGGCCTATCCTGACGCCGAGCCGATGCCCTGCGCCACCTTCGAGGACGCCTTGTCGGCGATCTCGTCGGGCGAAGCCGACCTCGGTATGATCCCGATCGAGAATTCGGTCGCGGGCCGCGTCGCCGACATCCATCATTTGCTGCCGGCCTCCGGCCTCTTCATCATCGGCGAATGGTTTCTGCCGGTCCGGCATCAGCTGATGGCGGTGAAGGGGACCAGGCTCGAAGACATCAAGAGCGTCGAGAGCCATGTGCACGCGCTCGGTCAATGCCGGCGCATCATTCGCAAGCTCAGCATCAAGCCGATCGTGCACGCCGACACCGCCGGCAGCGCCCGCGACATTTCCGAGCGCAACGACAAGACCGTGGCTGCGATCGCCTCGCGCCTCGCCGCAAAAATCTACGGCCTCGACATTTTGGCCGAGGACATCGAGGACGAGGCCCATAACACCACGCGCTTCGTGCTGCTCGCGCGCGAACCGAAATGGGCCGCACAGGGCTCCGGTCCGCTGGTCACGACTTTTGTGTTCCGGGTGCGCAATTTGCCGGCCGCGCTCTACAAGGCGCTCGGTGGCTTTGCCACCAACGGCGTCAACATGACCAAGCTCGAGAGCTACATGGTCGACGGAAATTTCTTCGCCACCCAGTTTTACGCCGACGTCGACGGCCACCCTGATGACAAGGGCCTTGCTTTCGCGATCGAGGAGCTGAAATTCTTCTCGCGCGAATTCCGCATCGTCGGCGTGTATCCAGGCCACCCGTTCCGCGCGACGATGGAATAGTCTCGTGTCCCGGACGCGCGAAGCGCGAGCCGGAGCACGAGAGCCTTATCCGACCGCCTTAAGCCCGAACGCCTCCGCGAGCAGCGAATACGATTTCTTTCGCGCCTCGTGATCGTACACGGCGGTGATCACCATCAACTCGTCAGGCTTGCTTGCATCGATCAACGGCTGGAGCGTCTTCTGCACCGTCGCCGGGTTACCGACGAACAGGCGCGAGCGGTTGCGCCGCATCGAGGTGCGCTCCGAGTCGGTATAGGGATAGGCCAGCGCCTCTTCGACGCTCGGCAGTGGAAGATACTGGCCGCGGTCGCGGCGCAGGCGGTTGAGGTCGAAAGACGCGGCGAGCTTTTCGGCTTCGTCATCCGTATCGGCCGTGATGACGGCGACCGCGAGGATCGCGCGCGGGCTCGCGCTCCAGGCCGAGGGCTGAAAACGATTGCGATAATGCACCATCGCATCGATCGCATCATGGGACGCAAAATGATGGGCGAATGCGAAACCCATGCCGACCTGCGCGGCGAGCTCCGACGAATAATCGCTGGAGCCGAGCAGCCAGATCGGCGGCAACGGCGTATCGTCGGGCATCGCAACGACGTTGTGATAGGGATGGCCCGAGGGGAATTCACGGGTCTGCCACAGGATCAATTCGTGCAGCCGCTCGAGGAAATCGTCGCCTTCGCGACGGTCGAGCCGGCTTCGCAGCGCATAGGCCGTGGCACCGTCGGTGCCGGGGGCGCGTCCGAGGCCGAGGTCGATACGGCCGGGAAACAACGCCTCCAGCATCTTGAAGCGCTCGGCCACGACCAGCGGCGCGTGATTGGGCAGCATCACGCCACCGGAGCCGACACGGATGTGCTGCGTCACCGCCGCGATCTGCCCGATCATCACGTCGGGCGCCGGACTCGCGACGGAGGCGAGGTTGTGATGCTCGGCGAGCCAGTAGCGGACATAGCCGAGTCCGTCGACATGGCGCGCCAGGTCGATGCTGTTGCGCAGCGCCGCGGCGGGCTTTGTGCCAGTTGTGACGACGGAGAGGTCGAGGACTGAGAGCGGGATCATGGCGCGCTAACGTAGTGGAGAGCGGCGCAGCGGCAATGGGCAGGGCGCGCAGGTCTGACGTGCAGGCCGCGGGCTCGCGCGCCTTCGCCGCAGCGTTGGGACAGTGACCGCGCCGATAGTATGACTTTCATATTGCCCACGGATAAATTTGCACCGAACAAGCCTCCATCTTATGTTATCTACCTGATGTAACGTATAATTTATCCTAGACCGGCCTTCCCACCTCGACCTCTGAACTCACACGTTTTTTAATCGATGTGCAGAAAGTGGGCAATTTCCCATCTCTGATGGGCTGTCGAGTGCGGCCGTTTTGGCTTATCTTAGCCTCTCCCAATCTAGACCTGACCGCCGGCCGCCGCCGACCCGGCGAGCCCTTGGAGTGAGTGGTGCCCATGACTGACGTGACGACGACTGCCCATACCGACGGGCAAGACGGGCACCTGAAGCGGCCTGCGATTTCCTTCGAGTTCTTTCCGCCCAAGACCGAAGATATGGAGCGCAATCTCTGGGACACCATCAACCGGCTGGCCCCGCTCGACCCGAAATTCGTCTCGGTCACCTATGGCGCCGGCGGCTCGACCCGCGAGCGCACCCACTCGACCATCTCGCGCATCCTCAAGGAGACCGCGCTGCTGCCGGCCGCGCACCTGACCTGCGTCGGCGCCTCGCGCGGGGAGATCGACGAGATCGTCGACCGCTATCACGAGGTCGGCGTACGCCACATCGTGGCCTTGCGCGGCGATCCCGCGGGCGGCATCGGCACGGCCTATTCCAGCCATCCCGATGGCTACCAGAGCTCCGCCGACCTCGTCGCCGGCATCAAGAAGCGGCACGGCGATATCGAGGTGTCGGTCTCGGCGTACCCTGAGAAGCACCCGGACGCGCGCGACTTCGACGATGACATCGACACGCTGCAGGCCAAGGTCGATGCGGGTGCGACCCGCGCGATCACGCAGGTGTTCTTCGATAACGACCTCTACTTCCGCTATCTCGACCGCGTCCGCGCGCGCGGGATCAACATTCCGATCGTGCCGGGCATCATGCCCATGCATAATTTCAAGCAGGCTCGCAATTTCGTCACCCGCAACGGCACCTCCGTGCCGGACTGGTTCGCCGCGAAGTTCGAGGGCCTCGATGAAGACGCCGAGACCCGCAAGCTGGTGGCGGCCACCGTCGCCGCCGGCCAGGTGCAGAAGCTGGCGAAGCACGGCGTCGACACCTTCCATTTCTACACCATGAACCGCGCCGATCTCGTGTTCGCGATCAGCCATTTGCTCGGCATCCGCGCCAAGAGCGCGCAGAAGGCGGCTTAAGACACCATGACCGTATCCACCTCTCCCAAGCGAACCGCCCTGCTCGACGCCGCGCGCGAGCGCATTCTCGTGCTCGACGGCGCCATGGGGACGATGATCCAGAACCTTCAGTTCGACGAAGCCGCCTTCCGCGGCGAGCGCTTCAAGAGCTTCCATCGCGATCTGCGCGGCAACAACGACCTCTTGATCCTGACCCAGCCGCAGGCGATCGAGGACATCCACGCCGCCTATTTGCGTGCCGGCGCCGACATCGTCGCCACCAACACCTTCTCCACGACCTCGATTGCCCAGGCCGACTACGATCTCGTCGACATCGTCTACGAGATGGCGCGCGAAGGCGCCCGCCTGGCCGGCAACGCCGCACGCCGCGTCGAGGCCGAGGACGGCAAGCCGCGCTTCGTCGCCGGCGCCATCGGACCGACCAACCGCACCGCCTCGATCTCGCCCGACGTCTCCAATCCCGGCTACCGCGCCGTCACGTTCGACGATCTGCGCAAATCCTATGGCGAGCAGATCAACGGCATGCTCGACGGCGGCGTCGATCTGCTGCTGGTCGAGACCATCTTCGACACGCTGAACGCCAAGGCGGCGCTCTACGCGATCGCCGAGATCACGGAAGAACGCGGCATCGACATGCCCGTGATGGTGTCGGGCACCATCACCGACAAGTCCGGCCGCCTGCTGTCCGGCCAGTTGCCGGAAGCGTTCTGGCATTCGGTGCAGCACGCCAGGCCCGTCACCATCGGCTTCAACTGCGCGCTCGGCGCGGAAGATCTGCGCGCGCATATCGCCGACATCGGCCGCGTCGCCGATACGCTTGTTTGTGCCTATCCCAATGCCGGCCTGCCCAACGAGTTCGGCCAATATGACGAGACGCCGGAATACATGGCCCGCCTGGTCGGCGAGTTCGCGCGCGATGGCCTCGTCAACATCGTCGGCGGCTGCTGCGGCACCACGCCGGACCATATCGCGGCGATCGCGGCTGCGGTCGCGCCGCACAAGCCGCGCATCGTGCCGGAGATCGAACCTCGCTTGCGGCTTTCCGGCCTCGAGCCGTTCATCCTGACCGACGCGATTCCTTTCGTGAACGTCGGCGAGCGCACCAACGTCACGGGCTCCGCCCGCTTCCGCAAGCTGGTCACCGCCGGCGACTACACCGCCGCGCTGCAGGTCGCCCGCGACCAGGTCGAGAACGGCGCGCAGATCATCGACGTCAACATGGACGAGGGGCTTCTGGACTCGGAAGCCGCGATGGTGACCTTCCTCAACCTCGTCGCCGCCGAGCCCGACATCGCCCGCGTCCCCGTCATGGTCGATTCCTCGAAATTCTCCGTGATCGAGGCCGGCCTGAAATGCGTGCAGGGCAAGCCGGTCGTCAATTCGATCTCCATGAAGGAAGGCGAGGACAAGTTCATTCACGAGGCCAAGGTCGCCCGCCGTCACGGCGCGGCTGTCGTGGTGATGGCGTTCGACGAGGTCGGCCAGGCCGATACGTTCGCCCGCAAGACCGAGATCTGCAAGCGCGCCTACGACATCCTGGTGAACCGCGTCGGCTTCCCGCCGGAGGACATCATCTTCGATCCGAATATTTTCGCGATCGCAACCGGCATCGAAGAACACAACAATTACGGCGTCGACTTCATCGAGGCGACGCGCTGGATCCGCAAGAATCTGCCGGGTGCGCATATCTCGGGCGGTGTGTCCAATTTGTCGTTCTCGTTCCGCGGCAACGAGCCGGTGCGCGAGGCCATGCACTCGGTGTTCCTGTATCACGCCATCAAGGCCGGCATGGACATGGGCATCGTCAACGCCGGGCAGATGATCGTCTATGACGACATCGATCCCGAGTTGCGCCAGGTGTGCGAGGACGTCATCCTCAACCGCGACCCCGGTGCGTCCGAGCGTCTGCTGGCGCTCGCGGAACGATTCCGCGGCAACAAGACCCAGACCAAGGAAGCCGATCTCGCCTGGCGCGAATGGCCGGTGGCGAAGCGGCTGTCGCACGCCCTGGTGCACGGGATCACCGAGTTCATCGAGCAGGATACCGAAGAGGCCCGCAAGGCCTCCAAGCGCCCGCTCGACGTGATCGAGGGCCCGCTGATGGCCGGCATGAATGTGGTCGGCGACCTCTTCGGCGACGGCAAGATGTTCCTGCCGCAGGTGGTGAAGTCGGCACGCGTGATGAAGCAGGCTGTCGCCTGGCTGATGCCGTTCATGGAAGAGGAGAAGGCGCGCAATCTCGCCAACGGCATCGGCACGGAAGGCTCCTCGTCCGCCGGCAAAATCGTGCTCGCGACCGTCAAGGGCGACGTCCACGACATCGGCAAGAACATCGTCGGCATCGTGCTCCAGTGCAACAATTACGAGGTGATCGACCTCGGCGTGATGGTGCCCGCAGCCAAGATCGTCGAGACCGTGAAGGCGGAGAAGGCCGACATCGTCGGACTGTCCGGCCTGATCACGCCCTCGCTCGACGAGATGGCGTTTTTCGCCGGCGAATTGCAGCGCGAAGGCCTCAAGCTGCCGCTCTTGATCGGCGGCGCCACCACGAGCCGCGTGCATACCGCGGTCAAGATCGACCCGAGCTATCGCGCCGGTCCCGTCGTGCATGTCAACGACGCCAGCCGTGCGGTCGGAGTCGCCTCCGCGCTGCTGTCGCCCGAGAGGCGCGAGGCCTATGCCGCCGAAGTGCGTGCCGAGTACGCAAAGATTTCGGACGCGCATATGCGCGCCCAGGCCGACAAGAAGCGGCTGAAGCTGGCGACCGCCCGCGCCAACCGCGTGCCGGTCGATTTTGCCGCCAACAAGCCGGTGAAGCCGACCTTCCTCGGCACCAGGAGCTTCGACGACTACGATCTCGCCGAGCTGGTGCCCTATATCGACTGGACGCCGTTCTTCCAGACCTGGGAGCTCGCCGGGCGCTTCCCCGCCATCCTTAACGATGCCAAGGTCGGCGAAGTCGCGCGCTCGCTCTACGACGACGCGCGCAAGATGCTCGACCTGATCGTCAAGGAGAAATGGTTCCGCGCGCGCGCCACCGTCGGCTTCTGGCCGGCCAATGCGCAGGGCGACGACATCGTGCTCTACGCCGACGAGAGCCGGACCAGGACGATCGCGACGCTGCACACGCTGCGCCAGCAGCTCGAGAAGCGCGAGGGCCGTTTCAACGCGGCGCTGTCCGACTTCGTCGCGCCTGCCGGCACCGGCGTGCCCGATTATGTCGGCGGCTTCGTCGTCACGGCCGGCATCGGCGAGGATGTGGTCGCCGACCGTTTCAAGATGGCCAATGACGACTATTCCTCGATCCTGTGCAAGGCGCTGGCCGACCGCCTTGCGGAGGCCTTCGCCGAGCGCATGCATGCCCGCGTCCGCCGCGAGTTCTGGGCCTATGCGCCGGACGAGACGCTCTCGACCGACGATCTGATACTCGAAAAGTATGAGGGCATCCGTCCCGCCCCCGGCTACCCCGCGCAGCCCGATCACACCGAGAAGGCGACGCTGTTCGAACTGCTCGATGCCGAGAATACCGCCGGCGTGAAGCTGACCGAGAGCTTTGCGATGTGGCCGGGCTCTTCCGTGTCGGGACTCTATCTCGCCAATCCCGAGAGCTATTATTTCGGCGTCGGCAAGATCGAGCGCGATCAGGTCGAGGATTATGCTGCGCGCAAGGGCATGAGCGTCGTCGAGGCCGAGCGCTGGCTCGCACCGATCCTGAACTACATCCCGGCGCGAGAGAGCGCGAGCGACAAGGCGGCGTTCGCAGCAACACCGGCCAATGACGAAACGTCGAAGGAGCTTGCCTCGCATCCGCCGGGCTGCACCTGCGCGGTGCATCTGGTCTGGCAGAAGAAGCGTGCGGGGGCGGGTTAGGCGCCCTCCAAACAAAAAAGCGAGAAATCAACCCCATGCACAGTAGGCATTGGGTTGAAGATGCTCGATTATTTTCGGTCTTACCGAAATGACTTGCGGCGTCGGGCAAAACACCTGTAACATTCCATCATCGCCGACCGCGTCCGTCTGATACTCGTTGCCTCGTCCGCCGCGATCCTGGGCGCGTGCGACACGTTCGGTGTCGAACGTTCTGTGTCGTCCTGGCGAAGGCCAGGATCCATGCGGGCAATGACGGATCAACACACTCCGTCATTGCGAGCGCAGCGAAGTAATCCAGACTGTCTCCGCGGAGGGATTCTGGATTGCTTCGCTGCGCTCGCAATGACGAGAAGGAAAAAGCCCGTGACCGACAAAAGACCTGCACTTCTATGAGCCCGCCAAGGGCCGGGTGATCCGTCGGTGACCATCGCTGGCAATACCGAACGACCAATCTTCGCCAAATGACCCACTGGGGCAATGGGTGTTGGCTTTCGCCAGGACGACATTGGTGAAGCAATGCCTGGCATGTGTTGGGCAACGCACGGCATCGAACGCAACCCGCGTTCGCTGCGACCAATGGCGGTCGCCGCCGAAGCGCAGGGGAATCGGATGCTGAACGCCCAACAATTGATGTGGACCCAGATTGCCGCCGGCATCGCCGTGCTGCTGTTTGGCTTGACGCTGTTCAACCTGGTCCGCATGCGGGGCCGGATGGTGGCGGCGCGGAGCTGGGACAAGGTGGAGGGCATCATCACGGTCTCCCGGGTCGACCAGCCGGCGACGCATTCCTCGGACGACCGGAACGACGCCAAGCCCATCATCCGCTATCGCTATCAGGCCGGCGGCCAGGAGCTGGAGAGCGACAAGGTCTTTGTCGGCGGCACCGTCATCACGACAAGGGTCCTGGCCGCAAAACTGACCGGACGCTATCCGGTCGGCGCCCATGTCGACGTCCATGTCGATCCGAAGCAACCGACCGAGGCGCTGCTGGAGCCCGCTGCCGCGCAGAACGTCGCGGCGCTGGTGGCGTTCACGATGGTGTTCGGCATCATAGCCGCCACCCTGACCGCGCATTCGTTCGCAGGCCACGTGCTCTACGCCGACAAGGGCGTTCCGCTGTTCGCGTTCGCGGTGCCGATCATCGTGCTCGTGGGCGGGGTGTTCCTCGCCGCCGATTATGTTCGGACGCGCCGGCTGGCGAGCGCCAGCCTGCGCTGGCCGACCGCTGCCGGCAGGGTCACCCATTGCAACGTGATCGAGGAAATCATCGAAGAGAAGACCGAGCACGACAATCGACCGACGACTTCAAAGCTCGTCCACCGCTATCAGGTCGACCTGCGCTACGCCTACAGGGTCGGCAAGCGCGACTTCATCGGCACCGAAATCGATTGGAACGGCACCATGATCTCCGGCCTGCGCGAGGTCGCCGAAGAGGCCGCGGCGAAATATCGTCCCGGGAAGAGCGTCCAGGTCTATTACGATCCGGACCGGCCCGGACAAGCCGTGCTGGAGCCTGCAAGCCGGGAAGGCGCGCTGGGGCCGCTGATCGGCGCCGCGGTCTGCGCGGTTGTCGGCGGTCTTTTCCTGATGATCCTGATCAAGGTCGGGTTCGCGTAGCGGCGCCCTGCGGCAACGCGATCGCATATGGCGTGCACGATGCGGCAGCATCGGCAGTGCGCTCCCTCTCCCGCTTGCGGGGGAGGGCTGGGGGTGGGGGTCTCTCCGCGTCGGGATTGTCGAGAATTGCGGAGGAAGTCCCTGGGTCGTGAGAGCCCTCACCCGCCGCGCGCGGGACGATGCTGCGCATCGCCCGGGGCGCGTCGGCCTCTCCCGCAAGCGGGAGAGGCGGAGCAAGCCGCGCGGTCCTCGTGAAATCCTCTGCAATTGCGGGAGAGCCTGAAAAAGCCTCACCCCTTCGGTGGTGCCAGCGGTTGCACGATCTCCTTGAACGGCGCCAGCGCCTCGCAAGCGTCGGCGTGCGCCGACAGCGCCGGATACCGCGACTGTTCGAACAATTGCGGGTGCGCCTCACGGGTGAAGCGGACGACGCAGGCGACCACAATGTCGGCGTGGCCGATGCGATCGCCCAGCCAGTACGGCGTGGTCACCTTGGCGCGCTCGGCCTCCAGCGCTTTCAGCACGTCCGCGATCTGCGCCTCGCAACGCTCGACCCACAGCGCAAGCTGCTCCTTTCGCAACACGCGCTCGTAGAGCAGGCTGACCGACTTGTCGCCGAGGCCGGAAGCGAGCGCGCAGATGCGCAAATGACGCCGGCGCTCGGCGCCGGAGCGCGGCAGCATCGCCTTCTCCGGCCCTACCAATTCGTCGAGATAATCGAGGATGACCGTGCTCTCGATCAGCGCCTCGCCGTCGTCGAGCACCAGCGTCGGCACCCGGCGCAGCGGGTTATAGGGCGCGATCTTGTCGGCATCGCCGAAGGTCGACCACGGCTTGTGCTCGAAGGCGAGCCCGTAAAGCCGCAGCGCAATGGCGACACGGCGGACGAAGGGGGAATCGTATTGGCCGATCAGGAACATGGTTTTGCGCTCTTCTGGCTTTTGGACGAGGCAGCGCCGATCAGTTTCCACGGCAAGGCCGCAGTGGCGCAAGCAAAATCATGGAAGTGGAGCATTGCGCCGGATGCAACGACGCCGCGACAGCGTCTGCCGGATGCGCTATCAAGGACAGCATCATGACAGCAACAATGGACATCAATCGGGAGCGGATCGCGGCGACCGAGGCCGTCATCCGCCCGCACATACGGCGCACGCCACTCCTCCAGGCCGATCTCGCCGATTTCGGCCTGCCGGCTTCACCCGTCATTTTCAAGCTCGAGATGCTGCAGCATTCCGGATCGTTCAAGGCGCGCGGCGCCTTCGCCAACCTGCTGTTGCAGCAGCTGCCGGAGACCGGTGTCGTCGCCGCATCGGGCGGCAATCACGGCGCGGCGGTAGCTTATGCGGCGCAGCGGCTCGGCGTTCCTGCCACGATCTTCGTGCCCGAAATCACCTCGCCGGCGAAGGCCGAGCGGATCAGGGGCTATGGCGCGAAACTCGTGATTGCGGGCAGCCGCTATGCCGACGCGCTCGCCGCGAGCGAAACCCATGTCGCGCAGACCGGCGCCATGGCCGTGCATGCCTACGATCAGGTCGAGACCTTGCTCGGTCAGGGCAGCGTCGGAATGGAGCTTGAGCAGGATGCACCGGGTATCGACACGGTGCTGGTTGCAGTCGGCGGCGGCGGCCTGATCGGTGGCATGGCGGCCTGGAGTGCCGGCAGGACGCGCATCGTCGCGGTCGAGCCGGAGCAATCGCCAACGCTTCACGCCGCCTTCGCGGCGGGCGCGCCGATCGATGCGCCGGCGGGCGGCATCGCTGCCGACAGTCTCGCCCCGCGACGTGTCGGACAATTGATGTTTCCGATTGCGCGGGCCCATGTCGAAAAGGTCGTGCTGGTCGCCGACGATGCGATCAGGCAGGCGCAGGCAGCGTTGTGGTCGAGCCTGCGCCTGGTGGCCGAGCCCGGCGGCGCAGCGGCATTTGCCGCCTTGCTCTCCGGTCGCTATCGTCCGGCACCCGGCGAGCGGGTCGCGGTGCTGGTTTGCGGGGCGAACACCAACGCGGTCAATTTCAACAGCTAGCGAGCTTCGCATGATCGGGAGCGCGTAGCCCGAATGAAAGGCGACGACGGCGCCACGCTCCGTCATTGCGAGCGCAGCGAAGCAATCCAGTATCTCTCGGCGGAAACAGACTGGATTGCTTCGTCGCAAGGGCTCCTCGCAATGACGGGTAGGAGGCAGCTACGCACTATTCGATGATCGGCACATGCATCGCCGCCGTCCGCGGCAGCGTGCCGTCGAGGCGCGGGTCGTCGGCGATCTCGATCTGGCGGCGAAACGAACGGAAGCCGGAGCGCTGGTAGAACGCCACGGCGGACGGATGATCGAATGTGCAGGTGTGCACCCAGACGCGGGACAGATCGCGTGACCATGCGATCTCAAGTGCACGGTTCATCATGAAGCGGGCGGCACCACTGCCGATCAGTTTTGCGGTGACACCGAAATACACGAGCTCGCACTGGCCGGCCTCGCGAAAGTCCAGCTCCAGCAAGCCTTCATCGCGGCCGTCCACGACCAGTGCATAGACCTCGACGCCCGGTGCGTGGATTATTGCGGCGAGCTCCGGGTCGTTCATGCGCGCCCGCGAAAACCATAACCACTCCTCACCGACGCGGCGATGGAGATCGCGATACCAATGCAGCGCGGGGGTATCGACCTTGCGCAGGATCCGAGGACCTGATGGAGCGTCAGGCGGATCGTTGCGGCGCGCAGGCGTCGCTGTCATCTCGAGATGGGTGACGACGGCAGCGATCTTGCCGGCGGGGATGTCGGAATGACCGTCGGGGAGGATCATGGGATGCGTCCCTTTGAAGCTGAGCGCCGGCCACACATTCCGGGTCGTCCTGGCGAAAGCCAGGACCCATTACCACAGCTGGTCGCTGTCGCGGCAGGCTGAGGCCGCCAGCGGTCCAAGGCAATTTAGCTCGGTGGTTATGGGTCCTGGCTTTCGCCAGGACGACGGCGGAGTTTGTGGATAGGCTTCATTCACCACGGCGTCAGGGTAATCGCTTCCAGAGAACCCCGGATTTCGCTGCGCTCCATCCGGGCTACGAGACGGCCTACCCCTCCCCCTCGTCGCTCGCGAGCACGCCCTTCACTGCCCTCGTCCAGCCCGCCAGCTTCCGCTCGCGCGTCGCCTGGCTCATGTTGGGCTTGAAGCGGTGCTCGAGGCGCCAGTTGTCGGCGAATTTTGTTGGTTCGGGATAGACGCCGGCCTGGAGACCGGCGAGATAGGCGGCACCTAACGCGGTGGTCTCCTGGATCACGGGGCGGTCGACCGGTGCGTCCAACAAATCGGCGAGGCGCTGCATGGTCCAGTCCGAGGCGGTCATGCCGCCGTCGACGCGCAGCACGACGCTGGCGGTTTCCGAGCTCGGCCAGTCCGCGCGCATCGCGGCCCACAAGTCAAAGGTCTGGTAGCAGACGCTTTCGAGCGCGGCGTGGGCAAGCTCGGCCGGGCCGGTGTTGCGGGTGAGGCCGAACAGCGCGCCGCGCACGCGCGGATTCCAGTAGGGCGCGCCCATGCCGACGAAGGCCGGGACGAGATAGACGCTCTGCATGGTGTCCGACTGATCGGCAAGAGGTCCGGTCTCGGCGGCGTGCTTGATGATGCCGAGGCCGTCGCGCAGCCACTGCACTGCCGAGCCCGCGACGAAGATCGAACCTTCGAGCGCGTAGGTGCGTTTGCCACCGAGCTGGTAAGCGATGGTGGTGAGCAGCTTGTTCTTCGAGGCCACCGGCGTGGTGCCGGTGTTGAGCAGGGCGAAGCAGCCGGTGCCGTAGGTGGATTTCATCATGCCCGGACGAAAGCAGGCCTGGCCGATGGTCGCGGCCTGCTGGTCGCCGGCGATGCCGGAGATCGCAATGGCGCCGCCGAACAGGTCCGGCGTGCTCTCGCCGAAGCGGGCGGAGGAATCCTTCACCTCGGGCAGCATCGAGCGCGGCACGCCGATGATCTCCAAGAGCTCGTCGTCCCACTGGCCGGTGTGGATGTTGAACAGCAGCGTGCGCGAGGCGTTGGTGGCGTCGGTGGCGTGCACCTTGCCGCCGGTGAGGCGCCACAGCAGATAGCAATCGACGGTGCCGAACATCAATTCGCCGCGCGCGGCACGCGCCCGGGCGCCGGGGACGTGGTCGAGAATCCAGGCGACCTTGGTGCCGGAGAAATAGGGATCGATGATCAGGCCGGTCTTCTGCGAGATCACGGGCTCGCGGCCGTCGGCTTTCAGTTTCGCGCAGATGTCGGCGGTGCGGCGGTCCTGCCAGACGATGGCACGGTGCACGGCCTGCCCGGTGGCGCGGTCCCACACGACGGTGGTCTCGCGCTGGTTGGTGATGCCGATCGCGGCGATGTCCTTGGGCCCGATGCCGGCCTGCGCGATCGCCTCGCGGCAGACCGTCACGGTCGAGGTCCAGATGTCCTCAGGCTCGTGCTCGACCCAGCCCGAGGCGGGGAAATGTTGCGGAAACTCGGCTTGCGCCTTCGCCGCAATGGAAATGTCGCCGCGGAACACGATCGCGCGCGAGGAGGTGGTGCCCTGGTCGATGGCGAGGACGAAAGACATGGCGGCGAACCTTGGGGTTTCTTTGGCGCTGTCCCGGCGTTGTCCGGTGATGGGAGATTGTGTCGGCTCAAAGGGAGCGGATTAGGGCGGGAAGGTCAAGACGGCTGTCCTCCCACCCTCCCCTGGAGGGGCAGGGTGGGCTTGCATGCAGCGAAGCGACCCTCCCCCTCCAGCGGAGGATAAGTGAAACGCGCCCGGCGTACAATTAAAGTAGAGCAGGAGTTACGGCGCCGCCGTGGTCACGCCACCGTCGATGACGATCGTTTGTCCCGTCATGAAGCTCGACGCGTCGGAGGCGAGGTAGGCGACCGCGCCTGCGATTTCGTCGGGTTCGCCGATGCGGCGAAGCGGGGTGGTGGCGGTGCGGCGTTTCAGATTCGCTTCGTCCTCCCACAGCGCGCGGGCGAAGTCGGTCTTGACGAGGCCGGGCGCGATGCAATTGACGCGAACGCCTTTCGGGCCCCATTCGCCGGCGAGCGAACGACACAGCGCGAAATCGGCGGCCTTGGAGATGCCGTAGGCGCCGATCACGGTCGAGCCGCGCAAGCCCCCGATCGAGGAGATGATGACGACGGAGCCGTTGCCGCGCTCAGCCATCTGCGGGATCGCCAGCGCGGAGAGCCAGATGTTGCTCTTGACGTTCGAGCCCATGATCTTGTCGAAGGCCTCGTCGGTGATGTCGAGCAGCGGGCCGTAATACGGATTCACCGCGGCGTTGCAGACGAGGATGTCGATCTTGCCGTAGTGCTTGGTCGCACCCGCGATCAGCGCCTCGACCTCCTGCTTGCGCGCGATGTTGCAGGGGATGACGGTGGCCTCGCCGCCGGCCGCCTTGATGCCGTCGGCGACGTCCTGGCAGGCGTCGGCCTTGCGCGAGGAGACCACCACTTTGGCGCCGAGCTTTGCGAGCAGTTCGGCGGAGGAGCGGCCGATGCCGCGGCTGGAGCCGGTGACCACGGCGACCTTGCCGGTGAGATCGAACGGGGTGTCTTTCATTGTTGTTGCTCCGTTGAGGCCACTTGCTCAGTCGTCATCGCCCGGCTTGACCGGGCGATCGTATTCCAGAGACGGCGCGGCTAGAACCGAGAAGCTGCGGCGTACTGGATCCCCCGCTTTCGCGGGGGACGACAGCTGCCGCGGCTAGATCAACCCGCCACCGTCCGCCACGCGGCGCTGGTGATAGTCGGTGTCGCCGAACGAGTTCTCGATCATGGTCAGGCGCTTGAAGTAGTGGCCGATCTTCGCCTCCATGGTCATGCCGATGCCGCCGTGGAGCTGGATCGCCTGCTGTCCCACGAACTTCAGCGACTTGCCGATCTGCACCTTGGCCGCGGCAACGGCGTTGCTGCGCTCCTTGGCGTCCTCGAAATCAACAGCCATGGTCGCGAACATCGACATCGATCGCGCCTGCTCGGCGGCAACGAACATGTCGGAGGCGCGGTGCTGCAGCGACTGGAACGAACCGATCGCGACACCAAACTGCTTGCGCGTCTTGATGTACTCGACTGTTGTCTTCAGAGACTCGTCCATCAGGCCGACCGCTTCGGCGCAAAGCGCGATGCGGGCTTCATCGACCACACGCTCGATCAGCGCGAGCGAATCGTCGGGATTGCCGAGCGCCGCATCGGCACCGATCTCGACGCCGGTGAAGGTGATGTCGGCGGCGTGCAGGCCGTCCTGGGTCGGATACGACTTCCTGGCGACGCCCTTGGCATCGGCCGGCACCAGGAACACGCCGATGCCGCTCTTGTCGCGGCGCTCGCCCCTGGTGCGCGCGGTCACGATGAGGGTGTCTGCGTTCTCGCCGTTGAGCACGACGAACTTCTCGCCGTCGATGACCCAACCCTCACCCTTCTTCTTCGCCGTCGTGGTGACGTCGAAGAGATCGTAGCGCGAGTTCTTCTCGAGCTGGGCAAAGGCGAGCGTCTTGCTGCCGTCGACGATGCCGGGCACATGCGCGGCCTTCTGCGCATCGCTGCCCGCATGGCGCAGGAAGCCGCCGCCGATCACGACGGTTGCGAGATAAGGCTCGAGCACCAGTGCCTTGCCGAGCGCCTCCATCACGATCATGGTCTCGACGCCGCCGCCGCCGAAGCCGCCATCGGCCTCCGCGAAGGGCAGACCGAGCAGGCCCTGCTCGGCGAGCTTGCCCCAGACGGTCCGGCTCCAGCCGCCCTTCTCCTTCATGTACTTCTTGCGACTCTCGAAATCGTAGGAATCGGTCAAGAGGCCGTCGATGCTTTCCTTGAGAAGCCGTTGCTCCTCGTTCAGATCAAAATCCATGTTCTTTGCTCTCCGGTATCGATGTCGTCATGCCCGGCCTTGTGCCGGGCATCCACGTTCTTTCGTGGCGCTAGGCGTGGATGGCCGGGTCAAGCCCGGCCATGACGGTGAGTGCGTGTTGATAGTGTACGATCAAAGCCCCAGCACCGCCTTGGCGATGATGTTGCGCTGGATCTCGTTGGAGCCGCCGTAGATCGAGACCTTGCGGTTGTTGAAGTAGCTCGGCGCGATCTGGGCGGTCCAGTCCATGGCTTCGTTGGAGCCGTCATCGCCGTGCACGTCATAGGGTGCTGCGAACGGACCGATCACCTCCATCAGCAGCTCGGTGGTGGTCTGCTGGATCTCGGAGCCCTTGATCTTCAGCACCGAGGAAGCCGGATTGGGCTTGCCCTTGCCATGCTTGCCTTCGTCGGCGACGACGCGGAGCTGCGTCAGCTCGAGCGCCTTGAGCTCGATCTCGCAGGCCGCAAGCTTGTCACGGAAGGCCGCGTCCTGGATGATCGGCTTGCCGCCGGATTCGACCTTACCGGCGAGATCGCGGATGCGGCGGAGCCGCTCCTTGGAGACGCCGACCCGGGCGATGCCGGTGCGCTCATTACCGAGCAGGAATTTCGCGTAATCCCAGCCCTTGTTCTCCTCGCCGATCAGGTTCTCGTAGGGCACTTCGACGTCGTCGAAGAAGACCTCGTTGACCTCGACGCCGCCGTCGATGGTCTGGATCGGGCGCACGGTGACGCCCTTGGACTTCATCGAGAACACGATGAAGGAGATGCCCATCTGCTTCTTGGCGGTCGCATCGGTGCGGCACAGGCAGAAGATCATGTCGGCGTGCTGGGCGAGCGTCGTCCAGGTCTTCTGGCCGTTGATGATCCACTTGTCGCCCTTGCGCTCGGCCTTGGTCTTGAGCGAGGCGAGGTCGGAGCCGGAGCCGGGCTCGGAAAAACCCTGGCACCACCAATCGTCGACATTGGCGATGCGGGGCAGATACTGCTTCTTCTGCTCTTCATTGCCGAAGGTGTAGATGACAGGACCGACCATGCTGACGCCGAAGGCGAGCGGCTGCGGCGCCGGATAGGACTGCAGCTCCTCGTTGAAGATGTAGTGCTGCACGGAGGTCCAGCCGGTGCCGCCATATTGCTTGGGCCAGTGGCTGACGCCCCAGCCCTTCTTGTTGAGGATGCGCCACCACGTCACCATCTCGTCCTTCGAGAGGTGGCGGCCCTCGACCAGCTTGCGCCGCGTATCCGGCGGCACGTTGTCGCGGAAGAATGACCGCACTTCCTCGCGAAACGCCTGCTCTTCTTTCGTGAATGCGAGATCCATCGGATCCTCCTACCCTTGTCGTCCCGGCGAAGGCCGGGACCCATAACCACCGGCCTTCGTTGTCTTGCGAAGGCCATTATCGTTTGGGCGCCAAACTCCTGCTGCGGAGTATGGGTCCCGGCTCCCGTGCGCAATTGCGCACTAGGCCGGGACGACGGTTACTGCAACACCTCAAAAAGCCCCGCCGCGCCCATGCCGCCGCCGACGCACATGGTGACGACCGCGTACTTCGCCTTACGGCGGCGGCCCTCGATCAAAGCGTGGCCGGTGAGGCGCGCGCCCGACATGCCGTAGGGATGGCCCACAGCAATCGCGCCGCCGTCGACGTTGATCTTGTCGGGGTCGATGCCGAGCTTGTCGCGGCAATACAGCACCTGCACCGCGAAGGCTTCGTTCAGCTCCCACAGGCCGATGTCGTCAACGGTCAGGCCATGACGCTTGAGCAGGCGCGGCACGGCGAACACCGGGCCGATGCCCATCTCGTCCGGCTCGCAGCCGGCGGAGACGAAGCCGCGGAAGATGCCGAGCGGGTTCAGCCCGCGCTTTGCCGCTTCCTTGTCGCTCATGATCACGGAGGCGCTAGCCCCGTCCGAAAGCTGGCTGGCATTGCCGGCGGTGACCGAAAAACCGTCGCCGCGCACGGCCTTGAGGCCGGCGAGACCTTCAGCGGTGGTCTCGGGGCGCGGGCCCTCGTCCTGCGACAGCGTGACGTCCTTGAACGAGACCGCACCGGTCGCCTTGTCGGTCACCGCCATCTTTGTGGTGATCGGCGCGAGTTCGTCCCTGAACTTGCCGCCCTGCTGGGCCGCAGCCGTGCGGCGCTGGCTCTCCAGTGAATATTCGTCCTGTTTCTCGCGCGAGATGCCGTAGCGCTTGGCCACGATTTCGGCGGTGTCGATCATGGGCATGTAGACCTCGCCCTTGATCTCGAGCAGCGCCGGGTCCTGCGCATGGAAGCCGTTCATCTTGTCGTTCTGCACCAGCGAGATGGACTCGCCGCCACCGCCGACCGCGATCTCGACGCCGTCGAAAATCACCGAACGTGCGGCGAGCGCGATCGCCTGCAGGCCCGAGGCGCATTGCCGGTCGATGGTGGTGCCGGCGACGGTGACGGGGAGACCGGCACGGAGCAGCGCCTTGCGCGCGATGTTGCCGCCGGTCGCGCCCTGCTGGAGCGCTGCGCCCATCACGACGTCCTCGACCTCCCTGGGGTCGACCTTGGCGCGCGCGACGGCTTCGCCGATGGCGTGGCCGAGCAGGGTTGCGCCCTCGGTGGCGTTGAGCGCGCCGCGATAGGCCTTGCCAATCGGGGTGCGGGCGGTGGAAACGATGACGGCGTCGGTCAAGAGCGATCTCCTGATGCAAGTCGGGTGGCAAGTTGGGCGGATTGTGATGGTTTCTGCTGCTGGCGCAACTCATGGCGCGACAGCTTTCCTACCGGCGTGCGCGGCAGATCGTCGACGAATTCGACCTCCGCCGGCAATTCGTGCTTGCCGAGCTTGCCGGCGAGCTGCGCGCGCAGCTCGTCGAGCGAGAACGGCTTTGCGTCCGGCTTCAGCTTGATGAAGGCTTTGGCGGCCTCGCCGCGATACGAGTCGGGAATGCCGAGCACGATCACCTCGTGCACGCCTGGTAGGGTGTAGATCGCCTGCTCGATCATCTGCGGATAGACGTTGAAGCCGCCGGAGATGATCATATCCTTCTTGCGGTCGACCAGGAAGAAATAGCCGTCGCTGTCGACATAGCCGATGTCGCCGGTGATGAAGCGGCCGTCGACGAAGGCCTCCGCGGATCCCTCGGGCCTGTTCCAGTAGCCTTTGGTGACGTTCGGGCCCTTGATGCGGATTTCGCCGACTTCGCCCGGCGGCAATACGCGTGTCGGATCGTCCAGCGCGACGACGTCGAGTTCGATGCCGGGCAGCATCAGGCCGATCGAGCCGGGCTTGTCGGGACCGGTGGGCGGATGGCCGGTGCCGGGCGAGCAGGTCTCGGTCATGCCCCAGCCGCTCTTGAGCTTCTTGCCGACCTTGCGCTCGAAGAAACTCGCGATCTCCACCGGCAGCGGCGCGCCGCCGGAGCCGATGGTGGCCAGTGAGGAGAAGTCGCGCTTGTCGAGATCTGGGAGCGCTGCAATCGCAATCCACATGGTCGGCACGCCCGGGAAATAGGTCGCGCGCTTGATTTCGATGTCGCGCATCACCGCTTCGACATCGAAACGCTGAAGCAGCGAGATCAGATAACCGCGGCTGAGCGAGGACAGCAGCACGACCGTGAGCGCATAGATGTGGAACAGCGGCAGCACGCAGATCACGCGCTCGACGACGTCGCCGCGCGCGGCTCGGGACGGCTTGCCCCAGACGTCGTAGATCGACACGGCCGAAGTGAGATTGCCGTGGGTCAGCATCGCGCCCTTGGGCAACCCGGTGGTGCCACCGGTATATTGCAGCAGCGCGACGTCGTCCGCCGTCACCGACGGCCACTGCGCTGGCGCGGTGGCGCCCTCGACGAAGGTTTTGAAGGTGACGATGCGGGGATCATCGGGGATCGGTGCCTGCGGCGTGCCGACCTTGCCCCAATTGTCGTCCTCGCAGACGACCAGGCGATCGATCAGGCCCTTCTCCAGGAATTTCAGCGCGGTCGGCAGCAGCGCCGCGAGGTTGGAGGTGACGAGCAGGCGCGAACCGGAATCGGAGACCTTGTGCGTCAGCGCGATTTCGCCGTCGAGCGGTGAGAGATGCGCGACGCGGGCGCCGGCCTTCAGCGCGCCGAAGAAATTGACGGGATGGTCCGGCGTATTGCCGAGGAACAGGGCGATGGACGTATTCTTGCCGTAGCCGGCGCGCAGGAACGCGGCAGCCGCACGCTCCGCCATCGCGGCGAGTTCGGTGTAGCTGATCGGACGATCCCGGAATTCCAGCGCGGTGCGCGGTCCGTACTCGGCGGCGGCTTTTGCCAGCAGGTCAGGCAACGAACCCTGGACGATGGTGTCGTCCCAGCGCACGCCCTCGGGATAAAACTGTTCGCCGGGATGGGTCATTAACGATCAATGCTCTGCAAACGTAAGGCGGGTACGGACAGACCGGCTCCCTTCCCCCTTGTGGGGAAGGGTTGGGGAAGGGGGTGCCACGAACTCGGACCTCGCCCGGGGCTACCCCCCTCCCTGACCCTCCCCCACAAGGGGGGAGGGAACGGAGAGAGCCTTGCCCTGGCAAAGGTGTTCGCAATCACCGAGCCCAATCCAATCACGCGGCTTTCGAGCCGGCCGCGAGCGAGGCGAAGGTCTTGCCTTCGGCTGCGAGCTTCTTCAGCAGCGGCGCGGGCTCGAGGCTGGGGTCGTTGGTCTCCTTGGCATAGAAGGAGAGACGATCGGCGATGTGCTTGAGGCCGACGGTGTCGGCCCAGAACATCGGGCCGCCGCGGTAGATCGGCCAGCCATAGCCATAGAGCCAGACCACGTCGATATCGGACGGGCGCACGGCGATACCTTCTTCCAGGATCTTCGCGCCCTCGTTGATCATCGGATACATCATGCGTTCGAGGATCTCGTCGTCGCTGACGACGCGCTTCTTGCGGCCCAAACGAAGCAGGGTCTCGTCGATCAGCTTCTCGACTTCCGGATCGGGCAGCGCCGAACGGGAGCCGGCCTCGTATTTGTAATAGCCCTTGCCGGTCTTCTGGCCGAAGCGGCCGGCTTCGCAGAGCGCGTCGGCAATCTCCGACTTGATGCCGCGGTCCTTGCGCGAGCGCCAGCCGATGTCGAGCCCGGCGAGGTCACCCATCGCGAACGGCCCCATCGGCATGCCGAACTTCGTCACGACGGCGTCGACCTGCTGCGGCAGCGCACCTTCGAACAGCAGCTTTTCGGACTGCTTGCCGCGCTGGGCCAGCATGCGGTTGCCGACAAAGCCGTCGCAGACACCGACCACGGCCGGCACCTTTGCGATTTTGCGTGCGATGTTGACAGCAGTCACCAGCGCATCCGGCGCGGTCTTGTCGGCGCGCACGATCTCGCACAATTTCATGACGTTGGCGGGCGAGAAGAAGTGCATGCCGAGCACGTCCTGCGGACGCCTGGTCGACTTCGCGATCTCGTCGATGTTCAGGTACGACGTGTTGGAAGCGAGCACGGCGCCCGGCTTGACGTATTGGTCGAGCTTGCCGAACACTTCCTTCTTCACTGCCATGGTCTCGAACACGGCTTCGATGACGAGGTCGGCGTCGCCGACGTTCTCGATGCCCACGACGCCGTTGATCAGCGCCATGCGCTTGGCGGGCGCGTCCGCCGGGATGCCGCCGCGCGCCGCGGTCGCTTCCCAGTTCTTCTGCATGATGCCCATGCCGCGCTTGAGCTGCTCCTCGCCGGTCTCGATCAGGGTGACGGGAACGCCGGCATTGGCGAAGGACATCGCGATGCCGCCGCCCATCGTGCCGGCGCCGAGGATGGCGACGCGGTTCACGGGCCGCGGCTTGGTCCCTTCAGGAACGCCGGCGATCTTGCTGGCCTCGCGCTCGGCGAAGAAGGCATAACGCTGCGCCTTGGACTGATCGCTGGCGACGAGCTTGAGGAAGCCCTCGCGCTCCTTCTTGAGGCCTTCGTCGAACGGCAGGTCGATGGCGTAGCCGACGGCGTCGGCCGCCGCGAACGGCGCTTCCAGGCCGCGCGACTTCTTGGTCATGGCGGCGACTGCATTGGTGAAGATCGAGCGGTCAGCCTTGGCCGACGCGATCTTGGAGTCGTCGTCACGCAGGCGGCGCAGCGGACGCTTTTCAGCCAGCAGCTTTCGTACGAAGGCTTCGCCTCCGGCGGCCGGGCCCTCGACGATCTCCTCGATCAGACCGTTCTTCAGCGCTTCCGCCGCACCGATCGGATCACCGCCGACGATCATCTTGACCGCGAGCTCCGGTCCGACTGCGCGCGGCAGGCGCTGGGTGCCGCCGGCGCCCGGCAGCAGGCCGAGCTTCACCTCGGGCAGGCCGAGCTTGGCTTCCTTCACCGCGACGCGGAAATGACAGGCGAGCGCGACCTCGAGGCCGCCACCGAGCGCGGTGCCGTGGATCGCGGCCACGACCGGCTTTGGTGAATTCTCGATCTCGGAAAGCACGTCGTTGAGGGCGGGCGGCTTCGGCGGCTTGCCGAATTCGGTGATATCGGCGCCCGCAATGAAGGTGCGGCCGGCACAGGTCAGCACGATGCCCTTGATGGCGGGATCGGCGACCGCGGCCTTGATGCACTCCAGAATTCCGCCACGAACCGCGGCGCTCAGCGCGTTGACCGGAGGGCTGTCGACCGTGACGATCCCGACTTCGTCATGACGCTCAAGCTTGACCACTTCGCTCACGGTGTCCCTCCTTGGTGGGGTAACTTTTGTTCAATTTCGCATTGCGGAATTTAATTCCGCATCTTGACGGCAGGGTTATTTTGAAGCACGTGGCTTGTCAACGACTCCGCGCAAGAAGCAGATCAGGGATGAAGCGTACAGGAAAGAAGACAGCGACCGACCGGAATTTCGTCGTCGCGCTTTCCCGCGGACTCGACGTATTGCGCGCATTCCAGCCCAGCGACGGACTTCTTGGCAATCAGGAAATCGCGGCCCGCACCAATTTGCCCAAACCGACCGTTTCGCGGCTGACCTATACGTTGACGAAGCTCGGCTATCTGACGCCGGTTCCCCGCTTCGAGAAATATCAGCTTGCGCCGGCCGCGATGGCGCTCGGCTACGCCGCGTTATCCAATCTCGGCGTTCGGCATTTGTCCGAACCGTTCCGCGAGGAAATGATGCGTGCGACCGGCGGAGCCGTTGCCGTCGGCGGCCGCGACCGTCACAGCATGATCTATTTCGGGCAAAGCCGCGGCAGCGAGACGGTCGGCGTTCAACTTGACGTCGGCTCCCGCGTGCCGATTGCAACCAGCGCGATGGGCCGTGCCTATTTCTGGGCGCTCGAGGAGAACGACCGGGCGGAACTGTCTCGTGTCTTGCGCGAACATTACGGCAGCCGCTGGCCGAAGATGCGCGACGGTTTGGAACGCTCAGGCGAGACGGTCGCGAAATACGGATTTGCGATTTCGGTCGGCGACTGGCACGACGATATCGGTGCTGCCGGCGTCGCGCTCAGGCTCAACGACGGAACCGGTCCCTACGCATTCAATTGCGGCGCGCCGGCATTCCGCTTCACGGAAGAGCGTTTGATCAACGACATTGGACCGCGTCTGCTTGCGATGGTAAGGAACATCGAAGCGGCACTTGGGGGTCTGATGCCGCATTCCAAAAAAGACGTCAGCAAAAAGCTGAAATCAGGAGGGAAAGTTGCGCGTGTGGCCGAGGGGATCAGATAGCCTTTGTCGTCATCGGGAGCGGTTCACATCGCCCCTTCGCTCACTGAACACAGTGGGCGAGACGAGATGACGCAGGCACAGCTCGCGCAGGGAACATCGCCCCTGCTCGCGGTTCGCGACGTCAGCGTCGTGTTCGGCGGCATCGTCGCGCTCAACGGCGTGTCCTTTGACATGCACAAGGGCCAGATCCTCGGCTTGATCGGCCCTAACGGCGCCGGCAAGACCACGCTCTTCAACTGCCTCTCGCGGCTCTACCAGCCGTCGTCCGGCGACATCCTGATGGAGGGCGCGAGCATCCTGACCCGCCCGCCGCACCGGATCGCGGAGATCGGCATCGGCCGCACCTTCCAGAACGTGGCGCTGTTTCCGAATTTGTCGGTGATGGACAATGTCCGCGTCGGCACCCATGCCCGCACCTCCAGCGACATCATCAGCGACTCGCTGCGGCTGGCTTGGGTTCGCCGCAGCGAGAGCGACGTCAACAAGAAGGTGCATGAGATCCTCGCCTATCTCGACCTCGAGGACGTCGCCCACACCGTCGTGTCGGGCCTGCCGTTCGGCACGCAGAAGCGCGTCGAGCTGGCGCGCGCTCTCGCTGCCGATCCGAAGATCCTGCTGCTCGACGAGCCCGCCGGCGGCCTCAACCACGAGGAAGTCTACGTGCTCGGCGACCTCATCCGCCGCATCCGCGACGAACGCCATATGACCGTGCTGCTGGTCGAGCATCACATGGGCCTCGTGATGTCGATCGCCGACCACGTCGTCGCGCTGAATTTCGGCAAGAAGCTCGCGGAAGGCACGCCGGCCCAGGTGCAGGCGGATCCCGACGTCATCAAGGCCTATCTCGGGAGCAAGGACCAATGACGACGCTGCTCAACGTCAAGGACCTGCGCGCCTATTACGGCCAGGTCCAAGCGCTCCACGGCCTGTCCTTCTCGCTCAGCGAGGGATCGCTGACCACGCTGCTGGGGGCCAACGGCGCCGGCAAGACCACCACGCTGCGCGCGATCTGCAACATGGTGCGCTCGACCGGCGGCATCGAGTTCGACGGCAAGCCGCTGAACAACCGCTCCACGGAGAGCATCGTGCGGTTCGGCATCGCCCATGTGCCGCAGGGCCGCGGCACCTTCACCACCATGACGGTGGAGGAAAACCTGCAGCTCGGCGCAATCACCCGCAAGGACAGCGCCGGCATCGTCTCCGACATCGAACGCATGTATGCGCATTTCCCGGTGCTCAAGCAGCGGCATACCCAGCAGGCCGGCACGCTCTCGGGCGGCGAGCAGCAGATGCTCGCGGTCGCCCGCGCCCTGATGCTGCGGCCGCGGCTGATGCTGCTGGACGAGCCTTCGTTCGGCCTGGCGCCGCTGGTGGTGCGCGACCTGTTCGGCATCCTCGGCAAGATCAATCGCGAGGACAAGGTGTCGATCCTGGTGGTCGAGCAGAACGCCCAGCTCGCGCTCGAGCTCGCCGACCAGGCCTATGTGATCGAGACCGGGCGCATCGTGATGTCGGGCAACGCCAAGGACATCGCGAACAACGAAGAAATCCGCAAATCCTACCTGGGTTACTGAGGAGCCGGCACGATGGAGCTGTTCACCAACCAAGTGCTGGCCGGCATCGCCACGGGCGCGATCTACGCCTGCATGGCGCTCGCCGTGGTCATGATCTACCAGGCGATCGACCACCTCAACTTCGCGCAGGGCGAGATGGCGATGTTCTCGACCTTCATCTCCTGGCAGCTGATGCAATGGGGCATCCCCTATTGGGCCGCCTTCGTGATCACGCTGGCATTGTCCTTTGTCGGCGGCATCGCGATCGAACGCATCCTGTTCAAGCCGCTCGCCAAGGCGCCGGTGCTGACCAACGTCGCCGGTTTCATCGCGCTGTTCGCGATCATCAACTCCTCGGCCGGCCTGATCTGGGACTTCACCATCAAGCAGTATCCGACCCCGTTCGGCTCCTCGCCCTTCCTCGGCAGCCAGCTGATCTCGACCCACCAGGCCGGCATGATCGGCGTTACCGTGCTGCTGCTGCTCGGCCTCTACTTCTTCTTCCAGTACACCAAGATCGGCCTCGCCATGCGCGCGGCCGCCTCCGTGCCTGAATCGGCGCGGCTGGTCGGCATCAACACCAGCTGGATGATTGCGCTCGGCTGGGGCATGGCGTCCGCGATCGGTGCGATCGCCGGCATGCTGATCGCACCGGTCGTGTTCCTCGAGCCCAACATGATGGGCGGCGTGCTGATCTACGGCTTTGCTGCGGCGGTGCTCGGCGGACTGACCAGCCCGTTCGGCGCCGTGGTCGGCGGCTTCCTGGTCGGTGTCTTCGAGAACCTCGCCGGCACCTACATTCCCGGCGTCGGCAACGAGCTGAAGCTTCCGATCGCGCTCGCGCTGATCATTTCCGTCCTGGTCGTCAAACCCGCTGGCCTGTTCGGCCGGCAAATCGTCAAGCGAGTTTGATCATGAGCGCTGCAGAAGACGTCGTCACGGAAGCCACGGCAGTCGAGGCGGTTCCGAAGCGGGCAATGACGCTGGGCACGGGCACCTCCCTGTTAGTGCTGGCGGTGCTGTTGGTCGTGCCGATGTTCGTCAAGAACTTCATCATCTTCCAGATGACGATGCTCCTGATCTACGGGCTCGCGGTGCTGGCCTTGAACATCCTGACGGGCGGCTCCGGCCAGTTCTCGCTCGGCCAGAGCGCCTTCTACGCCGTGGGCGCTTATACCTCGGCGGTGCTGATGGAATACTTCAACGTCAACTATGCGCTGACAATTCCGATTTCCGCCGCGGTCTGCTTCGGATTCGGCTACCTGTTCGGCAAGCCGGCGCTGCGGCTGTCGGGCGTCTATCTCGCGCTCGCGACCTTTGCGCTTGCCACCGCGATGCCGCAGCTGCTGAAGCTGAACTTCCTCGAGCACTGGACGGGCGGCGTGCAGGGCCTCGTCGTCACCAAACCCGACGCGCCGTTCGGGTTGCCGATGTCACAGGACACGTGGCTCTACTACTTCTCGCTTGCCGTCGTGCTCGCGATCTACATCTTCTCGGTGAACCTGCTGCGCTCCCGGTCGGGCCGCGCCTTCATGGCGATCCGCGACAACGAGATCGCGGCCTCCTCGATGGGCGTCAACGTCGCACTGTACAAGACGCTGGCCTTCGGCGTGTCCGCCGGCATCACCGGCGTTGCCGGCTCGCTTGGCGCCATCGCCGTGCAGTTCGTCGCGCCCGACAGCTACACGATCACGCTCGCGATCTCGCTGTTCCTCGGCATGGTCGTCGGTGGCGTCGGCTGGCTGCCCGGCTCGTTCGTCGGCGCAGCCTTCATCATCTTCGTGCCGAACATGGCGGAGGGCATCTCCAAGGGCCTCTCCGGCGCCGTGTTCGGCGTACTCCTGTTCGCCGTCATCTACCTCGTGCCGCACGGCGCGAGGCAGATCGCGATCATGGGCCAGCAACTCGTCGGCCGGCTCAGAAACAACTGACAACCCTTTGATTCAGCCAAGGAGACCCGAATTGCTTTTTGAAAGAACACTGCGAACCGCTGCGCTGGTAACGGCAACGGCGGTCATCACTCTCACCTCGGGCGCCGCATTCGCCCAGAAGAAATATGACACCGGCGCCTCCGACACCGAGATCAAGATCGGCAACATCATGCCGTACAGCGGTCCGGCGTCGGCCTATGGCATCATCGGCAAGACCGAAGAAGCCTATTTCAAGATGATCAACGACAAGGGCGGCATCAACGGCCGCAAGATCAACTTCGTCACCTATGACGACGGCTATTCGCCGCCGAAGGCCGTGGAGCAGGTCCGCAAGCTGGTCGAGAGCGACGAAGTGATCGTCGTGTTCAACCCGCTCGGCACGCCCTCGAACAGCGCGATCCAGAAGTATTTGAATGCCAAGAAGATCCCGCAGCTGTTCGTCGCCACCGGCGCCACCAAGTGGAACGACCCGAAGAACTTCCCCTGGACCATGGGCTGGCAGCCCTCCTACCAGAGCGAAGCGCAGATCTACGCGAAATGGCTGTTGAAGGAGAAGCCGGACGCCAAGATCGCGATCCTCTATCAGAACGACGATTTCGGCAAAGACTACCTCAAGGGCACCAAGGACGGCCTGGGCGCCAAAGGCGCGTCCATGATCATCATGGAAGAAAGCTACGAGGTGTCCGAGCCCTCGATCGACGGTCACATCGTCAAGATCAAGGCGGCCAATCCCGACGTCCTGCTGATCTACGCGACGCCGAAGTTCGCGGCCCAGACCATCAAGAAGACCGCCGAGCTGAGCTGGAAGCCGCTGCAGATCCTCACCAACGTGTCGATCTCGGTCGGTAGCGTGATGAAGCCGGCCGGCTTCGAGGCTGCGCAGGGCGTGCTGTCGGCGGCCTATGCCAAGGACTCCACGGACCCGCAGTGGGCCAACGACCCCGGCATGAAGAAGTGGAACGAGTTCGTCGACAAGTACATGCCGGGTGCCGACAAGTCCGACACCAGCATGGTCTATGGCTACGGCGCCGCGTCGACGCTGGCCAAAGTCCTGGAGACGTGCGGCGACGATCTGACCCGGGCCAACATCATGAAGCAGGCGGCTTCGTTGAAGGACTTTGCACCGGACACCCTGCTGCCCGGCGTCAAGATCAACACCGGGCCCACCGACTTCGCCCCGATCGCGCAGCTTCAGATGCAGCGCTTCAAGGGCGAGAAGTGGGAACTCTTCGGCGAGATCATCAGCGGCGACATCGCCACCGAGTGACGCCCTGACGCCATAGTCCGACACATCGAGAGGCCCCCGCGAACGATCGCGGGGGCTTTTTGTTGACGTCCCGCATCAATCTTGTTCAATGCGGCGGCGATCCGTTCCGGGTGGAGAAAGATGACTGCCGTTCGATTTCAGGTTGCGGGCGTTCTGGCTGCATTCGCGTTGTGCACTGCGATGAGCGGCCCAGCCCTGGCGCAGAAGAAATATGATAGCGGCGCTTCCGATACCGAGATCAAGATCGGCAACATCATGCCCTATAGCGGCCCGGCCTCCGCCTATGCGGCGATCGGCAAGGCCGAGGAAGCCTATTTCAACAAGATCAACGCCGAGGGCGGCATCGGCGGCCGCAAGATCAAGTTCATCTCCTACGACGACGGCTATTCGCCGCCGAAGACGGTGGAGCAGGCCCGCAAGCTGGTCGAGAGCGACGGGGTGCTGCTGATCTTCGGCTCGCTCGGCACCTCCACCAACGGCGCCATTCGCAAATACATGAACGAGAAGAAGGTGCCGCAATTGTTCGTGGCGAGCGGCGCTTCGAAGTGGAACGATCCAAAGCAATATCCCTGGACCATGGGCTGGCAGCCGAGCTACGCCAGCGAGGCACGCATCTACGCCAAGTACATCATGAAGGAGAAGCCGGACGGCAAGATCGGCGTGCTCTACCAGAACGACGATTTCGGCAAGGACTATCTGAAAGGGCTGAAGGAAGGCCTCGGCCCCAAGGCCTCGATGATCGTGCTGGAGGACAGCTACGACACTTCGGAGCCCGCGATTGACGAGCATGTCGTGAAATTGAAGGCTTCCGGCGCCGACATCTTCGTCAGCATCACAACGCCGAAATTTGCAGCGCAGGCGATCAAGAAGGCGGCCGAGATCGGCTGGCATCCGGTCCACATCATCTCCAACGTTTCGGCCTCGGTCGGCGGTGTGCTCGAGCCGGCGGGGCTCGAGATCTCGCAAGGCATCCTGTCGGCGACCTACACCAAGGACGGCTCCGACCCGCAATGGAACGCCGACGACGGCATGAAGAAATTCTACAATTTCGTCGCGCAGTACGATCCCAAGGCCAACAAGCTCGATGCCGGCGTGGTGTTCGGCTACGCGGCCGCGCAGACAATGGTGAAGGTGCTGCAAATGTGCGGCGACGACCTCACCCGCGACAACGTCATGAAGCAGGCCGCCAGCCTGAAGGATTTCGAGCCCGACACCCTGTTGCCCGGCATCAAGATCAACACCGCAGCCGATAATTTCGCTCCGATCGAGCAGCTCCAGATGATGCGGTTCAAGGGCCGGAAATGGGAGCTGTTCGGGGACATCATCTCGAGCGAGCTCGGCCACTGAAGCCGCGCAACTCAAACTCGCTCCTGATCTGTTCATCAACTCAGACGGATGCACCTTCTCGCAGTCGCACACGAGCGCGCCCCCATCCCTGACTACTAAAGAAGCAGCCCCTGCCCCCCCGCCGCGGGGGCTTTCTATTGAAGGCACCAGGTAAATCGTATTGAATTGCGGTTGCGTCACCAAGAACAGGCAACACAAGAAAAGGGACGCGCACACACCAAGAAAATAGGGAGATAGGAATGCCCGCTGTCACCGGCAAACTTGCGGCCGCGTCACTCGCGCTCGCGCTCATTGCGGCCTCGGCCTCCACTGCATCGGCCCAGAAGAAATACGATACCGGCGCGACCGATACCGAGATCAAGATCGGCAACATCATGCCCTACAGCGGACCGGCCTCCGCCTACGGCATCATCGGACGGACGGAAGCGGCCTATTTCAAGAAGATCAACGACGAAGGCGGCATCAACGGCCGCAAGATCAACTTCATCTCGTACGATGACGCCTATTCGCCGCCGAAGACTGTGGAGCAGGCGCGCAAGCTGGTCGAGAGCGACGAGGTGCTGTTCATCTTCAACTCGCTCGGCACGCCGCCGAACTCGGCGATCCACAAATACATGAACTCGAAGAAGGTGCCGCAGCTCTTCGTCGCCACCGGCGCCACCAAGTGGAACGACCCGAAGGATTTCCCCTGGACCATGGGCTGGCAGCCCAACTACCAGAGCGAGACGCAGATCTATGCGAAATGGCTGCTCAAGAACAAGCCGGATGCCAAGATCGCCGTGCTGTTCCAGAACGACGATTACGGCAAGGATTATCTCAAGGGCCTAAAGGACGGCCTCGGCGCCAAGGCCGCGTCGATGATCGTCATGGAGGAGAGCTACGAGACCTCCGAGCCGACCATCGACAACCACATCGTCAAGCTGAAGTCGACCGGCGCCGACGTCTTCATGAACATCACGACGCCGAAATTCGCGGCGCAGGCGATCAAGAAGAATGCCGAGATCGGCTGGAAGCCGCTGCACTTCCTCAACAACGTCTCGGCCTCGGTCGGCAGCGTGCTCAAGCCTGCCGGTTTCGAGAATGCGCAGGACATCATCTCCGCGGACTATCTAAAGGACGTGTCCGATCCGGAGTGGAACAATGATCCCGGCATGAAGGACTTCCTCGCCTTCATGACGAAGTACTTCCCGGACGGCGACAAGCTCGACCATGGCACCATCGTCGGCTACGGCGTCGCGCAGACGCTCGTCCAGGTGCTAAAGCAGTGCGGCGACGATCTCACCCGCGCGAACATCATGAAGCAGGCCGCGAGCCTCAAGAACTACCGGACCGAGGTGCTACTGCCGGGTGTCCAGATCAACACGTCTGCAACCGACTTTGCACCGATCAGCCAGCTTCGGCTCGAACGGTTCAAGGGCGAAAAGTGGGATCTGTTTGGTGACGTGATCAGCGCCGACGTCGGCGGCTAATCGCCTGATACCCACGACGATGAAACCCCCTGCGCTGATCCGCAGGGGGTTTTTGCTTGCGCGTCGATTATGATCACGCGATTGCACAATCGAATGATGGCAAAGCCCGCTTACGCTTTGGCGCATGATGCGGTAGGCAGGTGAGCGGCGCGTTTGCCGCCAGTCTTTTCTGTCCGCTCAAGGCCCTTCGTCATGACCGACCGACGCCCCCTGCTCCGCGCGCTCTACGACGCCGCCGTTGCCGCCGCTCATCCGAGCACGATTCTGGCGCCGCACCTGCGGCCCGCGCCGAGGGGACGCGTGATCTGCCTCGCCGCCGGCAAGGGCGCGGCCGCGATGGCCGCCGCCGCCGAGCGGCATTACCTCGACACGCTCGGGCTCGCACCGGAGCGCCTGGTCGGCATCGCCACCACCCGTCACGGCTACGGCGTGCCGACCCGCCGCATCCGCGTGGTCGAGGCCGGCCATCCCGTGCCTGACGAAGCCGGCCTGAAGGGCGCGGCCGATACGCTCGCGCTCGCAGCCGAGGCCGGGCCGGACGATTTGCTCTTGGTGCTGCTCACCGGCGGCGGCTCGGCGAACTGGATCGCGCCCGTGGACGGCATCAGCTTCGCGCAGAAGCAGGCGGTCAACAAGGCTCTGCTGCGCTCCGGCGCGCCGATCGGCGAGATGAACGTCGTGCGCAAACACCTGTCGCGGATCAAGGGCGGCCGGCTGGCGCGCGCGGGCAAAAATGCCGCCGAGATCGTGACGCTCGCGATCTCCGACGTGCCGCATGACGACCCCTCCGCGATCGCCTCCGGTCCGACCGTGCCCGATCCAACCACGCTCAATAATGCGCGCGCCATCGTCGCCAAATACAAGCTCGACATCGACGATGCCGTGCGCCGCGCGCTGGACGACCCCGCCAACGAGAGCTGCAAGCCCGGCGACGCCGCGTTCGCGCGCGCGCATTTCGAATTGATCGCACGTCCGAAGCAATCGGTCGACGCTGCGGTGAGGCTGGCGCATGAGGCCGGTTACGAGACGATCGATCTCGGCGCCGACCTCGAAGGCGAGGCCCGCGAAATTGCCGCCGATCACGCCAAGCTGGCGCTTCAGGCCCGCGCGCAGGGCAAGCGCGTCGCGATCCTCTCCGGCGGCGAGCTCACGGTCACCGTGCGCGGCAATGGCCGCGGCGGCCCGAACCAGGAATATGCGCTGGCGCTCGCCGGCCTCTTGAAGGACACGCCTGACATCTCCGCGCTCGCCGGCGACACCGACGGCGCCGATGGCGGTGCCGGCCATCCCACCGACCCCGCCGGCGCGCTGGTTGACGCGGCGACGTTCGCGAAGATGACGGCGCAGGGGCTGCAGCCGCAAGTCTATCTCGACAACAACGACGCGACGGCGTTCTTCGAGGCGACGGGCGACCTGTTGCTGCCGGGGCCCACGCTGACCAATGTGAACGACATCAGGGTAATCCTGGTCGACTGACACGGCGGCATCGCCGTCCCGCCGGCGCCGCGCGCGTTCGGCTGGACGACATGGTTAACGATCTCTGATTCTCGCCGGCGTTCTCTTTTCCAGAGGCGGCATCGCCGCCTTTAACCTCGCATTCGCCGCAGTTTCAGGAACATGTCCCGAAACTGGACGAATTGTTGGGCTGATTCACCACCGCCTGCTCTAATCGCGTCGTCCCGGGGGCAACGCGCATGGCGGAAAGTGATCAGGAGGTCGCAAGCATTGATCCGCTCGTGCTCGGCGAGCTGCTCAAATGCGCCGCCAATAATCTGTGGCTTGGGATCATCCTGTTTGGCAGCGACCGCAGGGTCATTTTCTGCAATCCGCGCTACCGCGAGATGTACGCGCTCTCGCCCGACCAGGTGCACCCGGGCACGCCGATCAAGGACCTGATCGAGCATCGGCTCAAACTGGGCCTGAACATCGGCGGAGAAGCCGGCGCCTATGTCCGCGCCCGCACCGAGGGTTCGGTCGTCAGCGAGCAGACGGTCCAGCAGTTCGCCGATGGACGAATCATCGCCTACACCATCCATCCCCTGCCCGACGGCGGCGGCATGGCGACCCACGAGGACATTACCGAGCGCGAAGAGCTCAGTGCGCGGCTACGGGAGCGCAATTTTCAGTTCGACATCGCGATCAACAACATGTCGCACGGACTCTGCTTCTTCGACGCCGGCCATCGGCTGGTGGTGTGCAACACGCACTTTATCGAGATGTACGGCCTGCCGCCAGACCGCGTTCGTCCGGGCACGCCGCTCCAGGAGATCCTCGACCTGCGCTACGAAGTCGGCAGCGTGCCCGCGATGACGCGGGAGGAATACGCCAAATGGCGGACCGATGTCGCGACGTCGGCCGAGGCCATGGACAGCATCGTCGAGATGCGGAACGGGCGAACCTTCAAGATCAGGCACCGACCGATGCCCGATCTCGGGTGGGTCGCGACCCACGAAGACATCACCGAGCAGCGCAAGGCGGAATTGCAGATCGCGCATATGGCGCACCACGACGCGCTGACGGATCTCGCCAATCGCGCCCTGCTCGGTCAGCGCCTCGAGCAGGCCCTCGAACAGGGCGGGATGTTCGCGATCCACCACATCGACCTCGACAAGTTCAAGGCCGTCAACGACACCCTGGGCGATCAGGCCGGCGACATTCTGCTGCAGGATGTCAGCCGCCGCCTCAAGCTGCTCGCCCGCGACAGCGATACCGTCGCGCGCATGGGTGGCGATGAATTCGTGATCCTCCAGTCGCCGATTTCCGATTCGCGCGAAGCTGACCTGCTGGCGCGCGATGTGGTCAGCACGCTGAGTGCTCCGTTCGGGCTCGACCGACATCAGGCTATTGTGGGCGCGAGCATCGGAATCGCCATCGCGCCCGGCGACGGCTCGACGCCCGAGCAACTCCTGCACAATGCCGATCTGGCCCTGTATCGCGCGAAAAGCGACGGCCGCGGCATGCACTGCTTCTTCGAACCGGCCATGGGCGAAGAAGCGCAAAGCCGCCGCGCGCTGGAGCAGGACCTGCACAACGGCCTTGCCGCCGGCGAGTTCGAACTGCACTACCAGCCGGTCGTGAAGAGCGACGGCGGCGAGATCAGCGGCTTCGAAGCCTTGATCCGTTGGCGACATCCACGGCGCGGACTGGTCGCGCCGAACAGCTTTATCCCGCTTGCGGAAGAGATCGGCCTGATCGTGCCGATCGGCGAATGGGTGATCCGGCAGGCCTGTGCCACTGCAAGCCGGTGGCCGGACCATCTGCACGTCGCCGTCAACATCTCGGCGGTGCAATTCCGCCAGCCGGGCCTGACGGAGGTGATCGTCGGCGCGCTCGCGGCCTCCGGCCTAGATCCGCGGCGGCTGGAGATCGAGATCACGGAAAGCGTTTTGCTGCAGGACAGGAACGGGACGCTGGCGACGCTGCACCAGCTCCGCGCGCTGGGCATCAAGGTCGCCATGGACGATTTCGGCACCGGTTATTCGTCACTGACCTATCTGCAATGCTTCCCCTTCGACAAGATCAAGATCGATCGGTCTTTCGTCAGCGGCGTGGAAAACAATGCGGCATCCCTCAGCATCGTGCGCGCGGTGGCGGCACTGGCGCGCGGAATGGGCATGACGACGACGGCGGAGGGCGTGGAGACCGAGGAGCAAAGGGACCGGATCGCAGCGGAGGGCTGCACGGAAATGCAGGGCTACTTGTTCAGCCCTCCGTTGCCCGCCGAGGAAATCGAGCGCCGTTTCCTGTTTGAGAAAACACCTGCCAGGCCCGACCGGTTCGCGGCGGCGTAACCGCCGCCAGCCCGCCTGCGATTCCGCGTTCGATGCTCCGTCGCCGGAGCAATGAATCCGTCAAAACTCGTTGGCGATCTTCGAGAGCATCCCGAGCAGGGCTTCGCGGTTGGACGGCCCGAGCAGCTCGTTCAGCCGGGCCTCGTGCTTGGTGGCGACGAGCTTCTTGGCGCGGGCCAGCACGGCCTTGCCCTTGTCGGTCAGCACCAGGATGTGCGAGCGGCGGTCGTTGGTGGAGCGGATCCGCGCACAAAGGTCGCGGCTCTCGAGATTGTCGAGCATCGCCACGAAGTTCGGGCGCAGGATGCCGAGGGTAGAGGCGATCTCGGTCTGGTTACGGCCGGGGTTTTTCTCGACCAGCAGCAGCACGGAGAACTGCGCCGGCGTTAGCTGGAGCGAGGCCATGCAGCGCAGAAAGTTCTCGAACACCTTGAGCTGTGCCCGCTTCAGGACATAGCCGAGCTGCTCCGAGAGTTCGCCCAGCTGGAGGGCTTCGCCAGGCCCGTCGGCCGCGTCCTTGCGGCCCTTGGCGGTCTCGGCGGGTTTTTCAGAGGACTTTTCAGCGGTTTTGGAAACGGTCATCGCCTCATGCTCGTAATCCCGCTAAGTTCGGGAGGGTCGTCCGTCACCCTTGAAGTTATATTTGATAATTGTTATGGACCATATCAAATATCGTCAGCGTATTTCAATGGCTGTGAACGGACCGTCCACGACTATCAGGGGACCGGTCCTGAATCTTTGAGGGGGAGCGTCCGGTCTTGAATACCACCATCATGCTGTTCCTGCTGCAGGACGGCATCACCAATGGCGCGATTTATGCGCTGCTCGGCCTGGCGCTGGTGCTGGTGTTCGCCGTCACCCGCGTCATCCTCATTCCCCAAGGCGAATTCGTCACCTATGGCGCGCTGACCTACGCCTCGCTGGCCGCGGGCCAGATGCCGGGCACGGCGAAACTCGCGCTCGCCCTGGGCATCGGCGCCTTCGCGTTCGACCTGTTCGCGGCGCGCAAGGCGCTGCACGGGCGCCTGATCCTACGCAGCATCCTGACCAACATCGTGCTACCGGCCGTCGTGCTGGCGCTGACCGTCTACTACGCCGCCGAGAAGCCGCCGGTTGCGGTCTGCATCGCGCTGTCGCTGGTGATCGTGGCGATGATCGGCCTGTTTCTCTACCGCATCGCATTCCAGCCGCTGGCGCACACCTCGGTGCTGGTGCTGCTGATCGCCTCGGTGGGCGTCCACCTCGCGCTTCAGGGATTGGGCCTATTGTTCTTCGGCGCCGAAGGTCAGCGCGGACCTGCCGTACTGTCGGGGTCTTTCACCACCGGCGCGCTGCGCTTCACAGGCCAGAGCATCACCGTCTACGGCATTACCATCGCCTTTATCGTCGGGCTGTGGCTGTTCTTCGGGCTGACCCTTTACGGCAAGGCGCTGCGCGCGACCGCCGTGAACCGGCTCGGTGCCCGGCTTGTCGGCATCCGCACCACGCTGTCCGGGCAGATCGCCTTCCTGCTGGCGTCCGTCATCGGTGCACTGTCGGGCATCATGATCGTGCCGATCACGACGCTGTATTACGACTCGGGCTTCCTGATCGGCCTGAAGGGCTTTGTCGCCGCCATCATCGGCGGGCTTGTCAGCTATCCCCTCACCGCCGTCGCGGCGCTGGTCGTCGGCATCGTCGAGGCGTTCTCGTCCTTCTATGCCTCCAACTACAAGGAGGTGATCGTTTTCATGCTCTTGATTCCCGTGCTGCTGCTGCGCTCGCTCGCGGCGCCTGCGGTCGAGGAAGAGAAGGACTGACGCCAAGATGCAGAGCCGGCTCCCCATCCTCATCTTCGCGCTGATCATGGCGGCGATCCCGTTTGTTCCGGGCATGCCCCCGTTCTGGATCGTGCTGCTCGACAATATCGGCCTCGCGGCCCTCGTCGCGATGGGTCTCGTGTTGCTCACCGGCGTCGGCGGCCTGACCTCGTTTGGACAAGCGGCCTTCGTCGGCTTCGGCGCCTACACCACCGCGGTGCTGTCGACGACCTACGGCATGTCGCCCTGGCTGACGCTGCCGCTGTCGCTGGTGGTCAGCGGATTGCTGGCGGTGCTGCTCGGCCTCGTCACGGTCCGTCTCTCCGGCCATTATCTGCCGCTCGGCACGCTGGCCTGGGGACTCGGCTTGTTCTATCTCTTCAGCAAGCTGGAATTTTTGGGAAGAAACGACGGCATCTCGGCGATCCCGCCGCTGTCGATCGGCTCGTTCAAAATGCTCTCGCCCGGCTCGATCTACTACGCGATCTGGGTCGCCGTGATCCTCTCGGCGCTGCTCACGATGAACCTGCTGGACTCCCGCACCGGCCGCGCCATCCGCGCGCTCCGGCGCGGCCATGTCGCGGCCGAGGCGTTCGGCGTGCACACGCCGCGGGCAAAAATGCTGGTGTTCATCCATGCCGCCGTGCTCGCCGGCCTCTCCGGCTGGCTCTACGCCCATCTTCAGCGCGCGGTGAACCCGACGCCGTTCGGCGCGCAGGCCGGCATCGAATATCTCTTCATCGCCGTGGTCGGCGGCGCCGGCTATGTCTGGGGCGGCGTCCTGGGCGCAGCGCTCGTCGTGGTCCTGAAGGAAGTGCTGCAGAGTTACCTGCCGCTGATCCTGCCCGGCTCCGGCCAGGTCGAAACCATCGTGTTCGGCATCATGCTGGTGGCGCTGCTCCAGCTCGCGCCCGGCGGCGTCTGGCCTTGGCTGATGTCGTTCCTGCCCCAACGCACCAATGGCAAGAAGCCGGACACTACGTTGAAACTGGAGCAGCGCACCCGCTCCCCCGGCCAATCCAGCGTGCTGCTTCAGGTCGAGAAGGCCCGGAAGCAATTTGGCGGCGTGGTCGCGGTGAACAACGTCTCCTTCGACGTTCAGGCTCGCGAGATCGTCGCGCTGATCGGCCCCAACGGCGCCGGCAAGAGCACCACCTTCAATCTGATCACCGGCGTGCTGTCGGCCAGCTCGGGCTCGATCTCGGTGCTCGGCAACAAGGTCGACAGGGCGCCACCGCAGGAGATCGTCAAGCTCGGCATCTCCCGCACCTTCCAGCACGTCAAGCTGGTGCCCGACATGACCGTGCTGGAAAACGTCGCGATCGGCGCCCATCTGCGCGGCCATTCGGGGCCGATCTCGTCGATGCTGCGGCTCGACCGCACTGATGAGGCAAAGCTGCTCGCCGAAGCCGCCCGCCAGATCGAGCGCGTCGGACTTGGCGAGCAGATGCATCAGCTCGCAGGCTCGCTGTCGCTGGGACAGCAACGCATCGTCGAGATCGCCCGTGCGTTGTGCGTCGATCCGATGCTGCTGCTGCTCGACGAGCCGGCGGCCGGCCTGCGCCACATGGAGAAGCAGCAGCTCGCGACGCTGCTGCGGGAGCTGCGCGACGGCGGCATGAGCGTGCTGCTTGTCGAGCACGACATGGGCTTCGTCATGAACCTCGCCGACCGCATCGTGGTGCTCGATTTCGGCACCAAGATCGCGGAAGGAACGCCGGCCACGATCAAGACCAATCCCGAAGTGATCAAGGCCTATCTCGGAGTGGCGGCATGAGCGCGCTGTTGTCCGTCGCCGACGCCCATGTCGCCTATGGCAAGGTCGAGGCTGTGCGCTCGGTCTCGCTCGAAGTCGGCCAAAACCAGATCGTCACAATCGTCGGCGCCAACGGCGCCGGCAAGACCACGCTGCTTTCCGCCATCATCGGCATCTTGCCGCTGAAGGGGCGCGTTTCATTCGCAGGTCAGGACCTGTCGCGGCTCGACATCGAGGACCGCGTTGCCATGGGGCTTGGCCTCGTTCCCGAGCACCGCGAATTGTTCGTGACCATGAATGTCGAGGACAATCTCGAGTTAGGGGCCTTCCGCATCGAGAGAAGCAAGGCGAAAACCTCGATGGAGCGGGTCTACACGCTGTTTCCGCGTCTCAAGGAGCGGCGCAAGCAG
Source organism: Bradyrhizobium sp. Ken64 (assembly GCF_055807555.1). Taxonomy (NCBI): domain Bacteria; kingdom Pseudomonadati; phylum Pseudomonadota; class Alphaproteobacteria; order Hyphomicrobiales; family Nitrobacteraceae; genus Bradyrhizobium; species Bradyrhizobium sp. Ken64. Next base: position 305,038 of record NZ_JBVVPA010000004.1, on the reverse strand, counting down.
CTCGCCGGCACGCTCTCCGGCGGCGAGCAGCAGATGCTCGCAATGGGCCGCGCACTGATGGGCGATCCCAAGCTCCTGATGCTGGACGAGCCGAGCCTCGGCCTCGCCCCGATCATCGTCGCCGACATTTTCCGCATCGTCACCGAACTGCGCGCCGCCGGCGTCTCCGTGCTGCTGGTCGAGCAGAACGCCCAGGCCGCGCTCAAGATCGCGGATCAGGCCTACGTCATGGAGCTCGGGGAGTTCGTGCTCAGCGGCAAGGCCAGCGACATCGCGGCGAACGAGCGCGTCGCCGCCAGCTATCTCGGCTTCCAGCACGAAGCCGCGAACGGGTTGTAACGTCGCCGCGAACTCGCCTTCCTTCTCCCCTTGCGGGAGAAGGTGGCGCGAAGCACCGGAGGGGTTCTCTCCGCGAATGACGACGTGGGACCATCGGCTGCGGAGAGAGACCCCTCACCCGTCTCGTCGCTCCGCGACGAGCCACCCTCTCCCGCAAGGGGAGAGGGTGCACCGCGCAAGCCGCTCTAGCTTTCACTGGATGGTGACTTCGTCTCCCCCTTCAGCGCCGCGACCTCCGCTTCCAGCTCCGCGATTTTCGCATCCCTTGCCGCCAGCGCCGCCGCAACATCCGACGCGTCGAACTTCTGCGGGATGTGCTGCGGGCAGTTCGTGTCCCACGCTTCGATCTTGAACAGGATCACTTGCTCGGGCCGGGCGCGATAGCCTTTCGGCATCAGCGATGTCGTCAGCGCCTCGTCGTCCTCGACCACCCGCGCCTCGCCCCAGATCTTCACCCGGCGGCGATGGGCGTAGTCCATCACGAAGATGTAAGCCCTGGGATTTTCGGACAGGTTTCCCTGCGTGATGTATTGCCGATTGCCGGCGTAGTCCGTGAAAGCCAGCGTCTGCTTGTCCAGCACCTTCAAGAAGCCCTTCGGGCCGCCGCGATGCTGGATGTAGGGCTGGCCGTCGGCCGAGGCGGTGGCGAGATAAAAGCTGTTGGCGTCGGCCAGGAACGCCGCGAGGTTCTCATCGACCTCGGTGCGCCAGCCGCGCTGCTCGGCATGAGCATAGCCTTCGCGTGATCCCTTTCGGGTCTGGATCGACTTAACCGCCGGCGTGAATGCCACGTCGCTAGCGTAGGTGTGAGTTGCCGTCATCGGAGCATCTCCTGAAATCCCGGCGCATCCCTGCGTCTTCGCCATCTAAAATGGACTTTTCACCGGCTAAAACAATCAGGCCGCTTGACACTTCATCATTGCGGTATATGCAACAATGCCATGGACCGCCTTGAAGCCATGCATGTTTTCGTCACCGTCGCCGACCTGCGCGGCTTCGCACCGGCGGCACGAAAGCTGCGGCTGTCCCCCTCCGCGGTGACGCGGCTGATCGCGGCGCTGGAGGAGCATCTCGGCGCGCGGCTGTTGCAGCGGACCACCCGGCAGGTGGGGCTGACCGACGTGGGCACGCGCTATCTTGAGCGTGCGCGTCGCATCCTCGCCGATGTCGAGGAGGCCGACGGCTCTGCACGGGAGGAGCGCAACCGGCCGAGCGGGCGGCTGGTGGTGTCGGCGCCGGTCGGCTTCGGCCGGCTTCATGTCGGGCCTGTCATGATCGCCTACCTCAAGCGCTATCCCGAGGTCGCCTGCGAATTGCGGCTGTCGGACAACATGGTCAATCTCGTGGAAGATGCCGTCGACGTCGCGGTGCGGATCGGCCATCTCTCCGACTCCTCCCTCGTCGCGCGCCAGGTCGGCGAGATGCGGCGGATCGTGGTGGCGACGCCAGGCTATCTCAAGCGGCATGGCGAGCCGAAAGCGCCGGAGGCATTGCTTACGCACGAGACCATCGCGTTCGGTGCATCTGCGAACTGGCGGTTCGTGCAGGACGGCCGCGATATCGAGGTGGCGCCGAATCCGCGGTTCGCCAGCAACAGCGCCGACGCCGCCCTGCAATATGCCGAGGCCGGCGGCGGCCTGACCCGGGTGCTGGCCTATCAGGCCGCCGAAGGCTTGCGGCGCGGGAGGCTCAAGATCGTGCTGGCGAACTACGAGCAGCCGGCGCTGCCGATCCACATCGTTTACCCGACCTCGCGCCTGCTCTCCGCCAAGGTGCGCGCCTTCGTCGATCTCGTGGTGGAGACCGCGGAGTGGAGGTTTGGGTAGATCTCGTATCCCGGACGCGCGCAGCGCGAGCCGGGACCCAGTTCTTTGCGCGTGGATGAATGGGCCCCGGCTCTGCAGCGCAACGCAAGAGCGCTGCGCTGCGTCCGGGGCACGGAGACGTCACCCCTTCTTCGGCACGACGCGAAAGGTGCCGCTGGCACGCGCGATCACGGCGCCGTCGGCCTTCGCGAGGCACTGCGCGAAGCAGATGGTGCTACCGGTCTTGATCGCCTCACCCTCGACCGCGAGCCATTGGCCGATCTCGCCGGCGCCGACATAGTCGACCGACAGCGAGATCGTGACCAACGAGGTGGTCCAGCCCGTCGCCTGCGCGCAGCTGTAACCCATGGCGGCATCGGCCAGCGCGGCGATCAGGCCACCATGGATCAGCCCGCGCGCGTTGGTGTGCGGCTTTGCCAGCCGCAATCCCACGGTGACGCCGTTGTCGGTCTTCCTGGAGTAAAGCGGCTCCCAGGGGTCGGTGAGGGGCGCTTTGCGGAAATGCGGCTCGAAGCCGGCGGGAATGTCGGTGCTGGTCATGTCTTGTCTCGCAATGGTGGCTGCCGCCATTGAACGCGGCGGACGTGACAGTTGCATCACCTACAAAGTTTTAGACGGCATTTGCGCGGGTGTTTCAAACGGACTCCGCCGTCATTGCGAGGAGCCCTTGCGACGAAGCAATCCAGAGTCTTTCCGCGGAGACACCCTGGATTGCTTCGCTTCGCTCGCAATGACGACTTGGAGGCAGTATGGCTCTAAAACGGCAGCCCCACGTAATTCTCCGATAGCGACGTCATCGCGGCCTGCGAGTGCGTGACGTAATCGAGCTCCGCGAGCTGGATGCGCGCGCCGATCGTGCCGGTGTCGGGGAATTTGTGCAGCATCGAGGTCATCCACCAGGAGAAGCGCACGGCCTTCCAGACCCGCGCCAGTGCCTTCGCCGAATAGCCATCAATGCCGGCGCTGGATTTTTCATCGTAGAACTCGCGGAACGCACTCGACAGATAATGCGCGTCGCTCGCGGCCAGGTTCAGCCCCTTGGCGCCGGTCGGCGGCACGATATGGGCGGCGTCGCCGCACAGGAACAACTTGCCGAAACGCATCGGCTCGGCGACGAAGCTGCGCAGCGGCGCAATGCTCTTCTCGATCGAGGGGCCCGTGACGAGGCTGTCCGCGGCGTCCTGGTCGAGCCGGCGCTTGAGCTCGTCCCAGAAACGGTCGTCCGGCCATTGGTCGACATGGTCGTCGAGCGCGCACTGTACATAGTAGCGGCTGCGTCTGGTCGAGCGCATGGTGCACAGCGCAAAGCCGCGGGCGTGGTTCGAATAGATCAGCTCGTGGCTGACCGGCGGCGTCTCCGAGAGGATGCCGAGCCAGCCGAACGGGTAGATGCGCTCGAACTCCTCGATCGCCGAAGCCGGAACGCTGGCGCGGCTGACGCCGTGAAAGCCGTCGCAGCCGGCGATGAAATCGCAATCGATGGTGTGGGTAACGCCATCCTTCACGTAGGTTACGCGCGGGTGACTGCCGTCGAAATCATGCGGCTGCACGTCCCTGGCCTCGTAGATCGAGGTGAGGCCGGCGGCCGTGCGCGCATTCATCAGATCCAGCGTGACCTCGGTCTGGCCGTAGATCATGACCGTCTTGCCGGTCGCAGCCTTCATGTCGATGCGGTGCCGGCGCCCCGAGAAGGCGAGCTCGATCCCTTCATGCACCAGCCCTTCGGCATGCGCCCGTGCGCCGGCGCCGATCTGGTCGAGCAGCGCAACGGTTCCCTCCTCCAGCAGCCCGGCACGGATGCGGCCGAGCACATAATCCGGGCTCTGCCGCTCCAGAATGACATTGTCGATGCCGTATCGGTGCAGCAGTTGCCCAAGCAACAATCCAGCCGGCCCTGCCCCGATGATTGCGACTTTTGTCCGCAATACTTGCTCCTCCCGATCCTGTAGGCTTTCGTCGCGGCTCGCTTGTCGCAGCCGTCCGCGCACGATAATTATATCATATAACGGTTGGGCAAAAGGGAGTGCGCGGCGGCACGCCGCGCCAGTTCCGGCTTGAACGCGCCGGCCAATTAGATAACATGTTAATTAACGAGACCGGGCCATCGAAGCCCGCCGTCAAAAGAGGGAGAGACGCGTGATGAGGAAAGCCTGTCTGGCGTTGCTGCTGGCAGCAAGCGTGACCCCTGCGTTCGCGCAGGACAAGACCTTCGATTTGAAGATCTCGCACTGGGTGCCGGCCTCGCATCCGCTGCAGAAATCGCTCGAGGATTGGGCAGCCGCGGTCGAGAAGGATTCCGGCGGCACCATCAAGGGCAAGGTGTTCCCGGCCCAGCAGATGGGCAAGGCCTTCGACCATTACGATATGGCGCGCGACGGCATCGCCGACGTCACCTACGTCAATCCCGGCTACCAGCCCGGCCGTTTCCCGATCATCGGCGCCGGCGAGCTGCCGTTCCTGATCTCGGACGCCAAGGGCGGCTCGATGGGGCTGGACGCTTGGTATCGCAAATACGCCGAGAAGGAGATGAAGGACGTCAAATACTGCCTCGCCTTCGTCCATTCGCCCTCCTCCTTCCACTCCCGCACCAAGAAGATCGTGATGCCGGAGGACGTGAAGGGCCTGAAGATCCGCCCCGCCCACGCCACCATGGCGAATTTCGTCACCTCGCTCGGCGGCACCAATGTGCAGTCCTCCGCGCCCGAAGTGCGCGACATCATCGAGCGCGGCGTCGCCGACGGCGTCACCTTTCCCTGGGGCTCGCTGGTGCTGTTCGGCATCGACAAGGTGACCAAATACGACATGGAGGCGCCGCTCTACACCACGACCTTCGTGTTCGTCATGAACAAGGACAAGTACAATGCGATGTCCGACAAGCAGAAGGCGGCGATCGACAAGAATTGCACGGTCGAGATGGCAGGCGTGGTCGGCGAGCACTGGGGCAAGTTCGAGGATGCCGGCATCGACAAGGTCAAGGCGGAGACCAGCCACGAGGTCTACAAGCTGACGCCCGAGCAGACCGCCGCCTGGAAGAAGGCCGCCGAGCCGCTGGTGAAGACCTGGTCCGACGGCGCGAAGAAGGCCGGCGCGGATCCGGACGCGGCGCTTAGCGAGCTGAAGGCCTCGCTGAAGAAATACAACGCGCTGGCGGAGTAGCTCTTTGTCGAAACACATGCGGCGGCGGGATGCATCTCGCCGCCGTTGTTCTGCAAGCGGGCCGGGACGTGAGGAGCGCACCGCGCGTCCTCTCCCTTTCCCGCCTGAAGATGATATCTCTTAGGAAGCTCCCATGAAGCGCAGCTGGATGGATCGCGTTATCGATTCGATCGAATGGATCGCCGCGGCTTTCGTCGGCATCGTCGCGCTCGACATCTTTCTCTCGGTGCTGCTGCGCAACACGCTGAACTATGCGATCCCCGATAGTTTCGACATCGGCCGCATGCTGCTCGGCATCCTCATCTTCTGGGGCATCGCCGCAACCTCCTATCGCGGCACCCACATCACGGTCGATCTGGTCTGGGGCAATGTCGGGCCGCGCTACCAGCGCTGGATCGACGTTTTCGCGACACTGGTGCTGCTGTTCGTCGTGACGGTGCAGACCTGGACGCTGTTCGACAAGGTGCGCGGCACCTACAACGACAACGTCCAGACCTTCGACATGCACATGCCGACCTGGCCGTTCTTCGCGATCGCCTGGATCGGCGACGTCTCGGCCGTGCTGCTGATCGCGATCCGCACCTACCGGTTGATCTTCCATCCCGAAGAGATGCACGACCCCAAGCTGAAGGCGACGGAGTAATCATGAGCACCGATGCCGTCGCCGTTATCGGCTTTGTTTCCCTGTTCGCCCTGATGCTGCTGCGCGTGCCCGTCGGCATGGCCATGGGCCTCGTCGGCGTCTCCGGCTTCTCCTATCTGGTCGGCGCCACACCGGCGCTGAAGCTGGTCGGCCAGACATCGATGCGCACGGTGACCGACTACACCTTCGGCGTCATTCCGATGTTCTTGCTGATGGGCTCCTTCGTCAGCAATTCCGGCATGAGCCGTGAGCTGTTCCGCGCCGCCAACGGCTTTGTCGGCCATTTGCGCGGCGGACTCGGCATCGCCACCGTCGGCGCCTGCGGCGGCTTTGCCGCGATCTGCGGCTCCTCGGTCGCGACCGCCGCGACCTTCTCAGCGGTCGCGTACCCCGAGATGCGCCGTTTCGGCTATCCGCAGTCGTTTGCCACCGGCGTGATCGCGGCCGGCGGCACGCTGGGCGCGATGCTGCCGCCGTCCACCGTGCTCGCCGTCTACGGCATCATCACCGAGCAGGACATCGGCAAGCTGTTCATCGCCGGCATCATCCCGGGCATCCTGGCGATGACCATGTACATGATCACGATCTTCCTGATCGGCTATTTCCGGCCGGACTTTTTGCCCAAGGGCAAGGTGCTGCCGTGGCGCGAGCGCTTCGCCGGCCTGAAGGACATCTGGGCGCCGGTGCTGCTGTTCGTGTTCGTGATCGGCGGCCTTTACGGCCTGCCCTATCTGCCGCGCTTCACGCCGACGGAAGCGGGCGGCGTCGGCGCTGCCGGCGCCTTCATCATCGGCGTGGCGACCGGCCGCCTCGACCGCGAGAAGATTCTGGCCTCGCTGCTCCAGGCGACGCGCACGGCGGCCGCCGTGTTCACCGTGCTGATCGGCGCACTGATCTTCGGCTATTTCCTCACGGTGACGCAGACCCCGCAGAAGGTGACGGAATTCCTCACCGGCCTCGGTCTCGGCCCCTACGGCGTGCTGGCGCTGATCATGGTGATGTATCTCGTGCTCGGCTGCCTGATGGACGCCATGGCGATGATCATTCTCACCGTGCCGATCATCTTCCCCGTGATCATGCATCTCGGTTTCGACCCGATCTGGTTCGGCGTCATCATCGTCATGACGGTCGAGCTCGGCCTGATCCATCCGCCGGTGGGCATGAACGTCTTCGTCATCAAGAGCGTGGTGAAGGACGTCTCCTTCTCCACCATCTTCAAGGGCGTGATTCCGTTCGTGGCGACAGACCTCGTGCGCCTGGTGATCCTGATCGCCTTCCCGCTGCTGGCGACGTGGCTGCCGACGCGGATGATGGCGCATTGATGAGGTGAAGCGATGACCATACCCGTACTGGAAACCAAATACGTCTTCACCGTTACCGCACGCATCGGCGACGTCGTCACCGCCGGCGAGACCGGCATCGGCATTCGCCGCATCATCCCGATCATCGGCGGCGAGGTGACGGGCGCGATCACCGGCCGCGTGCTGCCGTTCGGTGCCGACTTCCAGACCATCCGCCCGAATGAGCTGATCGATCTCGAAGCGAAGTACGCGTTCGAAACCGACGACGGCGCCGTCGTCTATGTCGAGAACAAGGGCATGCGCTTCGGCCCGGTCGAGCTGTTGCAAAAGCTCAAGCGCGGCGAGCCGGTGGATCCCAAACTGATCTATTTCCGCACCGTGCCGAAATTCGAAACGGGGCACGAGAACTACCGCTGGCTGATGCAGCACATTTTTGTCGGTTCAGCAGCGCGGCATGCGGATCGCGTCGTGATCGACGTGCATCAGGTGATGTGAACGCGCGCCGCACCCAAGGACCGGCTAGTCCATTGACAGTACGGCATCTGTAGCGTATACGCTACAAATGCCAACGATCAAGAGAACCGACGAATTCTCTGACTGGCTTAGAAACCTGCGAGACCGGAGAGCGAAAGCAAAAATCCTCGCCCGGATCGATCGGCTGGCGCTCGGCAATCCCGGAAACGTTGCTCCGATCGGAGGCGGCATCAGCGAAATGAGAGTCCATGAGGGCGCCGGCTACCGGATCTACTACGTTGCCCGAGGCGAGGAGATCATTGTTCTCCTTTGCGGGGGCGATAAAGGCTCTCAGCCGGCGGACATAGCGTTGGCAAAGAAGATCGCGAGCGAATTGGAGGTCTGAGCAATGGCAAAAGTGAAATCATTTGATGCTGCGGAGTACCTCGACAGCCCCGAGATGATTGCGGCCTATCTCACCGAAGCCTTTGAATCCGACGATCCGTCCGCAATAACGATGGCAATCGGCGCCGTAGCCCGCTCTCAGGGCATGGGCGCCATTGCCGAAAAGGCCGGTCTATCCCGCGAGAACTTGTATCGCTCGCTTGGCGGCGAGGCCAAACCCGAATTCGGCACTGTGATAAAAGTTCTCCACGCCATGGGTATCAATCTTGTGGCGCAACCCCAAAGCGGAACCAAGGCGGCGTAGCGGCCGGATAGCATCGGCGTCTGCGATATTCATCCCAATCTTTGCGCATCGGCATTCGGGTCCGGGCGCTGCAGCCGGACTGTCGTCCCTTTTCCGGACTATGGATCGGCTTCCCCGCTGTCAGCCGTATTGACTCCCCCTGAATTCGTTATACAACATAACTATTCTGACAAGGACGCAAATGACACAGGGAAACGCCGAGACCGCTGACGCGGGCGCCTCCGGGCTATTAAAGATCGAGCGGGCGGATCGGGTTTTGACCGTCGGCCTCAATCGGCCGGCGAAGCGCAATGCACTCAACGACGGCATCATCCTGGAGATCGGCGAGTGTTTTGCGTCCCTGCCCGAGGATATCGGCGCGGTCGTCATCCACGGCATCGGCGACCATTTCTCCAGCGGTCTCGACCTCTCCGAACTGACCGACCATGACGCCACCGGCGGCCTTCTCCATTCCCAGATGTGGCACCGGGTGTTCGACCGCATCCAGTACAGCCGGGTGCCCGTGATCGCGGCGCTCAGAGGCGCCGTGATCGGCGGCGGGCTGGAGCTTGCCTGTGCGGCGCATATCCGCGTCGCCGAACCCTCGACCTATTTCGCGCTGCCGGAGGGGCAGCGCGGCATCTTCGTCGGTGGCGGCGGTTCGGTGCGCCTGCCGCGCCTGATCGGCGTCGCCAGGATGATGGACATGATGCTGACCGGCCGCGTCTATTCCGCGACCGAAGGCACCTCCTACGGCTTTGCGCAATATGTCACGGAAGCCGGCAACGGCCTCGGCAAGGCGATGGAGCTTGCGACCAAGGTCGCCTCCAACGCGCCGCTAACCAATTTCGCCGTGCTCCAGGCGCTCCCGATGATCGCGGAGGCCAATCCGCAGACCGGCCTGTTGATGGAGTCGCTGATGGCGACGGTGGCGCAGAGCGACAAGGAAGCCAAGCGCAGGATTCGCGAGTTCCTCGAACACAAGACCGCAAAGGTGAAGCCGAAATCATGAGCGCGCAGCCGTCGTCCTCTTCCAGCATGGAGCGCGGCGCGAGCACTTCCCCGCTGCGGCCCATTTCATTCGGCGATCCCGTCGTGAATATCGAGCGGCGCGACGACGGCACGATTTACCTGCGGCCCAAACAGCCGCTCGGCGACTATCCGGCCCGCATCACCGACCGCCTGCATCACTGGGCGAGCGCGACGCCGGATCGCGTCTTCATGGCCGAGCGCGAAGGCGGCCGCTTCTGGCGCAAGATCAGCTACGCCGAGCTGCTCGCCGCGAGCCGGCACATCGCCTCAGGGCTCATTGCGCGCGGGTTGTCGGCGGAACGGCCGGTCGTCATCCTCTCCGGCAATTCGATCGACCACGCATTGCTGGCGTTCGGCGCGTTCTATGCCGGCGTTCCGTTCTGCCCGGTGTCGCCGGCCTATTCGCTGGTGTCGAAGGATTACGGCAAGCTCTCCTATTTGATGAAGCTGCTGACGCCCGGCCTCGTCTTCGCCGAGGACGCCGACAAGTTCGCCGACGCGCTCGCGGCCAACGTCTCGCTCGGCACCGAGATCGCGGCGTCCTACGGCCGCGTGCCGGGCCGCGACGTCACTTTGCTCGCCGACCTCATGGCGACGCCGATCCGCGCCGATCTGGAGGAGATCCACGGCAAGATCGGCCCCGACACCATCGCGAAATTCCTGTTGACCTCGGGCTCGACCGGCAACCCCAAGGCGGTCATCAACACCCAGCGCATGATCTGCGCCAATCAGGTGATGCTGCGCGAGACGCTCGCCTTCCTCAAGGACGAGCCGCCCGTCATCATCGACTGGCTGCCCTGGAATCACACTTTTGGCGGCAACCACAATATCGGGCTGACGCTCTACAATGGCGGCTCGATGTATCTCGATGCCGGCAAGCCGGTGCCTGGAGGCATCGAGGAAACCGTACGCAATCTCCAGGAGATTTCGCCGACGGTTTATTTCAACGTCCCCAAGGGCTACGAGTCGCTGCTGCCTTATCTGCGCGACGACCAGGGCCTGCGCGCAAAATTCTTCGACCGGCTGCACGCGATGTTCTTCTCGGGCGCGGCGCTGTCGCCGTTCGTCTGGAACAGCCTCGACGAGCTCGCGGTAAAGGAAAAAGGCTACCGCGTGCCGATGCTGACCGGTTTAGGTGCGACCGAGACCGCGCCGTTCTTCATGTCGGTCAACCCGCGCACCAGCCGCTCCGGCCATGTCGGGCTTCCCGTATCCGGCAACGACGCCAAGCTGGTGCCGAACAACGGCAAGATGGAAGTTCGTTGCAAAGGGCCGAACGTGATGCCCGGCTACTGGCGCCAGCCCGACATCACCGCAAATTCGTTCGACGAAGAGGGCTTCTACAAGCTGGGCGATGCCCTCAAGCCCGTCGATCCCGACGATCTCAATGCCGGCTTCGATTTCGACGGCCGCATCGGTGAGGATTTCAAGCTCGGCAGCGGCACCTGGGTCAGCGTCGGCCCGTTGCGCGCGCGCTTCGTTGCGGCCTGCGCACCGCTGGTGCGCGACGTCGTCATCGCCGGCATCAACCGTGACGAGGTCTCCGCGCTCGTCGTGCTCGATCTCGACGGCTGCCGGCTGATCAACCCGACGCTGCCGACCGACGATCTCGTCGTCGCGACCCGCGACCGGCTGGTGCGCGAGGCATTTCGCGAACGGCTGACCCGCTTTCTCGGCGCGGCTACCGGCTCCTCGACGCGGATCACGCGCGCGATCCTCATGGACACGCCACTCTCGATCGACAAGGGCGAAGTCACCGACAAGGGCTCGATCAACCAGCGCGCGGTGCTCGAGCATCGCAGCCTGCTGATCGAGGAGCTCTACGCTGCCAATCCATCGGACCGTGTGATATCGGTCGGGTAAGAAAACTACAGGGAGAACGCCATGTTGTTGAAGGATCAGGCTGTCATCGTCACGGGCGGCGCGTCGGGACTGGGCGCGGCGACCGCGCGAAAGCTGGCGGCGCAGGGCGCCAAGGTCGCGGTGTGCGACCTCAATGCCAAGCTCGCGGAAACCGTGGCCGCCGAGATCAAGGGCGTCGCGGTGACCTGCGATGTTTCCGATGCGGCTTCCGCTGAGGCGGCGATCGCCCAGGCGACCAAGGCCCATGGACCCGCGCGCGTGCTGGTCAATTGCGCCGGCATCGGCGTTGCCAAGCGCGTCGTCGGCCGCGACGGCCCGATGGCGCTCGCCGATTTCGACAAGGTGATCAAGGTCAATTTGATCGGCACCTTCAACATGCTTCGCCTTGCCGCGAACGAGATGTCCAAACTCGAGCCGCAGGCAACCGGCGAGCGCGGCGTCATCATCAACACGGCGTCCGTTGCCGCTTATGACGGTCAGATCGGGCAATCGGCCTATTCGGCCTCGAAGGGCGGCATCGTCGGCATGACGCTGCCGATCGCGCGCGAGCTGGCGCAGTTCGGCGTCCGCGTGCTGACGATCGCGCCCGGCCTGTTCCTCACGCCGCTGCTCGCCAACCTGCCGCAGGAAGCCCAGGACTCACTCGCCGCCGCAATCCCGTTCCCGCGCCGGCTCGGCCACGCCGACGAGTTCGCCGCGCTCGCCCTGCACATGGTCGAGAATTCCTACCTGAACGGCGAAGTGGTGCGCCTCGACGGCTCGCTGCGCATGGCACCGAAATAGGGCGCGACATATGTTCGTGAACCGGCGCGACGTCCAGATCCAGTGGGGTGACTGCGACCCCGCCAACATCGTCTATTACCCGCGTTATTTCGCGATATTCGACGATTCGACGTCGACCCTGTTCGAGGTCGCCGGGTTCTCCAAGCAGGACCTGGTCAAGAAATACGGCCTGGTGGGCATTCCCATGGTCGACACGCGCGCCAAGTTCTACATCCCCTCGACTTACGGCGACTGGATCACCATCGAAACGAAGGTCGAGAGCATCAAGCGCTCGAGCTTCGAGGTGAAGCACAGCGTCTACAAGGGCGAGGCGCTGGCGATCGAGGGTTTCGAGACCCGTGTCCTGGTCGGCCGCGACCCCGTTAACCCCGACAAACTGAAATCGGCACCGTTTCCTGCGGAAATGGTAACCAAATTCACGGGGAGCGAGGCCCGGAGCTAAATCGCCACATCGCCAAAAGAGGGGGCTGAATTACCCCCCGATTTCTGCTTTCAAAGAAACACATAAAGGGAGGAATAGATGAAACGCTTTTACCTGACCGCTGCCGTCACCGCGGCCGCGCTTGCGCTGCCGGCCGTGCCCGCGCTGGCCCAGACCGCCGAGGTCACCATCGGCATCACCACCACCACGACCGGCCCGGGCGCAGCGTTGGGCATTCCCGAGCGCAATGCGCTGGAGTTCGTGCCGAAGGAGATCGGCGGCGTTCCGCTGAAGGTGATCGTGCTCGACGACGGCGGCGATCCCACCACCGCGACCACCAACGCCCGCCGCTTCGTGACCGAATCCAAGGCCGACATCATCATGGGCTCGGCGCTGACGCCGCCGACCATCGCGGTGTCCAACGTCGCCAACGAAGCCGGCATTCCGCATTTCGGCCTGGCGCCGTTCCCGATCACACCGGAGCGCATGAAGTGGTCGGTGGCGATGCCGCAGCCGATCCCGATCGTGGGCAAGGTGCTGTACAACCACATGAAGGCCAAGGGCGTGAAGACCGTCGGCTATATCGGCTATTCCGACTCCTATGGCGACCTCTGGTTCAACGATTTGAAGGCGCAGGCCGTGCCGATGGGCATAACCATCGCCGACGAGGAGCGCTTCGCTCGCCCCGATACCTCGGTGACCGGACAGGTGCTGAAGCTCGTGGCGGCGAATCCCGACGCCATTCTGGTCGGCGCTTCCGGCACCGCCGCCGCGCTGCCGCAGACCGAGCTGCGCGAGCGTGGCTATCAGGGCCTGATCTACCAGACCCACGGCGCCGCCAGCATGGACTTCATCCGCATCGCCGGCAAAGCGGCGGAAGGCGTGCTGATGGCCTCTGGTCCCGTCATGGATCCCGAGGACCAGCCGGACGAAGCCGCCACCAAGAAGCCGGGCCTCGCGCTCAACTCGGCCTATGAAGCCAAGTACGGCCCGAACAGCCGCAGCCAGTTCGCCGGTCACTCTTACGACGCGTTCGAGATTCTCAAGCGCATCATCCCGGCGGCACTCAAGACGGCGAAGCCCGGCACGCCGGAATTCCGCGAAGCGATCCGCCAGGCGCTGCTGTCGGAGAAGGAGCTTGCGGCGAGCCAGGGTGTCTACAATTTCACCGAGAAGGATCGCTACGGCCTCGACGAGCGCTCGCGCATCCTGCTCACGGTGAAGAACGGCAAGTACATGCTGGTGAAATAGACGCAGCGGCAGGATTGAGACGACGAGAGCCGGCCCGATGGGCCGGCTCTTTTGTTTTGGCTGTATGAGCGAGCCGCACCTCCGGTGTCGCTGCGCCCCCTCTCCCGCTTGCGGGAGAGGGTTGGGGTGAGGGTGCCTCCGCATTGGGATTGTCTGAGGTCTACGGGCAAAGCCCCCCAGAGGAGATAGCCCTCACCCGCCACGCTCTGCGAGCGTGTCGACCTCTCCCGCAAGCGGGAGAGGTGCACCGAGCCTGCGGGCGCGCTGTCGTCAGGCCGCCTGCCGCAGCGGGGTCCAGGCGAACTCCGGATAGTAAATGTCCATCATCCGGTCGACATAAGCGGTGAGGTTCGGAAATCCTTCGGCGCGACGGCGCAGCGTGGATTCGAAAAACGGCGTCAGGATCCCGGCGAGTGCACCGAAGGCGGTGGCATCGACGCCGCAGGGCTTTTTGCCCATCAGATAGGACTTGTCGCCGAGCTGAACCGAGAGCGCAAACAGCGAGCGCACGGCGAGATCGACGTCGTCATCGGGCGCGTGGCGGCCTAATCCGGAGAGCAGGTAGTTCTCGGCGACACGGAATTGCGCGTCCTCGCGCAACTTCTCGCGATTGTGCTCCGGCGCGCCGTCGAAGAAATGCGCGGGCCCCTTGGCGAAGTTGACCGGATCGACCCAGCGCGCCCCGACCAGCGCAAAATAAACGTGATGCTCGATCATGCGCTCGAATGCCCAAGCCTGCGCGCGCTCGACGAGCGACAGACCGGCGTCGAAATCGAAGCCGTAGCGGCGCTCGATATGGGCGCGGATGAAGGTGGAATCGGCCACCGCCTCGCCGCCATCGTCGATGAAAGGCAGCTGCCCCTTGGGAGAGGCGGGCGGCATCGCCCGCTCCTTCCGGTAGGGCAGTCCCGCCATCTTGAGCTGCACCTCCGTCTTGGTGACGAAGGGGCTGATTTCCGGCAGGCCGAAGCCGGCGCCAAAGCCGTAAAGCGTGATCATGAAGGCTCTCCTGAAACGACCGAAAGAGTTGAGGGAACTTAGCCGCGGGCTGCTGCCACCATGGTGGCAGCAGCCGTGATATCTTCTGCGAAACGGGCCCCCCGCCAGGCGCGGGCCATGACATGACGGACCAGCGCGTCCGCGGCCTGGACCAGGAAGCGAGTCACCACGGTCTCGAGCGCAAGGCGGAGGTCGACGACCATGAGATCAAGGGATACGAGGCGGCCGAACGCCCATGCGTACCAAGCTCGGACTTGCAAAGCAGGGACTCGTAAAGGCTGGGTCCGCCACAGCGCAGCGGCCGGGCCGAAATGAGTTGGAATGATCATGGACAAATCCTCTTCAGTCGACGTGTTGACCCGGTATAGAACTCCCCTGCTGCCAACATCCTGTCAGCAGCCGCGCGCCACCTTCTGAAAAACCACCGACAAGAGACCCGTCATGAGACGCGCCGACCGGCTGTTTCAAATCATCCAGGTGCTGAGGCGCACGCGTAAGCCGCTGACGGCGGACGCCATCGCGGCCGAGCTCGAGACCTCGAAACGCACGATCTATCGCGACATCGCCACGCTGATCGGCCAGCGCGTGCCGATCCGCGGCGAAGCCGGCATGGGCTACATCCTGGAAAAGGGTTTTGATCTGCCGCCTTTGATGCTGACACCCGACGAGATCGAGGCGGCGGTGCTGGGCGCGCAATGGGTCGCCGGCCATGCCGATCCCGCGCTGGCGCGTGCGGCTGAAGACTTGATGGCCAAGATCGCCGACACTGTCCCTGAGCGCCTGCGTCCCTTCGTGCTGGAGCCGGCAAGCCGGGCCCGGCCGAGCTGGAACAGGGAGCCGGACCGCCTGGACATGGCACGCACGCGCACCCAGATCCACGAAGGCAAGAAGATCATGCTGCGCTATCGCGACGAGCAGGGCCGCGCCAGCGAGCGCATGATCTGGCCGATTTCGATCGGCTATCTCGAAGCCGTGCGCCTGCTCGCGGCCTGGTGCGAGCTGCGCGGAGACTTCCGCAGCTTCCGCACCGACCGCGTGGTGGATGCGAGCTATCCCGACGAGAGATATCCTGAAAGGCGCGACGTGCTGCGCGCGAAATGGCGCCAGAGCCTGGTCTGGGGCCCACCCAAGGATACGTGAAGGACACGTGACGATGGATGAGAACGCCCCCATCGACCTCTCGAGCTGTTGCCAGAGTTGCGGCGCCTGCTGCGGCTATTCGGCGAACTGGCCGCGCTTCTCGATCGAAAGCGACGAGGAGCTTGCCGCGATTCCCGAAGCGCTCGTCAACGACCGTCAATCCGGCATGCGCTGCGAAGGCGATCGCTGTTCAGCGTTGCATGGAGAGATCGGACAAGCGACCGCGTGCGGCATCTACGCAGTGCGGCCGGAGGTGTGCCGCACCTGCATGCCGGGCGATGCCGAATGCGCGATGGCGCGACGGAAATTCGGGCTGCCGGTGATCGAGGCGACCAGCGCATGATCCGGAAAAGTGTGCAGCGGTTTTCCGGATCATGCACCAATAGAGAGCTAAAGCGCGATCGATCGCGCTTTAGGCCGGGACGGCTTCGCTGATCTCGTCGTCGATCTCGTCGTCCAGCGGCGCGAGCACCGAGAGCGGCTTGGTCGACAGCGTGATCGGCTTGCGGCCACCGGACAGCGACGGCGAGGATTTCGCCGCGCCTTCGCGCGCAAGCGCATAGAGCGTCGAGCCGACACGGCCGCCATTCTCGATCAGGTCGCGCTCGTTACAGCTGCCGGCGATCGCGACCGCCAGCGAGTGCAGATGGCTGCGGCGATAGCAGAACAGCGCCAGCCTGGCGCGCG
The DNA here is from genome assembly GCF_055807555.1 of Bradyrhizobium sp. Ken64. Lineage (NCBI taxonomy): Bacteria > Pseudomonadati > Pseudomonadota > Alphaproteobacteria > Hyphomicrobiales > Nitrobacteraceae > Bradyrhizobium > Bradyrhizobium sp. Ken64. The sequence continues at coordinate 288,456 of NZ_JBVVPA010000004.1, read as the reverse complement.
CGTCAGGGGAAACACTTTCAACCAGCCTCGGCAGGCCACTCTCGCTGGCGCGGTACATCTCGCCAAGGAGTTCGTCGCGGACCGGGCACGAATCGCCTTCAAAGGTATCGCGGCTTGAAAACATTGCAGTTCTCCCTCGTGGGGGAAGATGCAGTGCAATTCTCTAACGAAAGGTTAACCACGCTGCCCGGTAGTCACCCGGGGTCATTGCGCGTGAGCCGCGAATCAATGGGCTGGAAAGGGTTTTCTCTCTGGCCATCCTTCGAGACGCCCGCCTTCGGCGGGCCCTCAGGATGAGGTCTGTTCCTGCTGAAAGATTCTCACCCCTCATGGTGAGGAGGCGCGAAGCGCCGTCTCGAACCATGCAGGCCCGGCAGCCACTCCAGAGGGTTGCCGTCCCTCAGTTCGCCGCCATGAAGATGGAGAGGCCGAAGCCGGTCAGATGGTGCAGGGCCTGGTCGACACCGATCAGGGTCCAGAACCAGGGATGCGCAAGATCGACACCGAAATTGGCCGAGACGAAGCCCTTGGCGCGGTCGATCGTGATGTGGATCACGAAGTCGATCAACGCCACAAACCAGAATTTCGGCGCGACGATCAGGATCAGCGGCAGCGCAACCGCAAGGTGAACCAGGCAGTGCACCAGGAGCGGCAGGGCCCAGCCGTGCTTCTGGTCCTTGCCGTGCGCCATCCACGCGGTCTGGAGGACGAAATCGGCGATGATGTGCTTGAACGTCAGCAGCAACATCCAACCAATGAGCGCTTCGACCGGGACCGCCGATGACAGGGGTGGAAACGACAAGGCGCCCTCGTTGACGTGACAAGAAGAATTGGAGCGTTCAGCGCAATCTCTTCCTGGACCGGTCAAATCGCCGGGACTTGCGATTTATGACACCTCCCGCGGCGGAATGCAGCCGGGGGAACCGGAAAATCGCCAACTGTGGCTAACTGGTGATAGGATGGCCAATCGCCGCGGCCGAGTTGAGTAAGGTTACCTTCGGCTCGGAATTTGCATTCCGCGGCCTGCGCGCTATCATCGCCAGTAGAGAATATCGTTCTTTTTTCAGACGTTTACGAATTACAGGGCGACCGCAGCGATCACATCCGCGAGCCGCCCGCCACCGAAAGCATAAGGCCAGAGTGCTGCCATGAGTACTGAGGGCCCGACCTCATCGCCGATCGAGCCACCGCCCCGGCGACCCAAGGTGATCAAGACCAATCAGCAGCAGGTCTTCCTCTACGTCGTGCTGACCCTGCTGTTGTCGCTTGCCACCGTCTGGGGCGGCCGCATGCTGGTGCACAATTCGGAGACGCTGACCTTTGCCGTCGGCGCCCCCAACAGCGACGAGGCGCTGTTCGCAGCCAAGCTCGCCGCCGTCCTGAAGAACAACGCCTCGCGCTTCCGGATCAAGATCGTCAACAACGCCGACAACGCCAAGGCGATCGCCCAGTTCGACCGCAAGCAGGCCGACCTCGCGGTGCTGCGCACCGACGCCAGGGTGCCGCTGCGGGCGCGCACGCTCGCGATCCTCGAGCACGATCTCGTGCTGCTGCTCGGGCCGGGAAACAAGAAGATCAAGTCGCTCGCCGAGCTGAAGAAGAAGAAGGTCGCCGTCCTCGCCGAGAACGAATCCTCGCTCGCCTTCGTCCGCGGCATCCTCGACATTCCCGACGGTGCGGACGCGGCGAAGATCCAGATGGCGCCGCAGGGCGCAACGCTCGACAAGCTGTTCGCGCCGGCAAGCGGCTTTGGCGCGGTCGTCGCCATCGTCCACGCCTCGCGGGCGGTGCGGGACAAGGCGTATGAGCAGGTCGCCAGGCGTGGCGGCTTCACACTGAATGCGATCGACGAGGCGAAAGCGCTGGCGCGCAAGATCCCCGGCATTTCCAGCGAGACGCTGACGGCGGGCACGCTGTCTGCATCACCGGAAATTCCCGACGACGATCTCGACACGATCGGTCTCGAATGGTTGCTGGTCGCCCAATCCCGGATGTCGCCGACGGCGGCCGGGGAGCTCGCGCGCACCGTCTACGAGAACAAGTCCGCGCTCGGGCTCGACGGCGGCTTTGCCAGCAGAATCGAGCCCGCCTCCGTCGAGAAGGACGCCTTCGTGATGGCGCATCAAGGGGCGGCCGACTACATCAACGACGACACCAAGTCGTTCATGGATAAGTACAGCGACCTGATGTATCTGGGCGCTGCCGCGCTCAGCGTCATCGGCTCGATCTTCGCCGCGATCTACGCCAAGATCACCCGGATCGCGCCGGAGAAGGCCAGCGAGCTTTCCACCGCCATCCTCGACATCGGCGAGCGGATCGAACACGCGCATTCGCTCGACCAGCTCGAATGTCTCCAGGACGAGCTGGAAGGCATTTTACGCGGCGCCGTCATCGGCCTCAGAGACGGCACGATCAGTACCGACGGGCTCGACACGTTCAAGCTCGGCTACGAATTCGTCCGCGACGAGATCGGCATGCGCCGCGACTACCTCAAGCGCCATGCCGGCGAGGGCGCGAAGGCCGCACAGGATGTGGCCCCTCCCCAGCACGACGAAAGTAACATCGTGGTGGTGAAGACAGCTCAGAGTGCCTGACCTATCGAAGCTCGGCTGCGGCCATCCTTCGAGACGCCCGCCTGCGGCGGGCCCTCAGGATGAGGGATGAGTATGCGGCAGCATTGAACGCAGATGGTTGCAGCTGAGCCTCATCCTGAGGAAGCCGCGAAGCGGTCGTCTCGAAGGACGAGGCGCTCGCTCAGGCGCCGCTGACGTCATTCCCCCACAAGCGACCCGGGGCCCTAGTCAGGGAACCGTCCCCGTCCACAACCGTTTGTTCTCGGATCAACCGGAGACCGCGCGATGCGTGCACTCCTCATCATCTTCCTGCTGGGAATGTTGGCAGCGGTTGGCTATTTCGCTTATTCCGCGATGGCGGTCGAGGGCGAGCCGATCCCGACGGAAGGCTATGTGGCGCTGGCGCTGGGGGCCGGTTTTTCCGTTCTTGTCGGCATCGGCTTGATGGTGCTGCTGTTCTTCAGCAGCCGTCGCGGCTACGACGAACCGCCGCATTTCAAGTAGCGGCGCGTGGCCCACGGCCGCGCCCGTCGTTGACGGCCTCGGCCCGGGCAGGCACTTTGGCACCGAGGTTCCAGCCGGGGACCGTAAAGACCAAACCGAGCCGCCTGCCCGCATGTCCAAGCCGCTGATCTCCGCTCTGGCCCAGTTCGCGGCCGCCACGGCCGGCCGCAACATGACCAGGGCGGCCTATGTGGCCGTCACCGTCGGCGTGCTCGCCATGGTGCTCCTGACGGTCAACCCGGCCTATGAGACGGCGCATCGCTGGGTCGATGCCCTGCTTTGGACCTGCCTCATCTACTTCGTGTTCGAATGGGTGGTCCGGCTGCGCCATATGGCACGACAGGGGCGCCTGGCACTCTACATGTCCTCCTCCGCCGGGCTGGTCGACGCAGTCGGAGCGTTGGCCGTGCCGGCCGCGCTGATTCTGGGGATCGAGCCCAGGACGGCGTGGCTGCTCAGCGTGCTCTGGGTGCTGAAGGTGGTGCCGGGCATTCCCGGCCTGCGGCAGCTCCGCCGCGTGCTGGTGCTCGAATCGGGGCCGCTGGTCAGCGTGCTCGTGATCTTCCTGATGGTGGTCTTCCTGGCCTCGGTCGCCGAATATTTCCTGGAACGGGACGTGCAGCCGCAGACGTTCGGCAGCGTGCCGGCAGCGCTGTGGTGGGCCGTCGCGACGCTGACGACGACGGGCTATGGCGACGTCGTGCCGGTGACGCCGCTGGGCCGCATGGTGGCCGCGCTGGTGATGATCTCCGGCCTCGGCGTGTTCGGCCTCTGGACCGGCATCCTGGCGACCGGCTTTGCCGCGGAGACCCGGCGCGACAATTTCCTCAAGACCTGGGAATCGGTCAGCAAGGTGCCGTTCTTTGCGGCGCTTGGACCGGCAGCCATCGCCGACGTCACCCACATGCTGCGGACCATGGAGCTGCCGGCGCGCACCATGATTATCCGCAAGGGTACGCAGGGCGACTGCATGTACTTCATCGCCGCCGGCGAGGTCGAGGTCGACCTGCCCGGCAAGAAGGTGCAGCTCGGCGACGGCGCCTTCTTCGGCGAGATGGCCTTGCTCGGCAACAATTTGCGCGGCGCCAATGTCTCGACCACCAAGGTGTCGCGGCTTCTCGTGCTCGACCTCGTCGACTTTCGCGTGCTGATGGCGCGGCATCCCGATCTCGCCGAGACCATCGATGCCGAGGCGAAGCGGCGCACGCTCGAGAACAAATAAATGGCGATAAGCAAATAAATGGAGACAAGAATGTCGGACACAGCCGACGCAGCCACCGGCCCGGTGCTCGAACTCATTGGCGCACGCGCCACCATTCGCCTCAATCGTCCCAAACATCTCAACCGGCTCCAGGCCGAGGACCTCGGCGAGCTGGTCAAACTGTTCGACCGGGTCGAGGCCGATCCTGCTATCCGCGTGCTGGTGCTGACCGGTACGGGGCGCGCCTTCTCTGCGGGCTATGACCTCAATTCCGTTGCCGAGCGCGCGGTCAGCGCGAGCGAGCAGCAGAGCGCGGGCTCCGCCTTCGAGGTGGTCGTCAACCGGCTTGAGGATCTCGGCGTACCCACGATCTGTCGACTCAATGGCGGCGTCTATGGCGGCTCGACCGACCTCGCGCTCGCCTGCGATTTCCGCATCGGCGTCGACACCGCGGAGATGTTCATGCCCGCGGCCCGGCTCGGGCTGCACTATTACAGCAGCGGCATCAAACGCTATGTGACGCGGCTCGGCGTGGACAATGCAAAAAAACTGTTCCTGACCGCGCAAAAGATCAGCGCGCCGGAGATGCTACGGATCGGCTATCTCACCGACATGGTGGCGATGGAATTTCTGGACGAGGAGGTCGACAGGCTCGCCAACATCCTCGCCGGCAACGCGCCGCAGGCGATGCGCGGCATGAAGCGCGCGATCAACGAATTCGCCCGCGGCGAATTGGACGCACAAGCCGCCGATCAGCGCCACCGCGACAGCATGCGCGGCGACGAAATCAAGGAAGGCATCAAGGCGTTCGCGGAAAAGCGACCGCCGCGGTTTTGAATGAGCGGAGCTGCAGCCGCTATTCGTCGGTGTCGTCCCGGCGAAGGCCCGGCAAAGGCCGAGACGACACAGAATGTGAGGCTCGTGCGCCTTACCCACCGGCAGCCGCGGCATGCTGCGCGGCCATCTCATCGTCCGCCGCAGTGATCCGCTGGAACGCCGGCCGCGAGGTCATGCGTTCGGCATAGCGGACCAACACATCCTTCTTCGGCACGATGCCGAACATCATGGTCCAGCTGAACGCAACACCCCAGAGAACATCCGCGGCCGTCATGCGCTCGCCGAGCAGATACGGTCCCTTCGACAGCTGCGCCTCGAGCGCGCCGAGCATGGTGTCATAGTCGGCATACGGCGATTGCGTGATCGGCGCCGGCTCGCGCTGCATGAACTTGTCGATCAGGGCCGGCTCGAACGAGGCGCCGTAATAGGCGATCCAGCGCAGATAAGGGCCGCGCAGCGGATCGTCCGGCGCAGGCGTCAGCCCCGCCTGCGGAAACAGATCGGCGAGATAGATGGTGATCGCGACCTGTTCGGTCACCAGCTGCCCGTTATGGCGGATCGCCGGCACCTTGCCGAGCGGGTTGATGGCGAGATAGGCCGGCTGGCGCTGCCCGCCGGCCTTCATGTTGAGGACATGAAGATCATAAGGCGCCCCCAGCTCCTCCAGCAGCACCCGCGTGCCGGTGGCCCGGGTTTGCGGCGAATAATACAGTGTGATGCGGTTCGGATCGGTCATGGCAGGTCTCCATCTGGCCGGCTGGCGATGGCGTTGTAGCGGACCATACCTGACATCCTGTGTCAGGTATGGTTTAAGGGATCATGCGCGCGAGCCGGATGCTGTCGATCCTCACCACCCTCCAGGCCAGGGGGCAGGTTACCGCGCCTGAGCTCGCCGAGGCCTGCGAAGTCTCGGTGCGCACGATCTACCGCGACATCGACGCGCTCGCGGCGTCCGGCGTTCCCGTCTATGCCGACCGCGGCGCGGAGGGCGGCTATCGCCTGCTCGACGGCTATCGCGTGCGGCTGAACGGTCTGTCGCAAAGCGAGACGGAAGCGCTGTTTCTGACGGGATTGCCGGGCCCGGCGGCGGCGTTCGGGCTGGATGCGGCGATGATCGCGGCACAGAACAAGCTGATGGCCGCTCTGCCAGCCAATTTGCGTGAAGACGCCGGACGGATGCAGGAGCGTTTTCATCTCGACGCGCCGGGCTGGTTCGGCGAGGCGGAACAACCAAGGCACCTGCGCACCATCGCCGGCGCGACCCTGCGCGGGACACTGATCAAGATCCGCTACCAGAGCTGGCGCGCCGAGAAGCAGCGCCGCGTCGCGCCGCTCGGTCTCGTGCTGAAAGGTGGCAGCTGGTATCTCGCAGGTCTGGTCGACGGCAGCGTGCGGACCTATCGCGTCGCGCGCGTGCTCGACTGCACCGCGCTCGACGATCGCTGTGAGCGGCCCGCCGGCTTCGATCTCGCCGCCTATTGGCGGGACGCAACGCTGCGTCTCGAGGCCGAGATGCATCCCAATGTCGCGATCGTTCGGCTGTCGCCCTTTGGCGTGAAACTGCTCGACGCGCTGAGCCAACCTTACGTCAAAGCGCGGACGCAGCTTGAAGAGACCGCTGATGCAGACGGCTGGCGCATCGCCAGAGTGCCGACCGGCAAGACGTCATGGCATGCCGCCGCCGAATTGTTGCGGCTCGGTCCCGAGGCCGAAGTGCTGGAGCCGGCCGATCTGCGCGAGAAGATGGCGGAACTGACAGGGGCGATGGCCGTGCGCTATCGCGCGGCGCGGAAAGCAGGACGGCGGCGCAACCCGCCACGACCGACGAAACACTCCTGAAACACGATTCTCCCCGCGCCGCATGAACGCATTCGCGTTTCGGCTCGACCGAGATGCAGGGACACAACAACGGCCCTTTGCGCCATTCTGGAGAATGAAGATGTTTCGTAAGTTTGCACTTGGTCTGATCGCCGCCGGCTCGCTCGGCATTGCCGCTCTCGCTCCCACCGCCGCGTCGGCCCACGGCTTCCACCATCACTGGGGTCCCAGCTGGGGCTTTGGCGGCGTCTACGTCAACAGCGGCGTCAACAATTGCTATCAGGAGCGCGTCGTCCAGACCCGCCACGGCCTGCGCGTCCGCGTCGTCAACGTGTGCGCGTACGGGATCTACTGATATCCAGCATTCACGACAAAGCCCCGATCGCACCGCGATCGGGGCCTTTGCGTTTGGCTAACTGCCCTGCCGCTGCCGGCGAAACCAGGCCCAGGTCTCCCGCGTCGTCCTGATATAGCCGCGGCCACGATGGACGATCTCACCGTCGACGATTCCGTTCAGCTTTGGCAGCGCGTGGAACGGGATCGAGGGATAGGCGTGGTGCTCGACATGGTAGGGCATGTTCCACGCGATCCATTTGACGATCGCGCCGGTGTAGGTGGTGCGGGTGTTCTGGAATGCGCTGCGGGTACGCTCGCAGCCGGTGTGCTCGGCATAGAGATACGGCCGCAGGAAGAACTGCCCAATGATCAGCGGCACGATCCAGACCCAGAGCAGCAGCGGCGACGAGAACCATAGCGACAGCACGAGCAGCAACGCATAGAGCGCGGCATAGGCGCGCGCCTCGGTGACGATGATGGGCCGCCTGTTCTCGGGGATCCAGGGCACGACGACCTTCCCGGTGACGGCATGGCCGAGCATCAGCCGCAGGCGTCCGGCGACCTGCAGCACGCCGCTATAGGCGAGCGCGAGCTGCGTGTCGGATTTCGGTTTCACGCCGACGACCAGTTCAGGGTCCTTGTCCGGATCCTGGGTGTAGCGGTGATGGTCCCAGTGAAACAGGCAATAATATTCGTAAGGCAATCCGATGATGAAACCCGAGAGGTAGCCGACCACGAGGTTGAGACTGCGGCTCTTGAACGCCGTCTTGTGCGCGGTCTCGTGCACGGCCATGAACAGGAAGGCGACGAGATAGCCCTGCACCACCATCAGCGGCAACGCCCAGAGGACGCCATGGCGCGAGGCGACCATCCAGATCAGCGCGCCGACGAGCAGGATCACGCCGTAATGGCCGAGGCTCTGCATCGCGCCCCTGAGGTCGGATCGCGCTGACAATTCGCGCAGCATCGCCGGCGCCAGCGGCTTCAGCCGATGGCCAGATTCTGAAACGGTTGCGTCGCTCATGATCGGATGTCTGCCCTACTTGCCGAGAAGCCCTGCGATCTCGGCCTTGATGAAGGCCCGATCGCGCGGATTGTTGACGGGGTTGCCGGCGCGATGGCCGTGCAGCGACGGGATCGGATGCAGCACCGCAGAGCGCGCATTGACCAGCCGGCCGAGTTCGTCCTCGTTGTCGCGGACGTCGAAATAACGATCGGTCGCACCGGGCATCAGCAGCATGTGGGCCGTGATCGCGCCGAGCGCGCGATCGAAATCGCCGCCGAATGCGGCGCAGCGACTGATATCGCCGTTCTGCCAGATCCCGATCTGAGCCAGGAGATCATTGGCGTCGCGCCGGGCAAACGCCGCGTCCCAGGTGCGGACGAGATAGTCGTCCAGCGAGGTGAAGCCCGCTTCGCGCCAGATCTCGTCGCGATAGAAACCGTGCGACATCGCCCAACCCGCGTAGACGCGCCCCATGGCGCGATAGCCGGCGACGGGCTTGTCGACGAAGCGACCGTCGCGGAAGGCGGGATCGGCGGTCAGCGCGGCCTTCACGCTTTCCAGGAAGACGTAATTATAGGGCGCGCAGCGGGCACTGCCGCAGACGACGGCCGCCCGCTCGACCATTTCAGGATGCAGCGCCGCCCAGTGATAGGCCTGCATGCCGCCCATCGACCAGCCATAGACCAGGGCAAGCTTCGAGATGCCGAACCGCTCGGCGAGCAGCCGATGCTGGACCGCGATGGCATCATGATAGGTCACGATCGGGAACGGATCGGCGCTATTCGATGGCGAAGACGACAGGCCATTACCGAACAGGTTCGGGATCACGATGAAGTAGCGTGTGGGGTCGAGCACCCCGTCGGGGCCGATCAGCCACTCGGTGTCGGTGTGCTGCGCGCTGAACGAGGTCGGATAGAGAATGACGTTGTCCTTGTCCGGACTGAGCGTGCCGTAGGTCTTGTAGGCGAGCTTGAGCGAAGGGAATACGGCCCCGGACCGGAGCGTGACGTCGCCGGCCTCGAATATCTGGTAGTCGCGCCCTGCCGTCATGGACCGAACTCCCGCTCACGCGGCAAGCGCGCCGCGGAAACAGCGATGCATCGATCATGCCGGTCCCGCAGACGCATCGTCGCGTCACGCTCAATACTGTACTTATAGTCCATTTATTGCGGATCGGCAAGATAGATCCGGTCGCGAGGCGGCTCAGGCGATGGCGGCCAGATAGCGCGCGACAGAGGCCGCGAACGCGTCTTTGGCGCCTGCGGCGATGTTGCGACCCCACCAGGCGCCGTAGATGCGGTCGAAGGCCAGCGGCTCGACGGCAGCCGCAATCCGTCGCACCGCAGCGGCATTGAGCGGCGTGTAGTTCGGATAGGAGTACATGAAGCTGACGAAGCGGCGATCCATCGTCACCTGCGCGATATCGCCGGTGAGCAGCGCGCCCCTGCCGTCCGCACCGCTCGCATGGTGCAGCATGGTGGCGCCGGCGAAATGACCGCCGGTGCGCAGCAGCAGCACATCGTCGGAGATGCGATGGCTTTCGCCGGTCCAGTGCTCGATCGATGCATGCGGACGCGTCACCCATTGGCGATCATCGGCGTGCAAATAGACTGGCACCTCGCCAAACGCCTCGCTCCAGTCGGCGAGCGCGCCATAGTAATGCGGATGCGAGATCGCGATCGCCTTCAGCCCGCCGCGTGATCGCACATGCGCGATCGCCTCGGGTGTCGCCAGCGGTACGCAGTCCCACATCAGCCAGCCGTCCGCGAGCGGCACCAGCAGCGCGCGCTGGCCGATCGCAAAGCTCGGCTCGAGCGCGATGCCGGTCAGGCCGAGATCGTCGCGCCAGACCATGCGGTGACGTTCCGAGAGCGCCTCGCGCGTAAGGAAAGTCTGCCCCTTCCAGCCGACGTATTGCCGTTCGTCCTCGCAAATTTGACAGGACGTTGGCGGATTTTCGCCATCCGGGAATTGCGCGCCGCAGGTTTCGCAGGTCCAGAGGGGCATGCCGTACTCCCAACAGAGACGATCCAACTTCAATAGGGACTCGCTGGCCATGACCGCAAGGCCCGCCGCCCGGGTAAGGGTTGGAACCAACCCGAGCAGCGCTCGTTAAACTCTCGTCCGCGCCAGAACGATTGGCTGAAAGGATACTGTCCCATCCGCCGTTTCCCGGCTGAGACCACGTTTTGGTATCGATGACATCGCGGTCCCCCTCCTCGTCTCGTATCTGGCCCCTGTTCGCTCTCAACTTCTTCATGGCCGACATGCAGTCGGGCATCGGCCCCTTCGTCGGCGTATTTCTCCAGGAGCGCGGCTGGGCGAGCGGGTTGATCGGTACCGCGATGACGATCGGCAATGTCGCGGGCATGCTGATCACGACGCCGATCGGCGGCTTCATTGACGCCAGCCGCAACAAGCGCATGTGGGTCGTCATTCCCGGCATTTGCGTGGTGCTCGCATCCGCGATCATCCTGATCTCGCAGAATTTCTGGGCGGTGACGTTCTCGCAGGTCGCACAATCCCTGGCGAGCGCCGCGATCGTGCCGGCGGTTACAGGCATCACGCTCGGCATCGCCAAGCAGAAGGGCTTCAACGCGCTCAACGGCCGCAACCAGGCGTTCAACCACGCCGGCAACATGGTCGGCGCCGCGCTGTCGGGCTATCTCGGTTACAAGTTCGGCTATGTCGCCGTGTTCGTGCTGGCGGCGGTGTTCGGCGCCATCGCGATCGCCTGCGTGATGATGATCCCGGCCAAGGCGATCGACGACCGCGCCGCGCGCGGCAGCAAGGAGGACGATCCCGACAGCGCGCCGGACGCGTTCACGATGCTGCTCAAGCACCGCGCGCTGCTGGTGCTGGCACTGGCGCTCGCACTATTCCATCTCGGCAATGCCGCCATCGTTCCACTCTATGGCCTGGCGGCGGTCGCCGAAGGCCAGGCCAACGGCCCGAGCTTCGTCGCGACCACCGTGGTGATCGCGCAAGGCGTGATGATCATCACGTCGCTGATCGCAATGAAGGCGGCGAGCAAGCGCAACTACTGGCCTGTCATCCTCGTCTCCTTCATGTTCCTGCCCATCCGTGGCGTGCTCGCCTTCTTCGTCACGGGATGGTGGGGCGTTGTGCCGATGCAGGTGCTCGACGGCATCGGCACGGGACTCCAGACGGTTGCCGTCCCCGGCATGGTCGCGCGCTCGCTCAACGGCACCGGCCGCATCAATCTCGGCCAGGGTGCCGTGATCACCGTGCAGGGCGTCGGCGCGAGCCTCAGTCCCGCGCTTGGCGGCTGGATCGCGCAATGGATCGGCTACGGCCCGACTTTCCTGCTACTCGGCGGTTTTGGCCTCGCGTCCATGGCGCTGTGGTTCGCGTTCGGCGCGGCTGTAAAGAAGTATTGAGGCCAGCCTTCTCAGCCGTCATTGCGAGGAGCGAAGCGACGAAGCAATCCAGGCTGTCTCTGCGGAAAGATCCTGGATTGCTTCGCTGCGCTCGCAATGACGATGTAGGGGCGAGTTGCGCGCTACAGCTCTCGCCGAATTCCGCTCAACTAAACTCCACCACGATCTTGCCGAAATGGCCGCCTTGCTGCATCAACCGCAACGCGTCGGGCACGGCATCGAAGGCAAAACTGCGGTCGATCACCGGCTTCATGCCATTGCGGCTGATCGCTGCCGTCATACCCTCGAACATACGGCGGCTGCCGACAGAGAGGCCGACGACGTGCAAGTTCTTGGAGAACAGGCTTGGAATCGCGATCTGCTGCGAGAAGCCGGAGAGCACGCCAATCACCAGAATGGTACCGCCGATCCGCGCCGCCTCGAGTGACTGCGAGAACGTATCCTTGCCGCCGACCTCGACGACGTGGTCGACGCCGCCGCCGGTCCACTCTGCCGCGGCCTTGCCCCACTCAGGAACCGAGCGATAGTTGATCGTGTGATCGGCGCCGAGCGCACGAGCGCGTTCGAGCTTCTCGTCACTCGATGACGTTACGATCACGCTCCCGCCCGCAAGTTTGGCAAATTGCAATGCGAAGATCGACACACCGCCGGTACCCTGCACCAGAACGGTGTCGCCGGGCTTCACCTTGGCTTCCTCGAACAGCGCGCGCCAGGCGGTTAGCCCGGCGCAAGGCAGCGTCGCCGCTTCCTGGAAAGAGAGATGCGACGGAATGCGGCTGACACCCTCCGCGTCCAGCAACATGACTTCCTGCAACACACCCGGACGTGTGCCACCGAGCGCGTAGCGCCGGCTCGCGGCTGAAACCGCTCCGTCGATCCACGATTGGAAGAACATCGGGCAGACGCGGTCCCCGACTGCTACGCGGGAAACGCCGTCGCCGGCGGCGATCACCTCGCCGGCGCCATCGGAGAACGGGATCAGCGGCAATCTGGTGACGCCACCCTTGCCCTGCACCGTGAGCAGATCGCGATAATTCAGCGATGCCGCCCGCATGCGCACCGCGACCTGCCCCGGACCGGGCTTGGGCTCGGGTAGATCGGCGAGCTCCATTCCCTCGATCGACCAGTCCCGCGCAATTTGCCAGACTTTCATGGTCGGGCGCTCCGCTTCAGGTCCCAAAATTCTTCTGGATCGCCTTGTCGAGCGTTTCGCCGCCGACGAAGCGCTGGCGCAGCTCGCGCTTGAGCAGCTTGCCGCTCGGGTTCTTGGGCAAGGCATCGACGAAGATGACGCGCTTGGGCACCTTGAAATGCGCCATCTGGCCGGCGCAATGCTTGATGACGGACTCCTCGTCGAGCTTCTCGCCGCTCTTGACCACGACGATCGCAGTCACCGCCTCGATCCAGCGCGGATCGGGCAGGCCTACCACCGCAACCTCGGACACGGCGGGGATGCGGTAGACCATCTCCTCGACCTCGCGGCTCGCGACGTTCTCGCCACCGGTCTTGATCATGTCCTTGACGCGATCGACCACGGTGATGTGGCCCTCGTCATCGACGGTGGCGAGATCGCCGGAATGAAACCAGCCGCCGGAGAACGCCGCCGCCGTCTTGACCGGATCGTTGTAATAGCCGGAGAGCAGATGCGGCGAGCGGTGCACGATCTCGCCCACTTCGCCCACCTTCACATCCTCCATCGAGCTGTTGACCACGCGGGTCTCGACATTGAGCACGGGCTTGCCCGCCGAACCGGCCTTGCGCAGCTGGTCCGCAGGACCCAGCACGGTCGCGAGCGGCGCGATCTCGGTCTGGCCGTAGAAATTCCAGAATTTCACGCTGGGCAGGCGGCGCTGAAGCTCGAGCAGCACCTCCACCGGCATGATCGAGGCGCCGTAATAGCCCTTCTGCAAGGTCGACAAGTCCGTCTTGTCGAAATTGGGCGAGCGCAGCATCGCGATCCAGATTGTCGGCGGCGCGAAGAACGACGTGATCTCGTGCGTCTGGATCAATGACAGAATGTTTTCGGCCGCCGGCTTGCCCGTGATCACGCCGGAGGCGCCGAGATAGATTTGCGGCCCCAGGAACACGTCGAGCTGCGCACAATGATAGAGCGGAAGCGCGTGCAGGAATTTGTCGTCCACGCTCATGCCGCCGTCGATGATGCAGCTGACATACTGCCACATCACCGCTTCATGGGTCAGCATCGCGCCTTTGGGCAGCGACTCCGTGCCGCTGGTGTAGACGATCTGCGCGAGATCGCGGCTGTCGACGGACGCATCGAGGTACGAGTCGTTGGCGTCGAGGAGATCGTCGAAGGTGGTGAGGCCCGCGGGCGCCGCGGCGGGATCCTCACCCGGCAGCCAGATCATCTTCTCGACCGCGCAATCCCTGGCGCTGGCCGCGCGCGCGGGCTCGACGAAATCAGGGCCGGCCGCGAGCAGCTTTGCGCCGGAGCTTTTCAGGATGAAATTGATCTCGTCCGGATTGAGCATGAAGTTGATCGGCACCAGCACCGCGCCGATCCGGGCCAACGCGAACCGGAGTGCCGCAAAGGTGTGCGAATTACGCGAGAGCACGGCGAGGCGGTCACCCTTTTTCACGCCGAGGCCAAGCAGGCCGCGGCCGAGCCGATTGCAGATTGCGTCCATCTCGGCAAAGGTCCAGCTGACATTGCCGCAGCTCACCGCGAGCTTGCCCGGATCGCGGCTGCCTGCGCGGCGCAGGAGGTCGCCGATGGAATGCTCGCGGGCCTTCGAGATGGTGGCTGCGATGTCGCCGGTCATTTCCGTTCCCCTGAATTTTTCTCTTGGCGCGAGCGCCGCCCCGAGCACAGGTCAGCCCACGGCATTCACGCGTTTCTTGTCTTTGCAAAAGCGTAGTCGGCGCGAACGGCCGCGTCAAATCAGCGAGCGCGGCGCCGTTACGCAAGAGTTGAGCTCAGAGCTTGTGCCCCTTTTTGCGCAGCGCCTCGATGAGGCGCAGCTTCAGCTCGTCGGCCGTCTTCTGGCTGACGTCCTGGCCGATCTGCGCGCTTCCCTGTGCCAGCGCATCCGACTTCTCCAGAAGCTTCTTCCCGGCCGGCTGGGCATAGAAGGCCTCGATCTGGCGCAGCTCGTCGATGCTGAAGCTCTGGGCATAGAGCGCGGCGACCTGGTCGACCATCGAGGTGAGGGCCGGGGTGTAGATCTCGGAGCCGGGTGCCGTCACCGCGTCATAGTCGCGCTCGATCTCCGGCCTGTCCTGCGCGACCACGGGCCTCAGCTTGAGCAGGAGTTGCGGCAGCAGCGCGCGATACTGCTCCGCGATCTTCAAGGTGACCACGAGCTTGCGCGCCGCGCTCATCGCCTCCGGCGAGGGTGCTTGCGCCGATGCGCCAGAGATCAGGAGCAGGAGGGTGCCGGCGATCGTCAACACAAGTCTGGACATAAACCTCTCCGTTGGACCTCTCGACGAAATGCGGGCGATACTCAATGCCCCGCGGGCGCCACGGCAGACCTGTCCGCAGGCGCGCTTTCCAGGGCGGTGTCGGCCTCCTCGACCTCCGTCACCTTCACGAACAGGTTCGGCACCCGTTCGGCCCGGTCGAGCAGCCAGGCGGCTGCGATCATGATGACGATGCCGACGGCGGAGACCGCGAGCTGCTCCCAGACGCCCCTGGTGTATTGCGTCAGGATCCAGTGCGCCGAGAACGACAGGAAGACGCCGAGGCAGAAGATCGGCAGCGAATGCTGACCGCAGAGGATCACAGGGCGCAGCCAGGCCCCGTGCAGGGTCCGCCATTTGCGCGAGATGAGATGCGTCACCCAGATCGCCAGCGCCAGAAAATGCGTGAAGCGCAGCATGTCGAGGTCGGTCTTGTCGATCGGGTAGATCGCCTTGATCATCCATTTCGGGATCAGGGCTTCGAGCGCGGGGACGTGCCAGGTCATCACGATCAGCAGCGCGAAGGCGAGCCAGGCCGCGGCCAGCGCCAGCGCCGCCTTCGACCACACCCATCTCGCGATCTTCTCGATCTGGCCGATGCCGCACCAGGCCGCGAACACGAACATCAGCTGCCAGCAGAACGGGTTGAAGTACCAGGTCGTGCCGGGCGGATAGGAGGCGATGTTCCAGTTGAACCAGCGCGACAGCACGTAGAGCACCACGGACGCGGCGAGCGTCAGGTTCGGCCGGCGCACCAGGCACCACACGATGAAGGGCGCAGCGAACACCAGCGTGATGTAAAGCGGCAGCACGTCGAGATTGACCGGCTTGTAGCGCAGTGAGAGCGCCTGCCCGATCAGAACGTCCGGATGCTCGAGGAAATTGTGAACGTTGAACTCGTGCTCGTACATGGGATTGTCGAAGCGGCGCACGGTGCGGGCGATCTGCGCCGTGAACAGCAGGAACAGCATGATGTGGGCGACATACATCTCGGCCGCGCGCCGCCACAGCCGCTTCAGCGCGGCGACAAACCAGCCGCCCGCGACGATCGGCCCGTAGATCCAGCCGACCAGATAACCGGAGATGAAGACGAAGAATTCGGCGGCGTCGCTGAAGCCGTAATTGCGCAAGGTCAGCCAGGCCACGACGTCGTGCGGGATGTGGTCGAGGAAGATCATCCACAGACCGATGCCGCGGAAGAGATCGAGCCGCAGGTCGCGCTCGACCGGAGCGAGCAGCGCCGACTGGTCCCGTATGATCATGGCCCCGCCTCGTTCGGTGGGCGTCGCGCCGTCGCGGCGCCGGAAAATCGGATGCTAAAAAATTGAAATCAAAAGTCGCCTGGCCGTGTGGCCAGGGCTGACGGTAGCCGACCTTGCTGCGCGTGCAAGGGCATAGTCATCGGAGCGCCGCACAAGCGTGCCGTCCTCCGCGCTGCACCATGAAGGGCCCTTCAAGATAAAAGGGCAAAAACAACCCCATGCACAGTAGCTAACTCCTTGCGGCGCCTGCTGAATTTATTTGACGCGTCGGGCAGATTTCAGCAGCGACGGCGGCCCGGCCGCCGCCGCCGTCAGCTTAGCTCGTCACCCGTCGCCTGCATCTCGTTGAGCATCGCCTCGGCCTTGTGCCGCAGCGGCAGCGCGCCGCTCTCGGCGGCGATCGCGATGGTCGCGCGCAAGGCCCCAAGGATGGCCGCCTTGGCCTGCGCATCCGACGGCGGCGTCACCACGGCCTCGCCAAACAGGGCCTCCGCCTCCAGCCCGGAGAACCCCTGTTGCCGCGCGGTGTTGCGCGCCTCGCGCAGCATGTTCTGCGCGGCCTGGACGTCGCCGAGACGGTGGGTGGCGAGCGCCAGGTAGATCGAGCTGCGCAGCACCGCCGAGGTATAGCCGACCGCCTTGGCCTCCTCGCGCGCCTCCGTCAGCATGCCGCGCGCCCGGTCGAACAGCCCCTGCTCCAGATAGGCCATGCCGAGATGGCAGGCGAGCACCGGCACGAACAGCCGGATGCCGTGCTTCTGCGCCAGGACAAAACCGTCCTCGAGAATGGCGGCGGCCGCCGCCGGCTCGCCGCGGCCGAGCTTCAGCCAGCCGCCGCTATAGGCAGCGGCGACGCGGTCGTAGGGGCGGCCGGTCTCCTCCGCGATCGCGGCGGCCTGTTGCTGGAGCTGCTCGGCGGCCTCGAACTCACCCATCACGGTGTGGGTGAAGCTTTTCATCATGCAGCAGAGCAGGAGGGTGTATTTCGGGGGCGTGCCGAACGGCGCACTCGCGTCCGGGCCCATCAGATGGGCACGGGCTCGTGCGATAGTCCGCTCCGCCTCGCGATAGCGCCCGGCAAGAAAATAGGCCTGCCCGAGATTGTATTGCGCAAGATTGCGCCAACCGGGATTGCCGGACTCTTCGGCAAGACCAACGACCTCCTCGCCAAGCGTAACGGCCTCCGTAGGTGTCCCATAGAAGTTCTGCCCACCCGCCATGACCGTCTTGGCGGCAACCCTTCTGCCGACATCATTGATCTCGCTGGCCCGTTGGTCGGCTTCCTTTCCCAGATCGATCCACTCGGCAACCCGGCCGGACCAGATGAACGCCATGCGCGCCTCCATCCGGAGATCAATGGCATTCGTCTCCCTCGAACTGGTTATTGGCGTCCTATCGAGTGAACTCATCGCTGTCCGGAAGTAGTCGACCGCGTCTGCATATGCCGAGCGCAAAAGACACTTCTGTGCGGCGATTCTCCCATAGTTGAACGCCTTGGGCCAGTCCTTGGCACGCATTGCGTGGTAGCAGAGGGCGTCAGGATCATCTCTCGATATGTCGTCGTTCTCGAATGCCGCGAGAACCCGCGCATGTACGCTCTCGCGGACCTTTTCGACCATCGTCTCGTAGGTCACCTGGCGAACCATCTCGTGTCGAAACTCAAGCGAGTCCGCGATGTCGCTGTCGATCTTGACCAGCAGCTCGGCCCGATCGAGCGCTGCAAGGCAGTCCCGCAGGGCGTCTTCGGGCAACTCGGAGACTTTCCGGACGACGGCTTCGCTGGATCGCGGCCCCAATGCTGCAGCGACCTGCAAAACCAGGCGCTCCTGCCTCGACACCCGATCGAGCCGCGCCGCAATCACACCTTGGATACTTGTGGGGATACCTAGCTCTTCTATCGGACGCACCAGGGCCAGATCACCCCACTGGCCGCGAAGTGTGCCGTTATCCTTCAGACCACGGCAGACCTCCTCGATAAACAGCGGAACGTTGGCCGTGTGAGAGATGATCCGGTCCTTCAAGCCTGCATTTGTCACGGACGTGCCGAGCATGTCGGCCAACATGGCCATTCCAGATTCATCATCCAATGACCGCATCGCGATCACTTCTGCATGACAACGCGCGATCCATTCCGGCATTCCGTTCGGCCTGCTCGTGAGGAAAACAAACAGATTCGGCACCTGTAGCGACGCTATGGCGGCAATAACTGTGTCGCTGGCTCGATCAACCCAGTGCAGATCCTCGATGAGAAGAACGGTGCCGCTGTGACGGGCCACGCCTTCCAGGATTGCGCAGCTGGCCTCCGAAATCGCCCGCCCCCGCGCGTAGGGCTCCAATTCGCTCCAACGCGGATCGGAAATAGGCAAATCCAGCACCGCGTCGATTGCAAATTGATGGACCGCCGACAATTCCTTTCGAGGGTCTGCGAGGCGATCTGAGTCCTTGGAGACTGCCTCCAGGAGGGAAAGCACCAGTCGCTTCAGGGTGCTAAATGGCGCGCCCTGAAGATTTGGGCTGCACTCGACGTCGAGCAACCGCCAGCCGTCAGCCCTGAGGTCCTGCGCAAATTCGTGCGCAAGCCGCGACTTTCCAATGCCCGCATCCCCCATCAGCAGAACCGTCTGCCCGCTGGTGACAACCTTCTCCGCAGCGCGCCATAGCAGCGCCCGCTCCGTCGTCCGGTCGACAAACCGGGAGACGCTACGAGCGCGTCGCACCCGCCAGCTCGAAAGATCGCTTGCTCCAATGATCCGATAGACCGGCAGAGCTTCGTTAAAGCCGCGCAGAGTCTTGCGGCCAAGAAAATCAAAGCGGACATGTCCGTCCGCAAGCTTCTGACAGGCTTCGGACACGTAGATCTGGTTCGCCTCGGCCGCTGCCTCCAGCCGCGCCGCCAGGTGCTGGGCGGCGCCGCCGATCTCGTAGACCTTGGAAAATTCGCTCGCGACCATGTAGGCCACCACATGACCCGAGTGGATGCCGACCCGGACTTGAAGTCCTGGATCGCCCAGACTGCCAACGCGCCGAACCAGCTCGATGGCCGCGTGGCAGGCCAGGGGGGCGTGGTTGTCGTCGGCGATCGGGGCGCCGAAGACGGCGGCCAACCCGTCACCCAACTCCTTGCTGACGATGCCGCCGAACTGGCGCACCGCGCCTCTCATCGCCGCAAGAGCCGGTTCGAGGCGCGATACCGCCGCCTCCGGCTCCAGCTCGGCAACAAGACCCGTGGAGTCGACGACGTCGGCGCGCAGAATCGTCACAAACCTTCGTTCGCTGTCGGGATCGACGCGCTGGCGGACCGCCGCCCCGCATTTGGAGCACCAGCTATCGTCCGGACCGATCGCAGACTGACACGTGAAGCAATTCATTCCTGCGCCTCAAAGGCCGCGGTCATTCTGTCGACCAGAACCGCAAGCACCTCTCGATAAGAATACCTATCGAGAACCGCTTAGCAATCGGGCTCAGCCTTCACCATGAGCGGGGCATGGCGCGGTTGGCGATCTGGACGAAACACAGTCCTGAGTGGTAGCGTAACTAAATCCCAGCAAAGATGGGTCATATGTTCGGCGGCGCGAGGTTTGGCCAAACTGACCGGCGCCGCGGAGCTGCATGTATTTTGGCAAGGCCACGGACATATTGAGGGAAAAGGCGATGGGCTCGAGGACTTACAACGGCAAGCAGTTCAGAGACTTGATGAACAGCAATTACTACCCGCTGGCGAACATGAAAAAGAGCGTGGCGAAGCTCAAAGCGTCGGACGACATCGATCTGCCGACCCTGGAGTATGGCCAGTACCACCTGATTCTGACGCCGGCGTCGAGCTGGCCGCAGGAAAGCGCCAAGTACTGGCACAAGGAGAAGGGTCGGGCCCGTCTCGACCTCAGCACCCAGCCGAACACAGTTCCCCTGTCCAGGGATGAGCCGGGCGTCATTCCCCTGACGCGATGCGATCTGCTCGATGCCTGCGTCCGGAAATGCTTCAACTCCGAGCCGCCGATCCCGATGAAGACGAAGATCATCACCCACGAAGCCAGCGACGCTTTCGCGCACCGGCACGAGATCCGGCTGGAGTGGGACTACAAGAAGGGCTCGGACAAGCCGACGCTGCTCAATTTGACGATGGTCTGCCCGCACAGATCCTGAGCTGAAGATACATTCTGCTTCGTTCGGAAGATCGTCTCCGCCCGCGGGCTACAAGCGCGCGGGTTAGAACCTCCGGCGCGTCCGCGAGGTGTCGTTCCTGTCGCATCTTCCGTCATGGGCTTGTCGTGCGAAAATGATTCGCTGTCTCCTGAACCATGACAGGAGCGGCCGATGCCCGTTGGACTGCTGGAGGTCGAAGGCAGCATTGATGTCGGCCAGTTCTGGCCGGAGGGGCGGTCGGACGCCGACACCACCAAGGTCGTGGTGAATGTCGCGCCGGACGCGATCCGCTTCCGCAAGAACGATACCGCGCCGCTCCACCCGACCCACGTCTTCGACGACGCCAAGGTCAAGGGCCGCACCAACACGGCGCCGATCAAGAACGGCAAGCTCACCATCCGCCTCCAGGGCATTGACGCGCCGGAGCTGCACTACCAGCCCTCGCCGCTCTCGCCCGCGGAGAAGAAGGGGCTGACGGACGCCAAACGGCAGGCCTATCACGAGGTCACCCATTCCTACCGGCAATTCCTCGGCGCCACCGCGAGCAAGGCGCTGCATGATTTCCTCAGCAGCGCCGGCGAAGCGACGCTCGCCTGCCGGGTCTTCACCCATGTCGATGCGCCGAACGAGGTGTTCGACACCTATGGGCGGCTGGTCGGCGACATCGAGGTGACGGTCAGCGGCCACAAGGTCGACATCAATCAATGGCTGGTCGAGCAGGGCTTTGCCTATCCGACGTTCTACTCCTCGATGAACGACGACGAGATCAAAGCCTTCCTCGCGCTGGCCAAGACCGCGCGCGCGAAGAAGCTGCCGGTCTGGAAGCACCTCGCCAAGACCGTCCCCGCCTTCGACTTCGACCTGCGCGAACCCAAGACAAACGAGACCGACGTGCTGGCGAGCGACAAGGGCCCGGTGATCATGCCAAAGCTCTACCGCCGCTACGCCAATTGGTCGGCGCGCAAGAAGGCCAAGGTGACGAGCCAGAATTTCCAGAAATTCTTGGGCGAAGGCTCCGGCGGCAAGCCCGACACCTGCTACGAGATCGACGACTTCCTGGAGAACGGCGTGCACTCGGCGACACCGCGCAATTTTGCGGAGTTCGTCGAGGGCGGAAAGACCATCAAGTTTCAGCCGGAGGGACTGGTGTTCGGCGAGGCGCCGTCGAGTTTGGTGGGGGCGGACGGGAAGGCGATTAAAGAGTTTTGAGAGACGCGCGATAAAGATGGCCCGCACGACGCGGGCCATCTCCTCATAGAACCCCTTAAGCTTCGCGCTCCGTCAGCGCAGGCCGCCTGTCACATGCAGCGTCTCGCCCGTGACGTACGACGCGTCGTCCGAAGCGAAGAAGGCCACTGCGGCAGCGATCTCCTCGACCTTGCCGATGCGGCCGAGCGGGGTGGTGGATTCGATCCAGTTGCGCATGTCACCTTCGTGCAGGCCGGCCGAGACGACGCCTTCGGTCGCGATCATGCCCGGGTTGACGGCGTTGACGCGGATCTTGCGCGGCGCCAGCTCCTTCGCCAGGACGGCGGAGATTGCATCCACCGACGCCTTGGTCGCGGTGTAGACGGCTGTGTTCGCCGGCGCGATGGTCGATACGCCGGAGCTGATGTTGATGATGCTTCCGCCATTGGCGTTGAAGTGCTTCGAAGCTTCGCCCGAGACCAGCAGCAGGCCAAGCACATTGAGGTCGAATTGCCTATGGAAATGCTCAGGCGTGATGGCCTCGAGCGGGGCGAATTCGTAAATGCCCGCGTTGTTGACGAGGATATCGATCGCGCCGAAGGCCTTTACGGTCTCTGCGACCACGCTTGTCACGTCCTTGGCGTCGGCCAGATTGCCGTGGACCGCGACGGCTTTGCCACCCTTGGCGACGATGGCGGCGACCACGCGGTCGGCGGCCTGCTTGCTGGAGCTGTAGTTGACGGCGACCGCCGCGCCCTCGGCCGCGAGCCGAGCGGCGATTTCGGCGCCGATGCCTTTGGAAGCGCCGGTCACGAGCGCAACTTTTCCTTCGAGTCTCTTGGTCATCACATATTCTCCACCGTCCGGCACGACGCCGATATTCAATAGTTCAATACTAGTGAACTATTGAATGAGTTCAAGGGAGGTGCTATATCTTGTTCATGGTGCAGTTCGTTCACCCACCGCGGAGCGAGATTTCACTGGCTGGGGTGCTGGGAGCGCTCGCGGACCCGATGCGGCTGCGTATCGTCAAGAGCCTGGCCGCGCAGAACAATTGCATGTCGTGCACCGAGGCGGCGCCCTGCCCTGACATGGCGAAGTCGACCCTGTCGAACCATTTTCGCATCCTGCGCGAGGCCGGCCTGATCCGGACCTCAAAGCAAGGCGTCCAGCACCGCAATGTCCTGCGCGAGGAGGACATCAATGCGCGGTTCCCGAAATTGCTGAAAATGATCCTGAGCTATCCGGAGTGAGGCGTTCCCCCACTCTTGCGCAAGGTTCGGCCGACGTTTCCACCGGGGCGCGGCCAAAACAAAAATGGCCCGCTCAAAGCGGGCCATTTTCGGATCGGGACCGGTAAGGTCCGAACTTGGTTGCGGGGATAGGATTTGAACCTATGACCTTCAGGTTATGAGCCTGACGAGCTACCGGGCTGCTCCACCCCGCGTTAACCGTTGCTTTGCCTTCGCGAAAGTGCCGGGGACGATGAATGAAGGGCCGGCGCTGTTCGCGTGGCTTGCTTCGTTCGTCCCAAAGGCTTCCTTGGAAGGCAACCCCGGGCAAAACCCGTTGGGTGCGGGCGGTATGTACCAACCCGACGTGGCTTTGGAAAGGGCTGCGGGGACGTTTTTTTCGACTTTATGACAGCGCGGTGGACGAATTTGTGGCCTGTTTGGCCCGCCCTTGCCAGAAGTTCCACAAGGGGCCAGCTTGCGGCAACAAAACCAGGCGGAAACGCCACTTAGAGAGGGAGAACGCCATGGACCACGCCTTGGACCGCCCCTCCGATCGCCCTTCCGATCGCCCCTTGGACCGCCCCCCGCCGAGCGCCCCGCTTCGGGCCGTCGAAGACGCCTTCCATACCATGGTCGCGCGGTCGCGGGCCGAGCCGGCGCCTGGCCTTGCCGAGCGGCTCGACCGGCTGGCGCGGCTGCGTGCCGTGGTCACCGACAACGAGGAGCGCTTCCGGCAGGCGATCTCGGCGGATTTCGGCCACCGCTGCGCGGTCGAGACCAATATCGCCGAGACCATGATGGTGTTCTCCGAGATCCGCCATGCCACCAAGCACCTCAAGAGCTGGATGGCGCCGCAGCGCGTTTCGACGGCGCTGCAATTTTTGCCCGCGCGCAATCGGCTGATGCCGCAGCCGCTCGGCGTCGTCGGCATCATCGCGCCCTGGAATTATCCGCTGCAGCTGACGCTCGCGCCCGCGATCGGCGCGCTCGCCGCCGGCAACCGTGTCATCATCAAGCCGAGCGAGCTCGTGCCGCATTTCTCAGCGCTGCTGAAGGAGACGGTCGCGCAAAAATTCGACGCTGCGGAGCTGCTCGTCACCGGCGTCGAGGACGAGATCGCGAAGGCCTTCGCACACCTGCCGTTCGATCATCTGGTGTTCACCGGCTCGACCCGGGTCGGGCGACTGGTGGCGGAGGCAGCGGGGCGCAATCTGACGCCCGTCACGCTCGAGCTCGGCGGCAAGTCGCCTGTTATCATCGACGCCTCGGCCGACCTCGAAGAGGCCGCCGAGCGCATCGCCTACGGCAAGCTGCTCAATGCCGGGCAGACCTGCATCGCGCCCGACTATGTGCTGGTGCCCGAGCGCGCGTTGCAGGGCTTTGCCGAAAAAGTGCGCGCGCAGATGCGGCGCATGTTCGGCACCGATCCCGCCAACAAGGACTATACCTCCGTGATCTCCGACCGGCATTATGCGCGGCTGGAACATCTCGTCGCGGATGCGGCAAGCCGCGGCGCCAAGATCCTGCAGCCGGCAAAGGCGGACGATCCCAACTGGAAGGCACACCGCAAATTCCCGCCGACGCTGATCGAGGGCGCGACCGAAGACATGGCCGTGATGCAGGAGGAGATTTTTGGACCGGTGCTGCCGGTGCTCGGCTATCGCGAAGCGGCCGACGCCATCGCCTTCGTCAATGCCCGCGACCGGCCGCTGGCGCTGTACTGGTTCGGCAAGGACCGCATTGCGCGCGACGAGGTGCTGGCGCGCACCGTCTCCGGCGGCGTCACCATCAACGACTGCCTGTTCCACTTCGCGCAAATCAGCCAGCCGATGGGCGGCGTCGGCGCATCCGGCACCGGCGCCTATCACGGCGAATGGGGCTTTCGCACGTTCAGCAAGCTGAAGCCGGTGTTCTATCGTTCGAAACTCAACCGCCTCGCCGACCTCTACCCGCCCTACGGCGGCAAGATCGCGCGGCTGGAGAAGATGATGCGGTTCATGTCGTAGGGGCGGTCGTTCCGGGGCGCGTAGCGAACCCGGAACCTCGAGATTCCGGGTTCGATGCTCCGCATCGCCCCGGAATGACGATAACGGGGGAAACACAAGTGACTGACACATTTGATTTCGTCGTCGTGGGCGCGGGCTCCGGCGGCTGCGCGGTGGCGGGGCGGCTGTCGGAGGATGCGGGGACATCCGTGGCGCTGCTCGATGCCGGCGGACGGAACGACAATTGGCGGATCACCACGCCGTTCGGGCTCGCCTTGCCATACAAGGCCGCGAACTGGGGCTTCGATACCGTGCCGCAGAAGGGATTGAACGGCCGTATCGGCTATCAACCGCGCGGCAAGGGGCTCGGCGGATCCTCGGCGATCAATGCCATGGTCTACATCCGCGGCAACAAATGGGACTACGACCACTGGGCCTCGCTCGGCAATGCCGGCTGGTCGTACGCGGACGTGCTGCCCTATTTCAAGGCTTCCGAGAACAACGCAGATTTCGACGGCGCGTATCATGGCAAGGGCGGCCCGCTGCATGTCAACAGGCTACGCTCGGACAATCCGATCCATGACGTCTTCCATCAGGCCGCCCGCGAGGCGCAGTTCCGCATCCGCGAGGACTTCAATGAAGACGACCATGAAGGGCTCGGCAGCTACCAGGTAACCCAGCACAATGGCGAGCGCTGGAGCGCGGCGCGCGCCTATGTGAATCCGCACATGGACAAGCGCGCGAATCTGCGCGTCGAGACGGGAGCGCATGCCACGCGCATCCTGTTCGAAGGCGGGCGCGCCGTCGGCATCGAATACATCCAGGGCAAGCAGACAAAGCAGCTGCGCGCCCGCCGCGAGGTGATCCTCGCCTCCGGGGCCTTCCAGTCACCGCAGCTTTTGATGCTGTCGGGCATCGGCGACGGCGAGGCGCTTGCCGCGCACGGGATCGGCGTCGTGCATCATTTGCCGGGCGTCGGACGCAATCTGCAGGATCATCCGGATTTCGTGTTCGTCTACGCCTCCGACTATCCGCACTTCGTCCACTCATCGCTCGGCCGGCTGCCATCCCTGCTCCGCGCCATCCAGCGATACCGCCGGGAGCGGCGCGGCCTGATGACCACCAATTTCGCCGAGTGTGGCGGCTTCCTGAAGACCCGATCCGACCTCGATGTGCCCGACATCCAGCTGCACTTCATCATCGCGATGCTCGACGATCACGGCCGCAAGAAGCACAAGGAGGCGGGCTTCTCATGCCATGTCTGCCTGTTGCGACCGAAGAGCCGTGGCAGCGTCTGGCTGAAAAGCGCAGACCCGCTGGCAGCGCCGCTGATCGACCCGAATTTTCTGGGCGAGGCGGAGGATCTCGAGACGATGGTCGCGGGCTTCAAGACCACGCGACGGCTGATGGAGACGCCC
The DNA here is from genome assembly GCF_055807555.1 of Bradyrhizobium sp. Ken64. Lineage (NCBI taxonomy): Bacteria > Pseudomonadati > Pseudomonadota > Alphaproteobacteria > Hyphomicrobiales > Nitrobacteraceae > Bradyrhizobium > Bradyrhizobium sp. Ken64. The sequence continues at coordinate 262,126 of NZ_JBVVPA010000004.1, read as the reverse complement.
GCGATGCGCGCGTTGCAGAAGAAGGACATGTTCACGTCCGATGTGAGAACGGACGACGATATCCGCGCCATCCTGCGCGCGCGTGTCGACACCGTCTATCACCCCGTCGGCACCTGCAAGATGGGCACCGATGCGATGGCCGTGGTCGATCCGGCGCTGAAGGTGCACGGCGTCGAGGGCCTGCGCGTCGTCGACGCCTCGATCATGCCGACGCTGATCGGCGGCAACACCAATGCCCCGACCATCATGATCGGAGAGAAGGCGGCGGACATGATCAGGGCGGAGATGCGGGCGAATTGAAGCACACTCTTGCTCCATTGTCGTCCCGGCGAAGGCCGGGACCCATTACCCCAGGGAGTAGTCGTGGCACGAGATGGTAACCACGAGTCTTCGCCAAACTGCTCCCTGTGGTTATGGGTCCCGGATCTGCGCTCCGCTTCGCTGCGCTTGTCCGGGACGACGCCTGAGTGAACTCGCTTGTCCGGGACGACGGTAATCAATTCAGCAAGAATCCGCCGTCCACCGTCACCACGCTTCCCGTCATGTACCGCGAGGCCTTCGAGGCCAGCAGCAGGATCGCGCCGTCGAGATCGGATTCGGCGCCGATGCGGCGCTGCGGAATGCGCTTGGTCAGGCGCTCGCCCGGCGGCGTCGACCAGAACGCGTGGTTCATCTCGGTGTCGATATAGCCGGGTGCCAGCGCGTTAATGCGGATGTTCTGCCCCGCGAGCTCCAGCGCCATCGCTTTGGTCGCCTGGATGATGCCGGCCTTGGAGATCGCGTAAGGCGACACCGCCTTCAGCACGCCGGTGCCGAGCACGGAGGCGATGTTGACGATGTTGCCGTCCTGCTTGCGCGCGATCATGCGGCGCGCGATCTCGGTCGCGAGGAAATAGGCGCCCTTGAGATTGGCGCCGATCACCGCGTCCCAATCGGCCTCGGTCTGCTCGGTCGCGAGCTTTTCGATGGCGATGCCGGCATTGTTGATCAGCACCGTGACCGGGCCGAGCGCGGCTTCCGCTTCATCGACGGCCCTCGCAATCGATGCGGTGTCGGTGACGTCGAGCGCGACGGCGGCGGCACGGCCGCCCTTGCCGCGGATCTCGTCTTCCAGGCTCTTCAGCTTGTCGGTCTGCCGCGCCGCGAGCGCGACGGCCGCGCCATGCGCCGCCAACACCCGGGCAAATTGCCGCCCCAGCCCCTGGCTCGCACCCGTGACGAGGATGGTTTCCTGACTGACATCGAATAGGTCTGACATGACGTTTTCCTTGACGCTTTCCTTGGGCGCTTTCCCTGAGCTTTGGCGCCATCAATACAGACGATTTTAACGATCTGAAACCGGAATGATCGGTTCTGCGTTCACTCGTTCCATGGCAGGCTCCCGCGCATGAACAGTTTCGATCTCGCCGTCTATGCGGCGCTCGCAATCGCGATCGGCTTCGGTTTCAGGACCGGCCTGCTCGGCAGCGCCATGACGATCCTGGCCTATCTCCTCGCCGCCCCGATCGCGGTTGCGCTGATGCCGCTGATCGTCCCGCAGGTCGCGGGCAATCCGAATGCGCCGCTGCTGCAGAACTGGATCTGGTTCTTCGGAATCTTCGTGGTGGTCGGCATGCTGTTTGGATATCTCGGCCGCCTGGCGCTGAGCGACACGATACGGCAGGCCGGCATCGGCGACCGGCTCGGCGGCGCAGCCCTCGGCGCCATCAGGGTCGGCCTCGTCGCCACCACCCTGGTGCTGGTGTTCGACCAGATCGTGCCGGCCAACCGGCAGCCGCCGTTCCTCGCCGGCTCGCATCTGCGGCCGCTGTTCTCGACGGTGGGCCGGATGGGCTTCAAGTCGCTGCCGCCGGAGGCGGCCTCCGCGATCGACCGTCTCAAGCAGGAGCGGCGCATCTGATGAGGCGCATTTGCATCGCCGGGCAAGTGCGCATGCATTTTGATGCGAGCCAATCCCTTATCAGCGGTGCCAAGGTTGGCTAGAATGGCGGCTTCTTAAAAACCTGCATGACATTACGGGAGTGAAACAGTGGATCTTGGGATCAAAGGCCGCCGCGCCATCGTCTGCGCATCCAGCAAAGGCCTCGGACGCGCCTGCGCCATCTCGCTGGCCGAGGCCGGCGTACACGTCACGCTGACCGCGCGCGGCGCCGAGGCCCTGAAGAAGACGGCCGACGACATTCGCAAGGCCTATCCTGATGTGACCGTGACCGAGATCGTCGGCGACATCACGACGCCGGCGGGCCGCGAGGCCGTGCTCAAGGCCTGCCCCGAGCCGGATATCCTGATCAACAATGCCGGCGGACCTCCGCCCGGCGATTTCCGCAACTGGACCCGCGACGACTGGATCAAGGCGATCGACGCCAACATGCTGACCCCGATCGAGCTGATCAAATCGACGGTGGACGGCATGATGGCGCGCAAGTTCGGCCGCATCGTCAACATCACCTCGGCCGCGGTGAAGGCGCCGATCGACATCCTCGGCCTCTCCAACGGCGCGCGCGCCGGCCTCACCGGCTTCATCGCCGGCCTGTCGCGCAAGACCGTGATCAACAACGTCACCATCAACGGCCTGCTGCCGGGCCCGTTCGAGACCGACCGCCTGCGCAGCACCGCGAAGGGGGAATCCGAGAAGCGCGGCATCACGCCGGACCAGGTTCTGGCCGAGCGCGCCAAGCTCAATCCCGCGGGCCGCTTCGGCGATCCCGAGGAGTTCGGCTACGCCTGCGCCTTCCTGTGCGGCGCCAAGGCGGGCTTCATCACCGGGCAGAACCTCCTGCTCGATGGCGGTGCCTTCCCGGGAACGCTGTGAGGGCGGTCTGGTACGAGGAGACAGGACCGGCGGCGGACGTCCTCACCTATGGTGAGATGGCGACGCCGGTCGCAGGTCCAGGCGAAGTTCGTATTCGCCTGGAAGCCTCCGGCGTCAATCCGGCCGATGTCGGCCGGCGCGGGGGCAGCTATCGCGCCAAGGAATTTTCGCGCGTCATTCCGAACAGCGATGGCGCGGGGTTTATCGACCAGATCGGCGATGGCGCGACGCGGTTCAAGATCGGCGACAGGGTCTGGCTGTTCAACGGCCAGCGCAACGGCCGCGCCTTTGGCACCGCGGCCGAACATATCGCGCTTGCCGAGCATCTGGTGACGCCGTTGCCCGACAATCTCTCTTTTGCGGAAGGCGCGACGCTGGGCATTCCCGCAATGACGGCGTGGTGCTCCCTGTTCGCGGACGGACCGATCGTGGGCAAGACCGTGCTGGTCACCGGCGGCGCGGGCGCAGTCGGGCATTACGCCGTGCAACTCGCGAAATGGGGCGGCGCGCAGGTGACCGCGACCGTCAGCTCGGCGATGAAAGGCGAGCAGGCGCGACAGGCCGGTGCCGATCTCGTGGTCAATTACAGGGACGAAGATGTCGTTGCCAAGGCCATGGCCTTCACCGGCGGACGCGGGCTCGACCACTTGGTCGATGTCGATTTCGGCGGCAACATCGCGACGACCCTGAAGTTGATGGCCATGAATTCGACAATCGCGGTCTACGCCACGAACGGCAACCGCACGCCGACCGTGCCGATGCGCGAGCTGATGGAGAAGTGCATCACGCTCCGCTCGCTCGTCTTGTTCGCGCTGCCGCCCGCGTTGCTTGCGGCGGCGCAGGCCGACATCTCGAAATGGCTGGCGGCGGGGCCGCGAATCCACAATGTCGCGGCGCAGTTTCCGCTGTCGGAGACGGCGCAGGCCCATGTCGCCGTCGAGAAAGGCGACAAGCTCGGCACCGTGGTCGTCGACTGCGCGCGCTGATATCGGCCGGGATCACCGCTGCTTGGTGGGCTCGTCTTCATCCCGCTGGCTCGGACTGGATGAATCGGCGACTGGGTTTCCGTCGGTCCAGTCGACGCCGAATTCATCGAGCCCGTCGGCGAGCAGGTCGCCCAGCATCGGCTCACCGAGCAGATAATGCGCCGTCTCGCGCCGGGGACTGCGATACTCGGCGCGCGCCTCCACGGCGCGTGCGCGCAGATCGTCCCAATCATCGATCGTGCCGTCGCCGCGGCCGAGCCAGGTCAGTGTGACCAGATCGATCTGCTCGTCCTCGTTCATGGCCACGATAAAACTTCCGAGTTCGTTGACGACCGGATCGGAGCCGTCATCCTCGAGGACGTCGACCGCATCGTCATCGGTCGCGTTCGAGCCGGAATCCGGATCGGAATCCGCCTGCTTGACGTCGAATTCACGCGCCTTTTCGATGATGAAGGCGACCTTCTCCGCGGAAATCGCAAGCTCTGGCATGGCTGGCCCTTTGTCTTTCCCTGGGTTCCCGCGATAACGCCGCACCGCGTCAGATGATCCATTGCGCCTGACGGCGAAACTGCGCATGTTCCCCGCCAAAGCAAGAACATGAGGATGCGCCGGATGCAGTGGAAGGTCGGCAGGGTCAAAATAACCAAGGTCGTGGAATTGGAGACGGTCGGCTCGACCCGCTTCATTCTACCCTTGGCGAGCAATGCAGAAATCCAGAAACTGCCTTGGCTGATCCCGCATTTCGCCACCGAAGAGGGCCGGCTGAAAATGTCGATCCATTCGCTGGTGGTGGAGACGCCGACGCGCCGCATCGTGGTCGATACCGGGCTTGGCAACGACAAGCAGGGCCGCAACGTGCCGACCTGGAACAATCGCACCACGCCATTCCTGGAGACGATGATTGCGGCGGGCTTTCCGCCCGAGAGCATCGATACCGTGCTGTGCACGCATCTTCATGTCGACCATGTCGGCTGGAACACGAAATGGGTCGACGGCAAATGGGTGCCGACCTTCCCCAACGCGCGCTATGTGTTCGGCAAGACCGAGTATGAGCATTGGCGCGACCACTCCACCGAGCCGGACAAGCAGGCCGTGTTTGGCGATTCCGTGAAGCCGATTGTCGATGCCGGCCGGACCGAGTTGATCCCGAGCGATCACCGGCTCAGCGACGAGATCAGCATGATCCCGACCCCCGGCCACAGCCCCGGGCATATGAGCATTCTGGTCCAGTCGGACGGCGAGCAGGGACTGCTGACGGGCGACGTCGCCCATCATCCCTGCCAGATGGCGCATCTCGGCTGGTCCTCGACCGCGGATTCCGACCAAAGTCAATCGGCGACGACGCGGCGCGAATTGTTCGGCCGGTTTGCCGACACCCCGACGTTGGTGATCGGCGGGCATTTTTCGGCCGGGCATATCAGGCGGGACGGGGACGCATTCAGGTTCGAGGCGCTGGCCTAAGTCTCGTGCCCCGGACGAACCTCCCGAATCGAGAGGGCTGCAATGCGCCCTCTTTGAGCGGTTGAATTTCCCGCCGCCCTGTTCCATGAAGCTGTTTAACCGATCGGTCCATTCCAGGGAGAAACGAGAATGAAGCTTGTTCGTTATGGCGAGAAGGGTGCGGAAAAGCCCGGCCTGATCGACAAATCCGGCCAGTTGCGCGACCTGTCGGCGCATGTGAAGGACCTGACCGGCGAGGCCTATTCGCCCGAGAGCCTGAAGAAGCTGGCGGCGCTCGATCCCGCCTCGCTGCCCGCCGTCTCCGGCAAGCCGCGGTTCGGCGCCCCCGTCACCGGCATGTCGAAATTCGTGGCGATCGGCCTCAACTACAGCGACCACGCCAAGGAGACCGGCGCGGAGATCCCGAGCGAGCCGATCATTTTCATGAAGGCCAACACCTCGCTGTCCGGCCCGAACGACGCCGTCGAGAAGCCGCGCGGCTCGACCAAGCTGGACTGGGAAGTCGAGATCGCCGCGATCATCGGCACGCGCGCAAAATACGTCTCGGAAGCCGACGCGCTCAACCATGTCGCCGGTTACTGCGTCTGCAACGACGTCTCCGAGCGCGCCTTCCAGATCGAGCGCCTGGGTCAGTGGACCAAGGGCAAGTCGCACGACACGTTCGGCCCGCTCGGCCCCTGGCTTGCCACCAAGGACGAGATCAAGGACGTGCAGAACCTGCCGATGTGGCTCGACGTCAACGGCCAGCGCCGTCAGACCGGCTCGACCAAAACCATGATCTTCTCGATGGCCAAGTGCATTTCCTATGTCTCGCAGTTCATGACGCTGCTGCCGGGCGACATCATCACGACGGGCACCCCGCCCGGCGTCGGCCTCGGCATGAAGCCGCCGACCTTCCTCAATGTCGGCGACATCATCACGCTCGGCATCGAGGGTCTCGGCGAGCAGCGCCAGGAGATCGTCGCGGCGTAAGCCGCGGCCCTCATCCTGAGGAGCGCGCAACGCGCGCGTCTCGAAGGATGTGCCAAGATCACGGTCGCCCGACGTTCACGCCGGGTGACGAGAGAGCGCCTCCCGTTGCCATCCTTCGAGACGCACGCCAAGCGGCGCGCTCCTCAGGATGAGGACTGTGTGTCTGGATAAAGGTTATTTCCCATGAAGCTCACCTTCTCCCCCGCCTCGCCCTTTGCCCGCAAGGTGCGCATCGCCGCGATCGAGCTCGGGCTGATCGACAAGATCGAGTTCACGCCGGCAGCCGTCGCGCCCGGCACGGCCAATGAGGACTATTCGAAGATCACGCCGCTGAAGAAGCTGCCGGTGCTGATCACCAATGACGGCGATGTCATCCTGGACTCCTACGTCATCGTCGAATACCTCAACGAGATGGCCGGCGGCAGCCTGATCCCCGACTACGGTCCGCGGCGCTGGAAGGCCAAGACCAATCATGCCCTGATCAACGGCATGCTCGATTCCATGCTGCTGTGCCGCTACGAGAAGATGGTGCGGCCGCAGGGCCTGCAATGGCAGGCGTGGTCGGACGACCATTGGAACCGGGCCTGGACCGGCATGGCGCGCTTCGAGAACATGCCTGAAGTGCTGAGCGGCCCGTTCGACATCTCGCAGATCGGCCTCGTCTGCGTGCTCGGCTATGCCGACTTCCGCTTCGCCGATTGCGGCTGGCGCAAGGCCTATCCGAAGCTCGACGCCTTCCACCAGAAGATGCTGGAGCGGCCCTCGGTGAAGATCTCGGTGCCGCCCGCGGCTTAACTCTTCGGAGTTCTCATGAGTTTGAAATACGCGGTCGGCGATCTCACCATCCATCGCATCATCGAGCAGGAAACCTCGTTCGTGCCGGCACTGGAGATGTTGCCGGGGCTGACACCGGAGCTGCTGGCCGAGAACCGGGCGTGGATGAGGGAGGCGAAAGCCCTGGATGACGGCGACACATTGATGCTGTGCTTCCAGTCCTATGTGATCAAGACGCCGCATCACACCATTCTGGTCGACAGCTGCATCGGCAACGACAAGCCGCGGCCGCAGCGTCCGAAATGGAACATGAAGACCGACGACACCTATCTGAGCGGGCTCGCCGCCGCAGGTTTCTCAGTCAACGACATCGATTTCGTGATGTGCACGCATCTGCATGTCGATCACGTCGGCTGGAACACGCGGCTGGAGAACGGCCGCTGGGTGCCGACCTTCCCGAAAGCGCGCTACGTCTTCGCCAAGCAGGAATTCGACCACTGGACCGAGCAGAACGCGAAGGCGGAGGTGCCGCCCTTCGCCGACAGCGTGCTGCCGGTGGTCGAGGCCAAGCGCCACGAACTCGTCGGCAACGATCACCAAATCGGCGATCACGTTCGTATTCTGCCGACGCCGGGCCACACGCCGGGCCATATCGCCATCACGATGGGCCACGGCAAGGACGACGCCGTGTTCTCCGGCGACCTCATGCACTCGCCGATCCAGACGCTCTATCCGGAGTTGTCGGTCAAGTTCGACCTCGATCAGGCCAAGGCGGCAACGACGCGCCGCAGCTTCCTGGAACGCTATTGCGACACCGACACGCTGTGCTGCACCGCGCATTTCCCCTCGCCGTCGGTGGGGAAGATCCGGCGCAAGGGCAGCGGCTTCGTCTGCGCGGCGGTGTAGCGATTCCACCGAGTGGAGAGACACGATGACAGCGCTCCCCGAGATCCCGCTCCCCGCCGGCATTCGCTCACGCTATGTCGACGACATCAACGGCCTGCGCATGCACGTGCTGGAGGCCGGCTTCGAGACCAAGGGGCGGCCCTGCATCCTGCTGCTGCACGGCTTTCCCGAGCTCGCCTTCTCCTGGCGCAAGGTGATGCCGGCGCTCAGCTCGGCCGGCTATCACGTGATCGCACCGGACCAGCGCGGCTATGGCCGGACGACGGGATGGAGCGCGGAGTACGACGGCGACCTCGCGCCGTTTTCGCTCTTCAACCTGGTGCGGGATGCGCTCGGGCTGGTGTCGGCGTTCGGCTACAGGCAGGTCGATGTGGTCGGACATGATTTCGGCAGTCCGGTCGCCGCCTGGTGCGCGCTGATGCGGCCTGACGTGTTTCGTTCGGTGGCGATGATGAGCGCGCCGTTCGGCGGAGCGCCGCCGCTGCCGTTCAACACGATCGACACACCGGCAAAGCCACCGGCCGAAGACCCCGTGCATCGCGAGCTCGCCGCCTTACCGCGTCCGCGCAAACATTATCAATGGTACTATGCGACACGCCCGGCCAATGCCGATATGCACCGCGCACCCCAGGGCGTGCATGATTTCCTGCGCGCCTATTATCATCACAAGAGCGCGGACTGGACCGACAACAAGCCATATCCGCTGAAATCGTGGTCGGCGAACGAGTTGGCGAAGCTGCCGACCTATTATGTGATGGACCTGAACGAGACCATGGCCGAGACGGTCGCGAAAGAGATGCCCTCGCCGGCCGCGATCGCCGCCAACCAATGGCTGCCCGATCGCGAGCTCGCCTACTACAGCGCCGAATATGGCCGCACCGGATTCCAGGGCGGCCTGCAATGGTATCGCTGCGGCACATCGGGTGCATTCAACAGCCAGCTCCAATTGTTGGCCGGCCGCAATATCGACGTCCCCTCCTGCTTCATCTCGGGCAAGCAGGATTGGGGCACCTATCAGCGTCCCGGCGTGTTCGAGGCCATGCAGGCGCGAACCTGTATGAAGCTGCTCGGCTGCCACCTTGTCGACGGCGCCGGTCACTGGGTGCAGCAGGAGCAGCCGGCCGAGGTGAGCCGCCTGCTGCTCGATTTCCTGGCGAAGAGCCGCGGCGTGATTTGACCCGGGAACTTCGGCGCCCTATATAGTTTAGAATTATTCTAAACTAATCAGACAGGGCCGCCGTGAAGAATTTTGCCGATCTCACCGAGCGCGAGGTGCTTGCGGTCGCGATCTCCTCCGAGGAGGAGGACAGCCGCATCTATATGAGCTTCGCCGAGGACCTGAAGGAGCGCTATCCCGACTCCGCCAAGATCTTCGAGCAGATGGCCGAGGAAGAGCGCGGCCATCGTCACATGCTGCTGGAAATGTACGAGCAGCGCTTCGGTCCGCATTTGCCCCCGATCCGCCGCGAGGACGTTAAAGGATTCCTGCGCCGTCGTCCGGTCTGGCTCACCAAAAACCTGCCGCTCGACACCGTCCGCAGGGAAGTCGAGACAATGGAATTGCAGGCCGAGCGCTTTTACGTGAAGGCCGCCGAGCAGGCGCAGGATGTCGGCGTGCGCCGCCTGCTCGGCGATCTGGCCGAAGCCGAGAAAGGCCACGAAGAGGTGGCGGCGAAGCTGACGGACCAGATCCTGAGTTCAGACGTGCGCGCCGAGGAAGACCGCACCAACCGGCGCATGTTCGTGTTGCAGTATGTGCAGCCAGGTCTCGCCGGCCTGATGGACGGCTCGGTTTCGACGCTGGCGCCGCTGTTTGCGGCTGCCTTCGCCACGCATCAGAACTGGCAAACGTTTCTGGTTGGCCTCGCCGCCTCGATCGGCGCCGGCATCAGCATGGGTTTTGCGGAGGCGCTGTCGGACGACGGTTCGCTGACCGGTCGCGGTTCGCCCTGGCTGCGCGGTCTCACCTGCGGCTTGATGACGACGCTCGGCGGGCTTGGGCACACCCTGCCCTATCTCGTGCCCGATCGCTGGGCCAACGCATTCTGGATCGCGACCGGAATCGCCGGAATTGTCGTGTTCTTCGAATTGTGGGCAATCGCCTTCATCCGCGCGCGCTACATGGATACGCCGTTCCTTCAGGCCGTGTTCCAGATCGTGCTCGGCGGCGCGATCGTGCTGGCGGTGGGGATATTGATCGGAGCCGCGTAGGCCCTCACTCTCGGTGTCATGCCCCGCGAAGGCGGGCATCCAGTACGCCGCGGCCTCTCCGTGTCCGATCGGCCCCGCTGGAATACTGGATCGCCCGGTCAAGCCGGGCGATGACTGCGAGTGGTTGCTTGGCTCGCCGCGTTCCGCCTTGCTCACACATCAATCGCGATCAAGCGGCGGTTGCGATGCTGGGCCAAACTGCGCATCATCGTTCGACAATAAGAACAGGAGATGCGCCATGGCCAAATCCGAATGGAGCTTCAAGAGCGCGGTCGAGCTGTCGGCCGCGTTGACCGCGAAGAAGGTCTCGTCGGTCGAGCTCACGCAGGATGCGATCGACCGCATCGAACGGCACGACGGCAAGGTCAACGCGATCTGTGTGCGGGATTTCGACCGTGCGCTGGGCGCCGCGGGCGAGGCGGACGCCGCATTGGCGCGCGGCGAGCGCAAGCCGCTGCTCGGCCTGCCGATGACGATCAAGGAATCCTTCAACATCGCCGGCCTGCCGACGACCTGGGGATTCGTGCCGCAGAAGGATTTCAAGCCCGCTGAGGACGCCCTGGCGGTCACGCGTATCAGGCAGGCCGGCGGGGTCATCCTCGGCAAGACTAACGTGCCGGTGGGACTGGGCGACTGGCAGAGCTACAACGACATCTATGGCACCACGAACAACCCCTATGATCTCGGCCGCACACCGGGTGGATCCTCCGGAGGATCGTCGGCAGCCCTCGCCGCGGGCTATTGCGCGCTCGCGACCGGCTCCGACATCGGAGGCTCCCTGCGTGTGCCCGCTTTTCATTGCGGCATCTTCGCCCACAAGCCGACCATCAATCTCTGCCCCGCGCGCGGCGAGACCCCGCCGCCGTTTCCAGCAATTCCGCGCGAGGGCGACCTCGCCGTCATCGGTCCGATGGCACGCACGGCAGCAGATCTGTCCTTGCTGCTCGACGTCATGGCCGGACCGGACCCGCTGGACGCCGGTGTCGCCTACAAGCTCGACTTGCCCGTTGCGCGGCATCAATCATTGCGGGACTTTCGTGTCCTGATGATCGACAGCCACCCGCTGCTGCCAACCGACCGGGACGTCCGTGGCGCGATCGATAGGCTCGCCACCGATCTGTCGAAGGCCAGCGTGACGATCGCCCGCGAGAGCGTCCAGTTCGTGGACTTCGCGGAGACGTCGCGGCTCTACATGCGCATGCTGCTGAGCTTTCTCGGCGCATTCTTCCCGCCGGAGGAGTTTGCGGATTCACAGACCCGGGCGAGTCAGCTTGCGCCCGAGGATCGCAGCCTCAGTGCGGAGCGGCTGCGCGGCATCACCGCGAGCCACCGCGCCTGGGTACTCGACGCTGGCGCCCGAGCTGGCCTGCGCGCGCAATGGCGCGCGCTGTTCAAAAGCTTCGACGCGGTGATCTGCCCGATCCTGCCGACGCCGGCCTTTCCGCATGACCATTCGCCGCAGCAGGACCTGCGACTCATCAGCATCGACGGCAAGGACTATCCATATTCGGATCAGCTCGCCTGGCCCGGCCTTGCGACGCTTCCCGGCCTGCCGGCAACGGCCGTTCCGCTCGGCCTGTCGAAGGACGGCCTGCCGGTCGGCGTGCAAATCATCGGGCCCTTCCTCGAGGACCGCACACCGCTGAAGCTCGCCGAGCTGATCGAACGCGAGTTCGGCGGGTTCGTGCCGCCGCCCCTATTCAATGACTAGTCCTTCGCGTCATTGCGAGGAGCACTTGCGACGAAGATTCCAGAAATCCGCCCGCGGCAACAGTCTGGATTGCTTCGCTTCGCTCGCAATGACGGGCAAAACAACTACTGGATCTGGCGCGATGCTTCGCACGCCGCGAGGTCACCGCTCCAGATTCTTCAGCAGCAATTTCAGCGCTGTCGTTGCAAACATCTGCATATTGGCGAAGCGATCGTTGCCGCCCGTCTCCAGCGTCATCACCTCGACTGCGGGCCCGGCGACCGCCATGCAGCTGTGGCCCGCCGCATCGCCATAGCGATTACCAGTGGGACCGGCGGCGCCGGTCTCGGACAGACCCCAATCGCAATTGAAGCGGCTGCGCATCCGCTCGGCCAGCAATTGAGCGTAGGGCTCCGACGAAGAACGAAAGCCCTTCATTCCTTCGTCCGAAATATCCATCAGCACGCGCCTGGCATCGCGGGTGTAGACCACGGCGCCGCCGAGGAAATAGGCCGACGCGCCGGGCACCGCGAGAAGGCTGGCCGAGATCAGGCCGCCGGTCGAGGATTCCGCCACGGCAATGGTCTGTTTGCGCGCGATCAATTTCGCTGCGACCTGTTCCGCAATGCCGACGAGCTCTTTCATGTCCTGTACCTCTGATCCTCGCAACCGAGCTGTGCCTTCCTAGCATATGGCAGCGCCGTTGGCCGAGTTGCGGACGACGGGCAGGCCTGCTTCAATGGCAGGCGCAAGACAGCGCGGGCAAGCGCTGCGCAAACCGCAAGAGGAAACGTAAAAGGGAGACGTCATGGCGTCCCTGATCGCCGGCGGGGTGGATTGCGATGTGCATCCGGCCGTGCCGCATCTGACCAGCCTGCTGCCGTACCTGAACGACTATTGGCGCGATCAGGTGACGACGCGCGGCATGGTCGATCTCATCTCGCAATCCTACCCGCAGAACTCGCCGATCGCGGCGCGGCCCGATTGGCGCCCCGAAAGCGGCAAGCCGGGCGAGAGCCTTGCGGACATGCAGCGCCATGTGCTCGATCCCTTTCAGCTCTCCCATGCCATCTGCAATCCGCTCTATGGCGTGCAGATGGTGTTTTCCGAGGATCTGCAGGCCGCGTTCTGCCGCGCACTGAATGACTGGCTCGTGAAGGAATGGCTCGATCGCGATCAGCGGCTGCGCGGCTCGATCGTGATCCCCACCCAAAGCGTCGAGAAGGCGGTCGCCGAGATCGAGCGCTGTGCGACCGACCGCCGCTTCGTGCAGGTGCTGATGCTGGTGATGGGCGATACGCCGCTCGGCAAGCGCGCGCTCTGGCCGATCTACGAGGCGGCGGAACGGCTGGACCTGCCGATCGGCATTCATGCGGGTTCCGCCTATCACAATCCGCCGACCGCCGTGGGCTGGGGTTCCTACCACATCGAGGATTATGCCGGTCAGGCCCAGGCGTTCCAGACCCAGCTCACCAGCCTGATCGTCGAGGGCGTGTTCGCCAAATATCCGCTGCTGAAGATGGTGATGCTGGAGTCCGGAGTGTCCTGGATCTCCCCCTTTCTGTGGCGCCTGCACAAGTTCTGGCGTGGGGTGCGGATGGAGACGCCGTGGGTTGATCGCGCGCCGCTGGAGATTGTGCGCAGCAACATCCGCTTCTCGTTACAGCCATTCGATGCGCCGCCCGACGAGGCGACATTAATTCGCCTGTTTGATCATATGCAGTCGGACGAATTGGTCCTATTCTCCACCGACTATCCGCACTGGCAGTTCGATGGCCAGGAGGCGCTGCCCGCAGGTCTCACCCCCGATCTCGTGCGCAAGATCATGATCGATAATCCGCATGCGACCTATCCCCGCCTGACTTAGCCGCTGCCAAAGGAGGCAAGGCGATGAATATTCAGTTCCGCGAAAGCTCCGAAGCCGCTTCCCCCCTGGCCGTCAAAACCGCGATCGCGGACTGCGACATCCATCCGGCACGCGCGACCCGCGCCGAGCTCTATCCTTACCTCGCCAAACGCTGGCAGCATCATCTCGAGGTCTACGGCGTCCATGCCTATCAGGGCATGATGGAAGGTCCGCCCTATCCGAAGGCCCAGCCCAACGCCTCGCGCCGCGACGCCTATCCGCCGGAAGGCGGGCCGCAGGGCTCCTCGCTGTCCTTCATGCAGAAGCAACTGCTCGATCCCAACAACGTGCAGCTCGGCGTGCTCAATCCGCTCAACACCGGGCAAGGCATCCGCAACCACGAGCTTTCGGCCGCCTTGTGCTCGGCGATCAACGACTGGCAGATCGACAAATGGACCAGCAAGGACAAGCGGCTGAAGGCGTCCATCGTCGTCGGCAATGAGGACGGGCTGTCGGCCGCAGCCGAAATCCGCGAGCGCGCCGGCGACAAGAATTTCGTGCAGGTGCTGCTGCTCAGCCGCAATGTCGAGCCGCTCGGCCAGCGTCGCTACTGGCCGATCTATCAGGCCGCGGAAGAGGCCGGCCTTCCCGTCGGCGTCCACGCCTTCGGCTTCGGCGGCAACCCGATCACGCCGTCGGGCTGGCCCTCCTATTACATCGAGGAGATGGTCGGCCATTCGCAGTGCCAGCAATCGGCGCTCGCGAGCCTCGTGCTGGAGGGCGTGTTCGAGCGCTTCCCGAAGTTAAAGATGGTGATGATCGAGGCCGGCTTCGGCTGGGCACCGTCGCTGGCGTGGCGGCTCGACAAGGTCTGGCAGCGGCTGCGCAGCGAGGTGCCGCATGTCAAACGGCCGCCGTCCGAATATATCCGCGAGCAGGTGTGGTGGACGACGCAGCCGATGGAGGATCCGGAGCGGCGCGAGGATCTGTTCGACGTCATCAAATGGATCGGCTGGGACCGGCTGCTGTTCGCGACCGACTACCCGCATTGGGATTACGACGAGCCGTCGCGTGTGCTGCCCGCGGGCGTCAGCGACGATGACCGCGAGGCCTTCTATCTGGGCAATGCGAAGAAGCTCTACGGGATCGGTTGATGGCGCGGCATGTGATTGCCGCGGTCGATGAGCTTCCGCCCGGCACGCGAAAATTTATGGAGATCGACGGACGGCCCATCGCAATCTTCAACATCAAGGGTGAATATTTCGGCCTGATGAACCGCTGCCCGCATCAGGGCGCGGCGCTGTGCGAGGGACCGCTGATCGGGCTCGCGCAATCGACGGATCCGGGCGAGATCGAATACACCAAGCTCGGCGAGATCATTCGCTGCCCCTGGCATGGCTGGGAGTTCGACATCCGAACCGGCCAGTCCTATTGCGACCCCCGTCGCTTCCGGGTGAAGGCCTACCCGGCCCATGTCGAGCCGGGTGCGAGCGTGGTGAAGGGGCCCTACGTTGCCGAGACGATTGCGGTGAAAGTCGAGAGCGATTACGTCGTGGTGGACCTGTAGCGAGAAGCAGGTGGCGCTGACATGCGCCGGCACGATCTCAGGCTTTATTCTGCGTTGCAGCGATCATCCAGTCGCGGAATGCGGCGAGCTTCGGCGCCTCGCGGCGACCCTCCGGCGCGACCAGGTAGAAGCCGGCATCGGCCGGCAGCGCGATCTTGAAGGGGACCACGAGTCGCCCCTTGGCGATGTCGTCCTGGACGTAGGAGGTCCGCCCCATCGCCACGCCGATGCCGTCGATCGCGGCCTGGATGGTCATGAAGATCATGTCGAAGGTGATGCCGGGCTGCCTGGCGATGTCGGCCGGCAGACCCGCCGCCGTCAACCACAGCCGCCAGTCGTCGCTGTTGGCGTTGGAGGTGTGCAGCAGCATGTGGCTCTTGAGATCCTCGGGACAGCGCAACGGCTTGTCACCGCGCAAGAGAGACGGGCTGCAGACCGGAAACAGCTCGTCCGCCATCAGCCAGTCGGCGCGCAGACCCGGCCATTGGCCGCGGCCGTAGCGGATCGCGGCATCGACATTGTCGCGCTGGAAGTCGACCAGGCCGGTCGAGGTGGTGATGCGGACGTCGATGCCGGGATGGTGCTCCTGGAAATCGGTCAGCCGCGGCAGCAGCCATTTTGCGGCAAGCGAAGCCAGCGTCGAGACCGTCAGCACCTTGTCGTCGTCCTTGCGCAGTAGCCGGTCGGTGGCGAGGCGGAGGTCGTTGAAGGCGGCACGGACGCCCGGCAAATAGTCGCGCGCCTCGGCCGTCAATGCCAGCGCACGGTTCTGCCGGACGAACAGGCGGATGCCGAGTTCCTCTTCGAGCCTGCGGATCTGATGGCTGATCGCGGTCTGGGTCACGTTCAGCTCGGACGCGGCCAGCGTGAAACTCAGATGGCGCGCGGCGGCCTCAAAGGCCCGCAATCCGTTCAGGGAGGGCAATCTGGCAGTCATCTGGCAGCAGGATACATGACGTTATTTCATGCGAAAGAGTACAAATTGTCGTTTGTCGCAGCGCATCAGCAGGCAGATATTAGCGGTCAAGTTAGCTCAAGGAGCTGAAAATGTCTACTTTGACCCAGAATTCGATGACAAATCATCATGCGCCCGGCCTGATCCACCAGATCGGCGAGACCCTTCACGTCTGGCACGAGCGCTACCGGAGCCGCCGGGAGCTTACCAACTGGTCCGCGCGTGACCTTCAGGACGTCGGGCTGTCCTGGAGCGATGTGGCCTACGAGGCCGACAAACCCTTCTGGCGGGCCTGATTGGCCGCCAGGCCGGCGCCGCCTGACTGTGGGGCGCCGGCGGTCCCTTTTCCCTTTGGTCCCCTTGGGGCGCGTGTCATGAGCATCCTTCGCCCGGAAGATCTGAAGCAATATTCGGACACGCTGCGCACCCGACAGGGCGAGGCGCTGGGCGTTCGTTTCGTGGAGCCGCGCGACACCGAGGAGCTCCAGCACTATTTTCGCTCGCTCTCGACCCGCTCCCGCTACAACCGCTTCTTCGGGGCGATCAGCGAACTGCCGCAGGGCCTGCTGCACGAATTCCTCCAGGTCGGCGAGCGCGAACGTTTTACCGTGGTCGCGACCATGATGGTCGACGGCTTCGAGACCATCGTCGCCGAAGCGCGCTACGCGCTGCATGCCGAAACCGCGACGCTTGAATTCGGCCTGTCGGTTGCCGACCGCTGGCAGGGCCACGGCATCGCCACCGTGCTCATGAAAAATCTCGAATGCCGCGCCGCCGCGCTTGGCGCCGACCACATGTTCGGCGACACGCTGCGCTCCAACGCGGCCATGATCTCGCTCGCGCGCAAATCGAGCTTCGCCTTCGTCAATCATCCGGACGACTGGAAGCTGGTGCGCTTCGACAAGGAGATCTCGGTCGCACCGAAAGACATTCCCTGCGCGAGCTGGCGCCTCGTCGCCCTTTCCCGTCAGGCCGATAGCCCCTCAGCCTCGGCCTGACACCACTCGAACCCGGCTCTGGTCAAACGAGCCGGGTTCTTTTTTATTCTTCGTAGCCCGGATGGAGCGAAGCGCAATCCGGGATTCGGGCCGCAGTTGAAGCGTCCCGGATTTCGCTTCGCTCCATCCGGGCTACAGGTCCCTACTTCCCCGTGAACACCGCCTTGCGTTTCTCGATGAAGGCCTGCACCGCTTCCTTGTGATCGGCGGTCGTGGTCAGGCGCACCAGACGTTCGGCTTCGTGGTCGCGCGCGGTCTCGAAATCGAACAGCAGGGCCTCGTCGAGATTGTCCTTCATGTAGCGCAGCGCAAGGCGCGGACCCTCGGCCAGGGACTTCGCCAGTGCAAAGGCCTCGGCCTGTAATTTGTCGTCGGGCACCACGCGATTGACGAGGCCGATGGCCTCGCACCTGACGGCATCGACCCGATCGCCGGTGAACAGCAGCTCGCGCGCCCGCGCGGTGCCGACGAGGCGCGTCAACAGCCACGCGATGCCATAATCGCCGCTGAGCGCAATGCGCGCATAGCCGGTGGCCACGAAGGCCGATTGCGCGGCGATGCGGATGTCGCAGGCCATGGCGATGGCGAGCCCCGCGCCGACCGCCGGCCCCGGCAGCGCGGCGATGGTCGGCTTGCGCACCGACACCAGCGCGCCGGTGAGCAGTCGCTGCCGCTCCTGGAGATCGGCGATGCGATCTTCCAGCGACATCTCCAGCTTCTTCGGGTCGCGATGCGCGCCCATGCCCTTGACGTTGCCGCCGGCGCAGAACGCTTCGCCCGCGCCGGTGATCAGCAGCGCGCCGACATCGGGGTTCTCGCCGCAGGTGCGGATCTTCGTACGTAGCGCCGGGGTCAGCGCGTCCGACAGCGAGTTGCGCGCCTCAGGCCGGTTCAGCGTGATCAAAGCGACGCGATCGCGGATCACGCAGAGGAGTTCACTGGTGCCGGTATCGATGATGGTTTCCGTGGTCATGCCGCTCCCTCTGTTTCGTCATTGCGAGGAGCGAAGCGACGAAGCAATCCAGCCTTTTTCAGTGGAGGCATTTCTGGATTGCTTCGCTTCGCTCGCAATGACGGTCGTTGTGAATTTATCGCCTCAAAACTTCTCCACCCAGGGCCGCAGCTCCAGCTCCCAGCTCCAGGCGCTGCGCGGCTGCTGCAGCACGTTCCAGTAGCTCTCCGCAATGGCATCGGGATCGAGCATCGAATCCGGCTTCTCCGGCGCTTCCGTGCGCGCTGCGCTCCTGATGCCGCCATCGATCACGAAATGCGCGACATGGATGCCTTGCGGCGACAATTCGCGCGCCATGCTCTGCGCCAGCCCGCGCAGTGCGAACTTGCCCATCGCGAACGGCGCGGACTGCGCATAGCCCTTGACGCTTGCCGAAGCGCCGGTGAACAGGATCGCGCCGTGCTGGTTCGGCAGCATGCGCCTGGCCGCTTGCTGCGCCACCAGGAAGCCGCCATAGGCGCTGACCGCAATGGCGTTCGCCACGTCGGCCGGAACGAGATCGACGAACGGCCCGCGCGCCCGGCCGCTGGCGTTGTAGACGACCAAATCGGGCGTGCCGATCTCGCGTTCGACCAGGCCGAACAGGCGCTCGACCTCCTCAGGCTCGGTGGCGTTGCAGGCATAGGCCTTGGCGCCGGTCTCGCTGCAGAGCGCGCCAAGCTTCTCGATTTTTCGCGCGGCCAGTGCGACGCGGATGCCCTGGGCGGACAACAGCCGCGCCAGCGAGGCGCTCAGGCCTTCGCCGGCGCCGACGATGAGGGCAATTTTGTATTTGGGGTGTTCCATGACGTGATCTCTCGAAGACGGGAAGCCGCTGATCTATGCACGGTCCGCGCGGACAACCACCCGGGACGATCACAATTCCGCAGGGCCAATTGCTCCCTCACGGCGATCATGCCTCCCTGACAATTTGCGGCTTTATCCGCTTTCGCGACTGGAGCATGATCGACATCATCTCAAGCGGCAAGCGCCAAATCGGCGCAAAATGACCGCAAGGCGGAAACGAAGAGGACGATCATGCACAAGCCGGCCCCCGCGGAGGCAAAACAGGTCGCGGCCGCACCATCCGGACTGCTGGCTCCCGACACCACCGGCATGAATTTCTACCGCGCCGACCAAGCCCTCACCGATCTCCTGCGCATTCATCTGCCGGAGACGCTATTCCGTCACATCGAGCCGCATCTCGATCGCCTGGGTGAACTCGCCGGCGGACATCTCGACGACTGCGCGCGGCTCGCCGACCGGCACACCCCGGTGCTGCACCAGCGCGACAAGTTCGGCCGCGACGTGCAGTGGATCGAATACCATCCCGCCTATCGCGAATTGGAGAACGCGGCCTTCGGCGAGTTCGGCATCCACGCGCTCTCGATCCGCAAGGGCATCATGGGCTGGCCGGACAAATATCCCGTCGTCGCCAAGCACGCCTTCACCTTCCTGTTCAACCAGACCGAATTCGGCATGGGTTGCCCGATCAACGTCACCGATGGCTGCGCCAAGCTGCTCGCGAATTTCGGCAGCGACGCGCTGAAGGCGAAATATCTCGACGGCCTGACCCAGACCGACATGAGCAAGCTGACGCAAGGCGGCCAGTTCATGACCGAGAAGGAAGGCGGCTCCGACGTCGGCACGCTGACGACGACGGCGGTGCAGGACGGCGACCATTGGCGCCTCTCCGGCGAAAAATGGTTCTGCTCCAACGCCGACGCAAAAGTCGTTATGCTGCTGGCGCGCCCCGAAGGCGCCGGCCCCGGCACGCGCGGCGTCGGTCTGTTTCTGATGCCGCGCTTCCTCGACGACGGTTCGCAGAACCACTACCGGATCGTGCGTCTGAAGGACAAGCTCGGCACGCGCTCGATGGCCTCGGGTGAAATCAAGCTCGAAGGCGCGATCGCCTACGCGGTCGGCAAGCTCGACCGCGGCTTCGTGCAGATGGCCGAGATGGTGAACTCGTCGCGGCTTTCAAATGGCGTCAAATCCACCGCACTGATGCGGCGGGCCTACCATGACGCGATGACGGTGGCGAAAAACCGCGTGGTGTTCGGCAACCGCATCATCGACCTGCCGCTGGGCCGGCGCCAGATGCTGAAGATCATGTTGCCGGTCGAGCAGGCGTTGTCGATGAGCTTTCTCACTGCGGACGCGCTCGACCGCGCCGAGGCCGGCAGCCAGGATGCGGCCGCACTGCTGCGCATCCTGACGCCGACCTTGAAATTCCGCGCCACCCGCGATGCGCGAAAGGTCTGCGGCGATGCGATCGAGATGCGCGGCGGCATCGGCTATATCGAGGAATTCGCGACCGCCCGCCTGCTCCGCGACGCGCATCTCGGTTCGGTCTGGGAAGGCACCGGCAACATCGTCGCGATCGATGCGCTGAGGCGCGCGGTCGGCCGCCACGGCGCCGAATCCGCGCTCGCCGCCGATCTGCACGCCCGCCTCGATGACAGCCCCTCGGTGCCGCAGGCCTGGCGCGACCGGCTACACACCCTCACCAACCGCGCGGTCGGCTTCGCACGCGAGGTCGCGGGAAAGGCCGACAACGAGGCCGATGCGCGCCGCGCCACGAGCCTGCTCTATCATGTCGCCAGCGCCGTCGCGCTCGCTTGGGAGGCGCATCGTATTCACGACATGCGCGGCGATGCGCGAAGGCTGTTGTTGTCGCGGCTGGTCATCGATCACCGGGTGTTGCCGAGCGATCCGTTCCGGCTGACGGAAAATGCCGCGCAGCAGAAGATCGCCGCGCTGCTGCTCGGCGATCGTGATGCCGGCATGAGCGAGGTTGGCGAACTGGTCCTGGCAGCGTAGGCTGCACCCGCGTTCAAAGCAAAAAAGCGATAGGGAGTGCTCGATGAAGGCCGCCGTCCTCCATGAAGTCAACAAGCCCCTGGTCATCGAGGATGTCAGCCTGCCGAAGCCCGGCCCGCGCGAGGTCCTGATCCGGACCTCGGTCGCAGGTCTCTGCCACTCCGATCTGCACTTCATGGAAGGCCTTTATCCGCATCCGCTGCCCGCGGTGCTCGGGCACGAGTCCGCCGGTGTCGTCGAGCAGGTCGGCTCCGACGTGACCTATGTGAAGCCCGGCGATCATGTCGTCACCTGTCTTTCGGTGTTCTGCGGCACCTGCGACAATTGCACCACGGGCCGCACGGTGCTCTGCACCGACACCACGGTGAAATTGCTGCCCGGGGCTTCCAACCGGATGCAATGGGCCCGCTCCGAGAAGCTGCATCAGTTTCTCAACCTGTCGTCGTTCGCCGAGCAGATGCTCGTGCACGAAAACGCGATCGTCAAAATCCGCAAGGAGATGCCGCTCGATCTCGCGGCGCTGATCGGCTGCGGCGTCATCACCGGCTACGGCGCGGTCGTGAACACGGCCAAGGTGACGGCCGGCGAGACCGTGGCCGTGATCGGGTGCGGCGGTGTCGGCATGGCTGCGATCAACGGCGCGCAGATCGCGGGCGCCGGTCGCATCATTGCCATCGACACCAATCCGGCCAAGCTCCAGCTCGCGACCAAGCTGGGCGCCACCGATATCATCAACCCCGCAGACGGCGACGTCGTGAAGCAGGTGCGCGATCTCACCAATGGCGGCGTGCATCATTCCTTCGAGGTACTCGGCCGCAAGGAGACCGCCGAGCAGGCCTTCGGCATGCTCGCTTCGGGTGGCACGGCCACCATCGTGGGCATGATTCCGTTCGGCCAGAAAATCGAGCTGCATGGCTTCGATTTCCTGCGCGAACGCAGGATCCAGGGCTCATCGATGGGCTCGAACCATTTTCGCGTCGACATGCCGCGGCTGGTGGATTTCTATCTGCGCGGCCGGCTGCACCTGGAAGACTGGATCTCGGCCAAGCTGAAGCTCTCCGAGATCAACGAAGGCTTTGCCAACATGAAAGCCGGCAAGACGCTGCGCAGCGTGATCATGTTTGACAGCTGATGGCTGGATGAAGCGGGACGCTCAGGATTGAGGCAACTGGTCCGGACCGGCCAAATCGCAACGCGACTGTTTCAGGAGCAGCAGCGCCGCAGCTGTGACGAGACCCGTGGCGAGCAGGTACAGGGGCGATACGCTCAAACCGGGCCCTTCGAAGACCAGATACGAGAACAATCCCGCGGTCGACACGATGAAGCCGAGCCAGACAAGCCTCGGAAAGCGAAATCCTCGTTCGCCGCGCCAAAGATCAAGCACGAGGTAGTACACGAGGAAGGTGTTGCAGAGTGCCGCCGGCAGCACGCCCAGGACGATTCCGGCTTCGAACGCGAGATAGGATAACACGCCATCAACCTGAGCAATTACCGCGAAGGGCAAATAGCGCGGATTGAGGCAGGCCAGGGCGATGGACGCAAGCTCGAATGCGTAGAAGTACCGCTCGTGCATCTTCGGGAGCAGATACGGCATGAGCATCAGCGATACACACGCGGCGAGCAGAATAAACTCCGGCCCCGTCCGTCGAGAGCGCGCGATGAAGATCGACAAGGCGAGCCCGCTCGCCGCCGCGAGCACCATGCCGACGGCAACTCCGATCGCGTACGGCATACCCCCGGCCAACACCCAGATGTTCGCTGCGTTCATGGTGAGGCGACCGAATGTATGGGCTTGGTCCAAATAGACCGCGAGCACGGACGCCAAGGATCTGCCGGCGACGACAACCGGAATGGCGAGAACCAGATAGATCCCGGGAACGGTGGCGAGCCATGCCAGGTAGATCCTGCGGCGCAGAATCATGCCGAGCACGAAGGGTCCCAGGAACACGCCCTGAGCCTTCACCGAAAAGGCCATCGCAAATGACGCAACGCCATTTCGGTCACGCATGAACAGCGCCACGGAAACCAACGTAAAGAAGGTCCAGATCGAATCACTCTCCGCCCACATTGCGCCGTTGAAGATCACCGTCGGTGCAAGCCAGATAGCGCAGAAGGCCAGGGAGGCGCGCAATGGTAGCCTTGTCGCTCGCCAGACGATCTGGGCCACAACGGTCGCGCAGCCCAACTCGAACACTGCCGAGATCGCTTTCACATGGGAAAGTGGCTCGCCTAGCCAATCAAATCGGGCGGCAATCAGCAGGAGATAGCTGTAGAACGGCGTGTAGTTGGTAAAGGCCTCGGCCAGCCCGGCGACACCGTGATCGCGCGCAAAGACATACCAGGGGATCAGATGCTGAATGGCGTCGTCGGTCGCGTGCTTCCGGGCAAAGTAGCGGAGCGCAAGGCCCACGAGTCCGCATCCGATCGCTACGGCAATTGCGAGCCGCCAACTGTTTGGCGGCGTCTTGTCCGGGTTGACGTCATGACCGGGCCCGCGGATCGCGTCGATTTCAACAAGGTCCTTTGTCACGCGATCACTCGTGAGGCTCCATTTTCGTGACCTAATCTCTACGGGTCATCAATTCATAGTCGTATAACGTCTGGTTTCGCAGGTCTTAAGATTGCCGCGAAAAGCTTGCTTGGTTAGCGAATGCTTTAGAGGAATGACGCTCATCGAAATGGCTGGCAGCGGGAAGGTAAGCCAGCAAGACCAGATCTCGACCACCCGATGAACTGCCCCGGAGCACGATTGCGGAGGCTGGAGCGGAACTACCGCTGCAAATGTCGCGTAAAGATCCGCACCACATGACCCCTGACCCGCGGCGCCTCGTCGTAGAGGTCTGAGGCGAGCCGCTCGATGGTCTCGCGTAGCGACAAGAACTGGGCCTGCCGCGCGCTGCTTTCGGTGCCCTGCATGCCCGCAAGCTCATCCATCGCGGCGTCGCTGATCTGGCATTGCACGACCTCGCCGTCGTTCAGCATGGTGAAGCGAAAGGCGAGCCGTTCGAGATCATGGCCAATGATCCTGTCGCGCATGAGTGGCATCAAGTCGTCCCGGTCGACCCCCGCGCCGAAAATGCCGAAAATCCCGCTGCTTGTCAGCAGCAAAGGCGACCCTTCGCCTACTGGAACGCAACTTCGGCGAAACTGCGGAGCTTTCTCGAGTGCAGCCGCTCGGATTCCTGCTGCTTGAGCCGTTCCAGCGCCTTCAAGCCGATCTCGAGATGCTGGCCGACGCGGCGGCGGTAGAATTCGCTGGCCATGCCTGCGAGCTTGATCTCGCCGTGCAGAGGCTTGTCGGAGACGCACAGCAGCGTGCCGTAGGGGACGCGAAAGCGGTAGCCGTTGGCGGCAATCGCGGCCGATTCCATGTCGAGCGCAACCGCGCGCGATTGCGACAAGCGGCGAATGACATCGGGCCCGCTAATCTCCCAATTGCGGTTGTCGACGCTCGCGACGGTGCCGGTGCGCATCAGGCGCTTGAGCTCGAAACCTTCGAGCCCGGTGACGTCCTCGACCGCCTCCTCGAGCGCCACCTGCATCTCCGCGAGCGCCGGGATCGGCACCCACAGCGGCAATTCACGATCGAGCACGTGGTCCTCGCGCACATAGCCATGGGCGAGCACATAGTCGCCGAGCCGCTGCGTGTTGCGCAGGCCCGCGCAATGGCCAAGCATCAGCCAGGCATGGGGCCGCAGCACGGCAACATGGTCGGTGACGTTGCGCGCGTTCGACGGACCGGTGCCGATGTTGATCAGGGTAATGCCGCGATAACCCGGCGCGACCAGATGGAACGCTGGCATCTGCGGTGCGCGCGCGGGCGCAACGCCCGTCGTCGTGCCGCCGCTGCGCGTGATCACGTTGCCCGGAGCGACGAAGGCATCGAGGCCGGCCTCGCCAGCCTGAAGCCGCTGCTGGCAGAGCTGCGCGAAAGCGTCGACGTAGAACTGGTAGTTGGTGAAGATCACGAAGTTCTGGAAATGCTCTGGATCCGTGCCCGTGTAGTGGTAGAGCCGGCGCAGCGAGTAGTCGACACGAGCTGCCCGAAACAGCGACAGCGGCTCGGGCGCGCCGGGCTGAAGCTCGAAAGTGCCGTCGGCGATGGCATCGTCCATGGTGGCCAGATCGGGCACGTCGAACGCATCGCGCAGCGACCGTGTGACGGGCGAGTTCTCGCTGGTGGTGATGGCGGCTTCGATGTTGATGTCGCGGCGATAGGCGAAGTGAACGGGGATCGGTTCGCTGGACTCGCCGATTTCGACCGGGACACCGTGGTTCTGAATCAGCAGTCCGATCTGCTCAGTGAGATAGGTCCGGAACAGATCCGGCCGCGTGACGCTGGTCTCGTGCACACCCGGCCGGGCGACGAAGCCGTAGGCGAGACGCGAATCCAGCCGCGCATGCGTCGCGGTGGTGACACGGACGAAGGGGTAGAAGGCCCGCACCCGCGTCGTGATCGCCTCGCCGTTGACGTAAGCTTCGAACCGGTCACGCAGGAACTTCGTGTTGCGCTCGTAGATTTCTTCGAGGCGAGAGACGGCGAGGCCAGCGTCGGAAAAGGACTCGGTCGCGACGGAGGGTGGGGATTGGATGGATTGCATTGTTCGACGCCGGGTTGCTGGGGCTGAATCGAACTATAGCAAGAAAACCAAAGCAAGAAAGAAGCCGCCCGTCATTGCGAGCGTAGCGAAGCAATCCAGAAATCTCGCCGCGGAGGCAACCTGGATTGCTTCGCTACGCTCGCAATGACGAAAGGAGGCGAGGATGCGCCTTCGCGCGTCACTTCTCCCGGAACGCCCGCATGAACTGGTCGTGCAGCGGCTTCATCAGATAAGACAGCATGGTGCGGTCGCCGGTCTGGACGAAGGCTTCCGCCGGCATGCCGGGAATCAGCCTGGAGTCACCGAGCTTGGCGACCTCTTCTGCCGAGAGCGAGACGCGGATGGTGTAGTAGCTCTGGCCGGTGCGCTGGTCGGTGGTGACGTCGGGCGAGACGCGGCTGACGACGCCGTTGAGCTCCGGGGTGGTGCGCTGGTTGAAGGCGGACAGGCGCAGCAGCGTCTTCTGGCCAATCTGGAGCTTGTCGATATCGACCGGATTGACCTTGGCCTCGACCTGGAGATCGTCGGCCTGCGGCACGATCAGCATGAGGGCGTCGCCGGCGGTGATGACGCCACCAACGGTGTGCACGGTCGACTGCAGCACCATGCCGTCCTGCGGCGCGCGGATGTCGACGCGGCGAAGCTGGTCCTCGGCGGCGACCTTGCGCTCGATCATTTCGCCGATCTTGTCGTTGGTTTCGCGCAGATCCTTGGAGACCTCGCTGACCATATCCTTGTCGACCTGGATGATCTGGAGCTCGGTCTCGGTGATCTTGCCCTTGGCCTGCGCGCGCGAGGCGATGTATTGCGCGCGCTCGCCGTTGAGGCGGGCACTATCGCGTTCGAGCGTGGTCAGACGGGAGATCTGCACCAGGTGTTTGTCATAGAGATCGCGGACACCGATCAGCTCCTGCTGCACCAGCGAGATTTCCCTGTCCTTGGCCCGCTCCTGCGCGGAGAGGCCCTCGATCTCCTCGTTGAGCTGCTGGATGCGCTCGCGCAGCTGCGCCTTCTGGCCGGCGCGTCCGTTGACGCGGACGTCGAACAGCTTGGTTTCGGCGGAGAGCAGCGCCTTGACGTCGGGATCGTTGCCGCGATCGAGCAGCGCTTGCGGGTAGTCGATCCTGTCGATCCCGCGCTGCTCGGCCTGGAGCCGCGCCGCACGCGCCTGCGCGGCGTCGAGATTTTTGGTGACGATGGCGAGGTTAGCCTTGGTGACGGTGTCGTCGAGCCGCACCACGATGTCGCCAGCCTTGACCACGTCGCCGTCGCGAGCACGCACCTCGCCGACGACGCCGCCGGTCGGATGCTGGACCTTCTTCACGTTGGATTCGACCACGATCTGACCCGGCGCGATCAGCGCGCCGGAAATCTGCACCGTCGAAGCCCAGCCGCCGAGGCCGACCAGGAGGACCAGCACGATCCCAAGCCCGAGCATCAAGTGGAACCGGATCGACTGCCGTACGGTCCGCTTCGCGGCAGGCTTCGCGCCGCCGAGCGCCATCGTGCTCATGCCTTGGCTCCGCCTTCGCTGACGATCTTGATCGGAGCCGGCGGTGTCACGCGCGGCTGGAGCACCTGGGCGAGCACCTGTTCCTTCGGCCCGAAGGCCTGCATGCGGCCGTCGCGCAGCACCAGGATCTGGTCGACCGCTTCCACGCCGATCGGGCGATGTGCCACCACGACGACGATGGCGCCGCGCTCGCGCGCCGCACGGATGGCGCGGGTCAGCGCTTCGTCGCCTTCGGTATCGAGATTGGAATTGGGCTCGTCGAGCACGATCAGGAACGGGTTGCCATAGAGCGCGCGCGCCAGCGCCACGCGCTGCGCCTGGCCCGCGGAGAGCGCCGTGCCCTGCTCGCCGACCTGGGTGTTGTAGCCCTCGCGCATCTTGATGATCATCTCGTGCACGCCGGCTTCCTTGGCGGCGGCGATGATGCCATCGGAGGTGGCCTCGGGATCGAAGCGGCTGATGTTCTGCGCGATGGTGCCGCCGAACAATTCGACGTCCTGCGGCAGATAGCCGATATGGCGGCCAAGCATGTCCGACGACCACTGGTCGAGCGCCGCGCCGTCGAGCCGCACCTTGCCGCGAACCGGTTGCCAGACGCCGACCAGCGCGCGGATCAGCGACGACTTGCCGGAGCCGCTCGGTCCGATCACGCCGAGGCCGTTGCCGGCTTCGAGCGCGAAGGTGATGTCCTGCACGATGAGGCGCTGGTCGCCCGGCGGCACCATGGCGACGCCTTCGACCGAGAGGCGGCTGGTGGGCGCCTGCAGCTGTGTCGGCATCGCCTGCGCCGGCATCTGCTCCAATAGGCGGGTCAGGCGGTGCCAGCTCTGACGTGCCGCGACAAAGGATTTCCAGTGCGCGATCGCGAGGTCGACCGGCGCGAGCGCACGGGCCGAGAGAATCGAGCCGGCGATGATGATGCCGGCGGTCGCCTCCTGGTGGATGACGAGATAGGCGCCGACCGCGAGCACGGCCGATTGCAGCATCATGCGCAGCACTTTTGCGACTGCACCGAGACCGCCGGCGACGTCGCTCGCACGCTGGTTGCCGTCGAGATATTTTTCGTTGGCCTCGCTCCAGCGCGCGTTCATCCGGCCGGCCATGCCCATCGACACCATGACTTCGGCGTTGCGGCGGCTGGCCTGAGCGAGATCGTTGCGCTGGGCCGCGAGCCCCATCGCCTCGCGCGCCGGCTGGCGGGACATGAACTCGGTGACCAGCGTCAGCCCGACCAGGATGACGGCGCCGACCAGCGCGGTGACGCCGATCATGACGTGGAAGGCGAAGCAGATGGCGAGATAGAGCGGCAGCCAGGGCAGGTCGAAGAACGCGCTCGGGCCCATGCCGCCGAGGAAGGAGCGGACATTGTCGAGATCGCGCAGCGGCTGAAGCCCCTCGTTGCGGCTGCCGACCAGCAGCGGCAGGCGCACGATGGTGTCGAACACCCGCTTGTTCAAGGCTTCGTCCAGGGCGGTGCCGACCCGGCCCAGGATCCGGTTGCGGATCATGTCCAGCACGCCCTGCGCCATGTAGAGGAAACTGGCGAGGACGATCAGGCCGACCAGGGTCGGAATGCTGCGGCTCGGCAGCACCCGGTCGTAGACCTCCAGCATGAAGATCGACCCGGTCAGATAGAGCAGGTTGATCATGCAGCTCATCAAGCCGACGCCGACGAACGCCGTGCGACAGGCGCGCAGCGCATCACCGAGCTCTGAGCGGCGGACGCCGGGAACGGCTGCCATCAGTCTGATCTCTTTCGGGTAGGGGCCAAAGTCCCTGATTTCAAAGGCAAATTCAGGAGTAATTGACCCGGATTAACATCGCGTTTGCGCTCATCGCCCAACGCAGTCGAACACCCGGGACCCCTATGGCCCACATCACCCCCGACCGACCTTGCACGCAAGTCCGGAATCTCACGATCTTGCGGCTTTTTCTTGCAGACATGTCACCTCTCCCCGGGCGGGGAGAGGTCAAAAGTTCGATCAATTGAACCCGGGCGCCATTAGAACCGGCCGCCGCCGCGGACCAGCCGCACCACCAGCAGCAGGATGACCGCGCCGATGGCGGAATAGATGATCTCCGATATCAGCCCGGTGCCGATGTGAATGCCGAGCTTCGGAAACAGGAAGCTTGCCACCAGCGCGCCGGCGATGCCGACCACGATATCGCCGATGATGCCGAACCCGGTTCCGCGCACCACTTTGCCGGCCAGCCAACCAGCGACGAGGCCGACGAACAGGATGACAAGCAAGCCTTCATTCGAAATGTACATAAGCGAGGTCCCTCTCCATGAACGGTTCCATGGAAGCGGAACCGGGATGAACGAGGTCTGAATGCTGTTCCCCCGTTCCCCGCTTGCGGTCCAGGTATCACAACAGCGCGGTGACCGGCTCCGCCAGCACGCACCGGGCCGCCCGGCCCGGCCCGACCTCCACATTCCCGGGCAGCTGCTCCAGGCAGCGCGGCTGGGCAGCGGGGCAGCGGGGCGCAAAGGAGCAGTTGTGCGGCCTCTCGCCAAGCGACGGCGGGGTGCCGGGGATGGTCTCGAGCCGCTGTCCCCGCTTGGCCCCGTGGACGGTCGAGGCGAGCAGGCCCTTGGCATAGGGATGCACCGGCGAGCGGACGATGTCGCGAAGCGTGCCCTGCTCCACGATCTGGCCGGCATACATCACCGCGACCCGGTCGCAGATCTCGATGGCGACGCCGATGTCGTGGGTGACGAAGATGACGGACATGCCGAACTCGCGTTGCAATTCGCGCAACAGCAGCAGGATCTGGATCTGCACGGTGGCATCGAGCGCAGTGGTCGGCTCGTCCGCGAGCAATATCTTGGGACGACACGCGAGCGCCAGCGCGATCATCGCGCGCTGACGCATGCCGCCGGACATCTCATGCGGATAGGCATCGAGCCGGCGTGTTGCGGAAGGAATGCGCACGACCTCGAGCATTTCGAGTGCGCGTGCCCTGCCCTCCGCATACGACTTGCCTTCGTGACGCACCACGCTTTCGGCGATCTGCGCGCCGATGGTGTAGACCGGATCGAGCGCGAGCGCCGGCTCCTGAAAGATCATCGACACGGTCTGGCCGCGGAACGACGACAGCTGCTCGTCGTTCATGGCGAGCACGTCGCGGCCCATGACGTTGACCTTGCCCGTGATCTGCGTGCGCTTCTTAGGCAACAGGCGCATCAGCGCACGCAAGGTCACGCTCTTGCCCGAACCGGATTCTCCGAGCAGGCCCAGCACTTCGCCGTCGCCGAGCGAGAGGCTGAGATCGTTCACAGCATAGACCGTGCGCTCGCCGGTGAAGCGGATGTTGAGGCCTGAGATCTCGACGAGCTTTGTCATGACGGAAGTTTCGGCAGCCTGTCGTGGTAGTCGGTGGCGCGCTGGAACGCGGCGCCGATTGTGAGCAGCGTCGCTTCATCGAAGGATCGGCCGATCAGCTGCATGCCGATCGGAAGGCCGCTTTTGGTGAAGCCCGAGGGCACCGTGAGCGACGGCAGGCCGAGGTAATTCACCGGACGGGTGAACAGCGTCAGCCGCTGCAACAGCGCCGGCGCGTTCGGCCCGCCGCCGACGTCGCTCTCCTCGATCGTCGGCGCCGGGACGGGCGAAGCCGGTGCGATGATCGCGTCGACGCCAGCCGTTGCTGCATTGTGCGCGGCAAGTGCCGGCCCACGCCAACGCATCGCCTCGAGATAGGTGATGGCGGGGACCGCCAGCCCGTTCTGGAGCCGCATCAACACCTGCGGACCATAATCCTGTGGCCGCTCGATCATCCAGCGCTTGTGGAAGGCGGCGGCTTCGGCTGCAAGCACGAGCTGGCTTGCCGAGGACAATTGCCGCTGATCGGGCAGCTCGACCGTGACGATGTCGGCGCCTTCGCGCTTGAGGACCGCAATGGTCTCGTCGAGCACGCGCGCGACCTCGCCGTCGAGATCGTCGACATAGAAGGACGAGGGAACGCCGATCTTGAGGCCCTTCAACGAGCCCTTGGTCGCGCCGACATAGTCAGACAGCGGCTCATGACTGCAGGTCGAATCCTCAGGATCGGGGCCGGCCATCAGCGCCAGCAGCAGCGCGCAATCCTCGGCGGTGCGGGCGAGCGGGCCGACCGTGTCGAGCGACTGCGACAGCGGCATCGCGCCGGCGCGGCTGACCCGGCCGACGGTGGTCTTCAGTCCAGTGACCCCGCAGAAATGCGCGGGCATGCGGATCGAGCCGCCGGTGTCGGAGCCGAGCGCGGCATAGGTCAATCGCGCCGCGACCGCCGAGCCCGAGCCCGACGACGAGCCGCCGGTAATGTGCGCGACGCTCCAGGGATTGCGCACCGGACCGTAATGGGCGTTATGGCCGGTCGGGCCATAGGCGAATTCCGCGAGATGCAGCGTGCCGAGGCGAACCTGGCCGGCGTCCTTCAGCCGCTGCAAGGCGGTGGAGGTCACTGTCGGAACGAAATCGCGGCGGATCAGCGAGCCGCAGGTCGCGATGTGGCCTGCGTCGTAGTACATGTCCTTGTGCGCGAGCGGCACCCCGTGCAACGGACCGCGGACTTCGCCCTTGGCGAGTTCGGCGTCGGCGGCTTCGGCCGCCTTCAGCGCCGCCTCTGCCTCGATCGACATGAAGGCGTTGAGATGCGGCTGCCACTGCGCGATGCGATGCAACAGCGCGCGCGTCACCTCATGCGAGGACACCTGCTTCATCGCGATCGCGCGCGCGACCTCGGTGAGCGTCATCAATGCGGGCTCGGTGCTCATTTCGAGAGCTTCGCAGTCTGCGCGATCGGATAGAGCGCGGGCTCGAGATCGAACGGCAACGTGCCGGCAATGGCCGCAAAGCCCTCGAAGGCTGATCCGATGGAATTGGAGATGCGCGCCGCGATCTCGTCGTCGACGGGAACGCCGGCGACCTGTGCCGTCGCCTTGATCTCTTTTGTCGTCGGTCTCGTCATGCGGTTTCCTCCTTCGGCGCGCGGCTATGGCCTGACCCCGGGATCGCCATGTAGCACGCGGCCTCGTGGCCCATTCTATCGAGCGCGGTGAGTTTTGGTGTCGCATTTGCGCAGAGCGGCTCCGCAAACGGGCAACGGGTGTGAAAGCGGCAGCCCGAGGGCGGATCGATCGGGTTGGGCGGATCGCCCGTGATCGGCGGCGTCTGAGTGCGGCGGTCCGGATCCGAAGACGGCATCGCGGCAAGGAGTGCGCGCGTATAGGGATGTGCCGGCTGGTCCCAGACCTCGTCGACCGGGCCGAGCTCGACGACCTCGCCGAGATACATCACCAGCACACGATCGCTGATGTAGCGGACGACGTTGAGATCGTGGCTGATGAAGAGATAGGTCAGGCCGAACTCGCGCTTGAGGTCGGCAAGCAAATTGAGCACTTGCGCCTCGACCGACTTGTCGAGCGCGGAGACGGCTTCGTCCAGAATCACCAGACGCGGCGAGAGTGCCAGCGCCCGCGCGATGTTGACGCGCTGACGCTGGCCGCCGGAGATCTCGTGGGGGTAGCGGTTGGCGAAATTTGCCGGAACCAGGCCCACCTTGCCCAGCAGCTCGCGCGCCAGCGCGCGCGCGGCGCCGTCGGCCATGCCATGCACCTTCGGACCGAAGGCGATCGATTCCTCGATCGTCAGGCGCGGATTGAGCGAGGCGTAGGAATCCTGGAACACCATCTGCATGCCGCGGCGCAGCTCTCGCAGAGAGAGCGACTGGCCAACGCTCATGCCGTCATAGATGATGTCGCCGGTGTCGCGCGGCATCAGATGCATGAGCAGCCGCGCGGTGGTCGACTTGCCGCAACCGGACTCGCCGACGATGCCCACGGTCTCGCCCTTGGCGACGGTGAACGAGACATTATCGACCGCACGCACGGTACGCTTTGCGGCGAACAGGCCGCCACGAACCGGAAAATGCTTGGTCAGGCCGTTGACCTGGAGCAGCGGCTGGGCGACGCCGCCGAGGTCTTCGATCGGCTCCAGCATTGCGACCGACGTATTGGTTTCGCTCATGGCTAGTTCCTGATGTCCATGGCGCTACGCAGGCCGTCCGAGAGCAGGTTGAAGCAGATCGAGACCGCGAAGATCATCGCGCCGGGGAGCGCGGCGACCCAGGGGTTGACGTAGATCGCGGTCCGCAGGGTATTCAACATCAGGCCCCATTCCGGCTCCGGCGGCTTGGTGCCGAGTCCAAGGAAGGACAGGCCTGCCGCAAGGATCATCGAGACCGAGATCAGGCTGGTCGCGTAGACGAAGATCGAACCGAGCACATTGCCGAGGATATGAACGCGCATGATGGTGAACGGTCCCGCACCCGAGGCGCGCGCGGCATCGACGAAGTCCATGTTGCGCACGCCCGTCGTGACGCTTTCGGCGACGCGGGTGATCTGCGGCACGAACACGACGGTCAACGACACGATGGAATTGAGGATGCCCGCGCCCAGCGCGCCGGAGATCGCGATCGCCAGCAGCACGGATGGAAAGGCATAGAACACGTCGATCGTACGCATGATCGCGGTGTTGAGCTTGCCGCCGACATAGCCGGCAACGAGGCCGAGCGACGTGCCGATGCAGAAGGCGAGGATCACCGGCAGAATGCCGATGAGGAGCGACAGCCGGCCGCCATAGATCAGCCGCGCCAGCATGTCGCGGCCGAGCTCGTCGGTGCCGAGCGGGTAGCCTGATGTGCCGATGTGCCGAAGGCGGCGGATCATCGAGCCCTTGTAGGGATCTTCCAGACCGAGCCACGGCGCAACGATCGCGGACAGGAAGATCAGCAGCAGCACCAGTGCGCAGACCATGCTGACCTTGTCGCGCCGGATACGACGGCCGACGGTCGCCCAATAGCCGCGCGCCTTGGTCGCGGGCGCGGACTGAAGCGCCGCATCGTTGGTTACGGACAACGGAAGCTCGGTCATCAGCGAGCCTCCGTTAAGCATCGCGGAATTCGATGCCCATCAAGACGGCGGAGCACCTCTCCCGCGTGCGGGAGAGGTCGGCGCGCAGCACCGGGTGAGGGTTCTTTCCTCTTGGGGGTTCTCGATTGAGGAGACACCCTCTCCCCAACCCTCCCCCGCAGGCGGGGGAGGGAGCGCACCTTTTTCACGGTTCCAGCCTCGCTCATCGCTAGCCCCGCTTGATGCGCGGGTCGATCGCGGCTTGCGCGATGTCGACCAGCAGATTGAGGAAGACGAAGAACAGCGCCAGGATCAGGATCGTGCCCTGGAGCAGCGGCAGGTCGCGCTGGAAGATCGCCGAGTTGAGCAGGAAGCCCGAGCCCGGCCAGGAGAACACGGTCTCGATCAGGATCGAGCCGCCAAGCATGTAACCAAGCTGAAGTCCCATCACCGCGAGCGCGGTGGGCGCGGCGTTCTTGATGACGTGACGGAACACGCCGCGCTCATGCAGGCCTTTTGCACGCAGCGCCTCGACGAAGTCCTGGCTGAGAATGTCGCCGGTCAGCGCGCGCACCGTGCGGGTGACGATGCCCATCGGGATCACCGAGGTCGTGATCGCCGGCAGCACGAGATATTGCAAATGCGCCCAGTCCCAGGCCCAGGCGGCGGAGCCGCCGGATCCGGCGCCGACGGCGGGCAGCCAATTCAACTGGACCGAGAAGATGATGACGAGCACCATGCCGAGCCAATAATGCGGCACCGAAACGCCGGCGATGGCAAAGGATGTCGCCAGCTTGTCGATCCAGGTTTCGCGGAAATAGCCGGCGATCAGGCCGAGCAGGACGCCCATAGTAAAGCCGATGATGGCCGCCGCAATCGCCAGCGTGACGGTGTTGCTGACCGCGCGCATGACTTCGGCGAGCACCGGGCGGCCCGTGGCGATGGAATTGCCGAGATCGCCATGAAGCGCGCGGAGCAGCCAAAGCCCGAACTGCACCGGCAACGGGCGATCGAAACCGTAGGCGGTGCGGAGCTGGGCGGCGAGCTCCTGCGAGGCATCGGCCGGCAGCACGGCCACCAGCGGATCGCCCGGCGTGATGTGCACGAGCAGAAAACACACCAGCGCGACGCTGATGACGATCGGGACGACGTAGACGATGCGTCTGGCGATATAGGCGAGCACGTTGTTTCTTTTCTTCCCTTCTCCCCTTGTGGGAGAAGGTGGCGCGAAGCGCCGGATGAGGGGTTGTTTCCGCGAATGATACTGCGTCAGTTGAGAGGTCCGCTTTCGCGGAGACAGACCCCTCACCCGGCTTCGCTAAGGCGAAGCCACCCTCTCCCGCAAGGGGAGAGGGTGCAGCGAGTGCGCGGCGCGAATTATTGCATCGACACCAGCGAGAAGTCGATGAACCAGCTCTTCGGCTGCACGACGCCTGTCACCTTCGGGCTGATGGCGCGGGGGCCGACGTCGTGGGCGACGTAGAGGAAGGCTGCGTCGTCCACGGAGGCCGCGTGCAGTTCGGCGAGCGCGGCGTCACGCGCGGCGGGATCGAAGGTCTGCCGTGCCTTCTTCACGAGCTCGTCGAATTTTGGGTTGTTGATGAAACCCCAATTGTTCGAGACCGGCGGGGCCATGCCCGATTGCAGGAAGCGCACCAGTGCGAAGAACGGATCCATCGCCGCGTAGGTGACGTTGGTCGCGTTCGAGCCGTTGGCGCTGGGATCCTTGGCACCGCGGCGCCAATTGGTGAACAGCGTATTCCATTCGATGACGTCGAGCCGCACGTCAAAATAGCATTCGGCCAGCGCCTGCTGCAGATATTCGTTCATCGGCAGCGGCTGCATCTGGCCCGAGCCGGACGCCGAGGTCTGGGTCTTCACCGTCAGCTTCTTGTTCGGGCCGAAGCCTGCCTCCTGCATCAGCTTCTGCGCAGCCGCCTTGTCGTACTTGATCTCGAAGGTCGGCTTGCCGCGCCAGGGATGGCCGACCTCGAAGGTGCCGGTCGCCGGCACCATCAGCCCCGCGAGCAGGCCGTCCTTGAGGCCTTCGCGATCGACGCAGAGGTTCGCGGCCTTGCGGACGCGGATGTCGTTCCAGGGCGAGCCCTCGACGCGCGAGAACTGCCACGGCCAGACATGCGGCTGCTCGTTGGCGTAGAGCTTGAAGCCGCGCTGCTTCAATTCAGGCAACGCGTCCGGCGCCGGGGCTTCGACCCAATCGACCTGCCCGGAAAGCAGCGCTGCGGTGCGCGCATTTGCTTCCGGCATCGGCAGGAGCACCATCTTGTCGACCTTGGGCACGCGGTCCTTGTTCCAGTAGCTCGCATTCTTGACCAGCTCGAGCCGCTCGCGCGGGGTGAACGCGGCCATCTTCCAGGGACCGGTGCCGGCTGCATCCTTGGCGAACGCGGTCCAGGCCGCCTGCGACTTCGCCTTGGCGTCAGCGCCTTCTGCCTTGTCGTAGAAGTGCTGCCATTTCGCCGGGCTCGCCATGAAGAGGTTGGTGAGGTTGATCGGCAGGAAGCTGTCGGGCTCCTTGGTGGTGAGCTCGATCGTCATGTCGTCGATCTTCTTCGCGGATGCCAGCGTCGGCATGCGCGAGGCAGTGACGCCGACCTGGCTCGGATCGAATTGTGGCGCGTCCTGCTTCAGCACCTTCTCGACATTCCACACCACGGCGTCTGCATTGAACGGCGAGCCGTCATGGAAGGTGACGCCCGGCCGCAGCTTGAAAGTCCATTTGGTCTTGTCGGCATCGTCGACCTTCCACTCGGTGGCAAGGCCGGGGATCACCACGCTGGCCTTGTCGGCCGAGGACAGGTCCCAGCCGGTGAGCGCGTCGTACATGGTAAGGCCGGTGAAGCGGTTGCCCTCAAAGCCCTGATCGGGCTGGCCCAGCGTGCGCGGAATATCGGCAGCAGTCATGGCGATGCGCAGCACGGTTTCGGCACCGGCCGCGCGCGGCCACGCAGCTGCGCTACTGAGCGCCAGCAACGCGATCAGCGCCGCGCGGGTCTTGTTTTTGTTGATCAGCATTGCCTCAATCCTTTTTCCGGCTTCGATGACTAATTTTGATGCAAACGTATGCAACGGCTATGCCAATGGGGAAACTTTTTCTGCAAATTGCCCCTGCGACGACAAGTCCTTGTGATCGCACGTCGGCGAAGGCAACGCACTGCCTATTCTGGCATCAAGATTGCAGGTTGGGCTCCGATTGTCCTTGAAGTCTTCCCTGGAGCTTTGGCCTATGCGTATCCGACTATCGACCTGTTTCGCCGTGCTTGCACTGGCGTTGTCCGCGATTCCGGCGGGCGCCGAAACGGTGCTGCGCTACGGCATCTCGATGGCGGACATCCCGCTGACCACCGGCCAGCCCGATCGCGGCGCCGGCGCCTACCAGTTCACGGCCTACACCATCTACGATCCGCTCGTGGCGTGGGAGATGGACGTCGCCGACCGGCCCGGCAAGCTGGTGCCGGGACTGGCCACCGAGTGGAAGGTCGATGACGAGAACAAGACCAAATGGCGCTTCACCTTGCGCAAGGGCGTGAAGTTTCACGACGGCAGCGAGTTCAACGCCGATGCCGTGATCTGGAATCTGGACAAGGTGCTCAACGACAAGGCGCCGCAATTCGACAAGCGCCAGAGCGCCCAGGTCAAGACCCGCCTGCCTTCGGTCGCGAGCTACGCCAAGATCGACGACTCCACAGTGGAGATCACCACCAAGACGGTCGATTCCTTCTTTCCCTATCAGATGTTGTGGTTCCTGGTGTCGAGCCCCACGCAATACGAAAA
Organism: Bradyrhizobium sp. Ken64; assembly: GCF_055807555.1. NCBI lineage: Bacteria > Pseudomonadati > Pseudomonadota > Alphaproteobacteria > Hyphomicrobiales > Nitrobacteraceae > Bradyrhizobium > Bradyrhizobium sp. Ken64. Next base: position 224,330 of record NZ_JBVVPA010000004.1, on the reverse strand, counting down.
GCTCGGCAAGGATTGGGACAAGTTCGCGAGCCAGCCTTCGGGGACTGGCCCGTTCAAATTGACCAAACTGGTGCCGCGCGAGCTCGCCGAGCTCACGAAGAATCCCGACTATTGGAACAAGAAGCGCATTCCAAAGGTCGACAAGCTCGTGCTGGTGCCGATGCCGGAAGCGCTGACGCGCACCAATGCGCTGCTCGCCGGGCAAGTCGATCTGATCGAAACGCCGGCCCCGGATGCCGTGCCGCAGCTCAAAGCTGCCGGCATGAAGCTCGTCGACAACGTCACGCCGCATGTCTGGAATTATCATCTGAGCGTGCTGCCGGGTTCGCCCTGGACCGACATCCGCCTGCGCAAGGCGCTCAACCTCGCGATCGATCGTGAGGCCGTGGTAGGCCTGATGAATGGGCTTGCAAAACCCGCCAAGGGACAGGTCGATCCGTCGAGCCCCTGGTTCGGCAAGCCGAGTTTCGAGCTGAAATACGATGTCGCCGCCGCCAAGAAGCTGGTCGAGGAAGCCGGCTACTCCAAGGCGAAGCCATTGAAGGCCACCTTCATCATCGCACAGGGCGGCACCGGCCAGATGCTGTCGCTGCCGATGAACGAATTCTTGCAGCAGAGCTTCAAGGAGATCGGCATCGACATCGATTTCAAGGTCGTCGAGCTCGAGACACTCTATACGCACTGGCGCAAGGGTGCGGCCGACGAGATGAACGCCGGCATCACCGCCAACAACATCGCCTACGTCACGTCCGATCCGCTCTACGCCATCGTCCGCTTCTTCCATTCGAGCCAGATCGCGCCGGTCGGCGTCAACTGGGGCGGCTACAAGAACCCGAAGGTCGATGCCCTGATCGACGAGGCCAAGCAGACCTTCGACAGCACCAAGCAGGACGAGCTGCTGGCGCAGGCGCACGCGCTGATCGTCGACGACGCCGCGCTGGTGTGGGTGGTGCACGACACCAATCCGCATGCGCTGTCGCCCAAGGTCAAGCAGTTCGTCCAGGCCCAGCACTGGTTCCAGGATCTGACGACGATCGGGGCGGAGTGAGGCTCAAGGCCGGCACTCAGCTTCAGCAAACACCACTGTCGTCCTGGCGAAAGCCAGGACCCATAACCACCGGCTTTGGTTTGACGACGACTGGTGGCTAGCAGCGCGGCGCCGCAACTGCTCCCTGGGGTAATGGGTCCTGGCGTTCGCCAGGACGACACCTCTTGTTGAGGCAGCAGCGAGAGCCTCTCGCGCCCCTCACTTCGTCAGCAGCGCATAGGCCCCGGTCCAGCCTTCCGGCGGCGGATTGATCTGGAATTCCTTGATGCGCACTTCATAGAGCTTGAACAGCTTTTCCAGCGTGTCGGCATCCTCGCTCCTGCGGCCGCGTTCGATCGCGTCCAGCGCGCCGTGCCAGTCGCGGCTGCGATAGCAGGCGAGCATTTCGATGGTGACGTTGCGCAGCCGCTGGAACGCGCCCGAATGCATCACGTCCGCGCGGCCGGCGATGGCGTAGATGACTTCCGGTTCGGTCTTGCCCTTGACCATGATGAAATCGAGCTCGAGGATCGCGAACTTGTCCTTGGCAGCGAGCGCGGTCCTGGAGCCGACGATGATGGGAAAACCGTATTCCTTCGACTGGCCTTCGAGGCGCGAGGCCAGGTTCACGCTGTCGCCGAGCACCGAATAGTTCTTCTTCAGGTCGGAGCCCATGTTGCCGACCACGCCGATGCCGGTGTTGAGACCGATACCGACATTGAGCGGGATGTAGACGTGACTGCCATCAATGGCCTCCTGCTCGCGGTCCTTGTTCACCGCGTCGATCTTCTCCAACATCTGGATCGCGGCCTCACAGGCGTTGACCTCGTGTTCGGCATCGTCGAGCGGCGCGTTCCAGAACGCCATGATGGCGTCGCCCATGTATTTGTCGATATAGCCTTTCTGATCGATGATCACGTCGGTCAGCGGAGTCAGGAAACGGTTCATCAGCGCGATCAGGCCCTGCGGATCGTGCTTGTAGGTTTCCGATATGGTGGTGAAGCCGCGCACGTCGGAGAACATGATCGTCATCTCGCGCTCCTCGCCGCCGAGGACCAGCTTTTCCGGCGACTGCGCGAGTTGCTCGACCAGCACCGGCGACATGTATTGCGCGAACATGCCGCGGATCTGCACGCGCTGCCGCTGCTCGCGCACGAAGCTGGCAAAGATCAGCGTCAGGTAGATCGCCGTGGTCGACAGCAACGGATAAGTGAAGTCGATGAGATAGCGGTATTGCACGTAAAAGAACCAGGACACTCCGATCAGGATCGCGGCGAAGGTCGCGCCGGCAAGCACGAGGCGGACCGGTCCGAGGTTCGGCGTGAAGATGATGACGAGCAAGCCGATGATGAGCGCGGCGAGCAGCTCGACGCCGAGCGCATAGTTCGGCTGGGATATCACTGCGCCGCTCAGCACGCTCTCCAGCACCTGGGCGTGGATCTCGACGCCCGGCATGTTCGAGGACACCGGCGTGGTCTTGATGTCATTGAGCCCAACCGCGGAGGTGCCGACCAGCACCAGCTTGCCGGCGATCTTGTTCGGCGGCACGGTGTTATCGAGCACGTCGGCGGCCGAGACGTAGATCGAGGGATCCTGGCGGGCGTAATGCACCCAGAGCTGACCGTTCCTGTCGGTTGGGATCTCCACGCCCTTGAGACGCACGGCTCGCACGCCGGTCTTGTCGGTCCGAACCAGCAGTGTCGGCGTGCCCGTGACGACGCGCAAAATCTCGAGGCTGAGCGAGGGCATGACCATGCCCTGGGCGCGCATGATCATCGGCACGCGCCGGATCAGGCCGTCGCGCTCGGTCTTGATCGAGAACAGGCCGCGGCCGGCCGCGACCTTCTCGATCTCTGGCACGTTGCGCAACAGCCCGGGAAATTCGAACAGGAAGCGCTCAGCCCCCTCCTCGCCGACCGTTGCGACGCCGGTAAAGGGCAGCGACTTGTCGACCTCGGACGAAATCGCCCGCTGGCCGGTCTCGCCCAGGATCACACGCGAGCGCTTGATCGCTTCGGAGAGGATCTGGTCGTTGCTCGGCAGCTCGCGCAGCTTGGCGCGGGTGGCGTCGTCGAGGTAGCGCATCTGGCTCGCGACCAGATCCGGGTTGAGCCGATCGGCCTCCGAGAACACGACGTCGAAGCCGATCGCGACTGCGCCGTGGCTGGTGAGGTTCTGGATCAGGTCGGCGATCCGCGTCCGCGGCCACGGCCACTGGCCAAGCTTGGCGAGGCTCTTGTCGTCGATGTCGACGATGGTGACCGGCCGCGCCGTCTTGTGGCGCGGATCGATCAACTGAAACATGTCGAAAGTGCGCAGCCGCAGTTCCTGGATCGGCGGCGGATCCCAGAGGCGAGCGCCGGCAAACACGACCAGCAGCGCAAGGCACATCAGCCGCGCAAACCCCAACTTGCGCGCAAACCACCGCCGCAGGATCTTGAGACGTTTCATTTCGACCGGACTTCCTGCCTCACATCATGCCGTGCGCGCCGATCATGGCGCGCCGGCCTGCGATTGGCCATTCCTGAATGCGGAGGACTAAGGGTTTTTTGCCACGGTCGAACTGCGGGGCAGCCGCAGGCAAGCCCGGCCTCGATCAGGCGATGTGGAAGATGAAATCGCTGCCCTTGAGACTGGCCGCGATCACGTTCTTGAGCAGCAGCGCCTCGTGCTCGGTGATCGGCGCGCCCTCCAGGGGATTTACCTGCTGCTGCCAGGTGACCAGCGTGTCGTCGGAGTCCTGCTGCTGGACGATGGTGAGATTGTTGATGGAGCTGACACCCGAGAACTGCCGCAGGTCGATCTTGTCCAGGCCCTCGGTGAAGTCCGTGATGGTATGCGAGAAGTCGGTGACTGGTTGCCCGTTCTGGTCGTACAGCACGCCCGGCGCGAACACGAACTGATCCTTGGCGTCGCCACCGGTCAGCGTGTCGTTCGTATCGGTGCCGAAGATGACGTCCTTGCCGCTGGTGCCCTGCAGGCTGACGCCTTGGCTGGTGTCGCCGGCCTCGTTGAAGATGAAGTGGACGGTGTCGAACAGGCCCGTGGTCTTGTCCGTCACCGTCAGCGTGATCTGGTCGGTCTCGGCCGGGGGGGCTCCTGGAACGTAGGTGACGCCATCGGCGAGGACCGAGTTGATATCGTCGAGGTTGCCGCAAGCCGTCCCCGGATCGACGCTGCTGTCCGGATCATGCCCGGTTACTGCCGTCATCTTGAAGTCGTCCGTCGCGGCACCGGAATCGGTGTCGACGACCGAGAGACCGGTGATGGTATCGGTATTGCCTTCGTTGTTGTGCCAGACCTGGAAGCTCTCAGTGTTGATGACCGGGCCATTGTCGGGAGGCGCCGTCACTTCCGTATCGATAGTGGTGAGGTCGTGCGAGACAGGCGTCGTGCCGCCGGTGCCCGTCGCCGTGAGATCGATCGTCGCGGGTGACGAAGAATCGGTGATTGCACCGGTATAGGTGTCGTCGAGGGCATGCACGCCCAGCGCATCCGGCGCCCCGGTGAAGCCAATGGCCGGCACGAAGCGGATCAGCGTATCCGGGCTCAGCACCAGTGCGCTCGTGTCGCTGACCAGACCGATGTCGACCCATTGATTGGTGCCGGCGAGCTCGTACTGCCAGACGCCCTGCGCAGCAGAGGCCGGGTCGGACGTCACCGCGATGGCCTGGAAGCCCGCGCCGTCGTCGGCGTCGTGGAACTTGCCGGCGAAGAGAACGCTGACCGTGGAGCCAGCCGGATCGCTGCTATCTCCATTGACCGAGGCCAGCGTCGCGTCACCCAGAGTCGGTGCATCGTTGCTGCCGGCGATGTTGAAGATGAGGACGCTGCTGCCGGTGCCGGTCGGCGTGTGGCTGTCGTCGGGCACGATCGTGTACTGCAGCGACAGCGTGTGGCCGGCGGCAAGGAAGTCGAAGGTCTCGCTGCCTGAATTGAAGTCCCACGTGAAATGTGCGTGGGCGGCGGTGCCGTCGAGGACGTCGCCGGACTGCACGGTCAGGTAGTTGAGCAGCGTCGCGTTCGAGGGTTCGCCGACATAGTCGGTCTGGAGCACGCCGTCCAAATAGATATCGAGATGATCGACCCCGACCGTCACGTGATCGGTGGTGTCGAGATCGGACAGCGTCAGCGTGCCGGTCTCGTCCAACCCCGCATTGGTCTCGCTCATGGTGGCGCCGGCGCTGTCGCCGCTTGCGGCCGTGATCACCGGCGCGTCGTTGGCGCCTGTTACGTTCACCTCGAACGTCGCCGTGCCGACGGCGCCTTGCGCGTCCGTGGTCTGCACTGTGAAGGTATCGATATGATTGCCTTCCGAAAGCGCGTTGATCGAAGCCGCGTCGGGAACGTAGGTGTACGTGCCGTTCGCGTTGACCGTCAGCGAGCCGTACAGGCCAGCCGTCGTCCCATGACTATCCGCGTTCAGAACGGCATAGGTCAGCCCTGCCGTCTCGCCATGGTCGGCGTCGGTTCCGACCAGCGTTCCCGTGACGTCCGAAAAACTGTCGGCGATGGAGGTGTCGACGAGCGGATCCGTGGTGACCGCGGTCAGGGTCGGTGCGTCGTTCTTGCCGGTGATCGTGATTGTGACGTCGGTTGTGGCGGTCTTGCCGTAATCGTCCGTGATCGTGATGGTGGAAACCACCTTCGCGGTCTGGTCCTTGGCGAGGAAGTCCAGCGCGCCGTCGGCGATCGAATAGCTCCAGGTGACGGTGCCATTGTTCAGTCCGGCCTGCGGCAGAAGGGTCAGTCCGGTCTTGAGCGCCGCGATCTCGTCAAGCGTGAGCGACGAGGTGAGAATAGTGCTGTGATCGGCGCCAAGCGAGGTCACGACCTGGCCGGTGATCTGTGCCGTCGGCAGGTCGGTCAAGTCGATGTCGGTGAAGTGAATCGCGCCGGTTGCGGGCGTTGACGTATCGGACGTGGCGAAGTCGCCGGTGGCGTCCGCCTGCTCGGAGACGCCCCCCGCCAGCACGCCGCCGGCGGTGAAGGCCGGCGCGTGGTCATCGGTCATGGTGATCAGCGTGTGGCCAGTGCCGTCGTCACTACCGGCGAAATGGGCATTGCTGTAGTCGGCACCGGACAGGGTCAGGCTGATGTGATTGCCGTCCGCATCGGTCACCGTCAGCACGCCGCCGGTGGAGGGGTTGCTGTTGGCGACATAGACTGCGCTGGTACCGAGCCCATACTTGATGGTCGACAGGTCAATCGTGTCGTTCGTGGACAGCGCGCCGATAGAGCCGCCGAAGGCCGACGTATCGATCTGAAGATGGGCGCCGTCGCCGTCGAGTGTGATCGTCTGCGTGACCGTGCCGTCGAGCTTCAGCAACGCGCCGGCGTCGACGGTGACCGAGCCCGAGCCCGACAGTGAGCCGAACAGCGTCAGCGCCCCGTCATGGATCTCGATGCTGCCGGCATTGGCGATGGTGCCCGTGATCGACGCCGTGCCCCAACTGTCGATGGTCGCGTAATTCTCGACGCTCAGCCCGGTCCCGGAGATCGATGCGCCATGCAGGTCGATGGCGCCGTGGTTGACGATCGACGACGCGTTGCCGAAGACGCCCGAGCCGGCGACCGTCCAGGTGCCGCCCAGCTCATTGTTGAACGTCGCGGTGGCGACCGAGATATTGCCGTTGATGTGACCGGCATTGTTGATCGTGACGTGGCCGCCGGTCTCGACGATGGCGTAGGTCGCGGCGGTCACGGTCGAGGCGACGGCAGGTCCGATCGTTCCGGTGGCGGAATTGTCGATCTGCGCGATGCCGGTCGCGTTCTCCTGGATGAAGATCGCCGCATGGGCGCTCGGGGCCACGATCGATCCGGTATTGGTGATATGGGTCGAGCCGGTCGCGCCCGCTTCGTTCTGGGTGACGCTGATGCCGGCGAGGCTCGTGCTGGTGATAGCACCGTGATTGACGATTGTGACGTCGCCGCTGCCGTTGGCGATGGCAGACATGCCGACCGCGCCGGTGGTGGAGCCATTATTGGTGACGCTCACGTCGCCGCCACCGTGATCGAAGGCACCGATCGCGGTACCTGCGGCCGAAATCGAGGAGGTCGCCCCGGTCGTGACTGTGAGGTTGCCGGCACCCCAGGTGAACGCCTCGATGCCGTAGCCCACATCGGCGATAATCGTTGCATCGCTCGTAACGGTGACGTCGCCCTTGACCGCATTCGAGAACGTGCCGGTCCCGCCGGGCTTGTAGCCGGCGATGATCCCGCCGGGAATGGTGCTGTCGTTGTTCGAGGTCGAGCCGGAGTGGATCGTGCCGTGCGCCTCGACGGAGATCGTGCTCCCGATGCCGGCAGCGATCGCAGTGGCGTAGTTGACCGCTACGATGCCGGTGCTGCCAGACGTGATACTGTCGCCGTTCGCCATGGTGACGCTGATGTCGCCCGCATCGATGCTGTAGGCCCTGATGCCGTAGCTCGTCGCACCCGAGATCGTAACATTTTCGCCAAGCGTGACCGTCACGTCGCCAGCGCCACCGCTCAATGCCGACGCGTTGATGCCGACGCTTTGGGTACCGGAGACCGAAATCGTGGTCCCGGCGAAGCTGGTCACCCTGACGTCGCCGTTGCCGTAATTGTAGGCGTCGATGCCATAGCCCGCCGCGGCGGTAATGTTGGCGTGATTGCCGATGGTGACGGTGCCGTTGACGTGGGTATTGGCGGTCGATCCGGTGATGGCACCGGTGTAGCCGGCCTGGATGCCCGCCGGCGTGTTGCCACTCTGGTTCAGGCTGCTGCCGGAATTGATCGTGCCGTAGGTGGTGACGGTGATGGTGCTGCCGTCCGACGCGTCGATCGAATTTGCTCGATTGACCGCAATGATGGCCGAGCTGCCCGAGGTGACGGCGCTGCCGGCCTCGGTCGTGACGGTCTCGCTGCCGCTGCCATAGCTGCGCGCACGGATACCGTAGACGGAGCTGCCTGTGATGGTGCCACCGGCGTCAATGGCAATGTCGCCTTTGCCTAGCGTGGTCGCGTCGATGCCGTATGCGCCGCCGACAGCGCCGCCGAGCTGGGTGATCGAGATGCCACCGGCATTGGCGCTGTTCAAATTCTCGACAAGAACGCCGACCGAATTCGCGCCGGCGCCGGTCGCCTTGCCGGTGAGATTGTTGACATTGATATCGCCAGCGCCGGTCGCGCTGTCGCGCAGCCAGATGCCGTGGCCGGCGAGGCCCTTGATGTCGCCGGTCGCCGTGAACGAGATATCGCCGGTACCGTTCTGGGTGACCGCGACGCCATTGGCCGCGCCCGTCAGTTTACCGGTGGGCGTAAGAATGATGTCGGCGGGCGTTGCAGATGTGCCGCCCGATGCAGTGAAGTCGAGTGCATCGCCGCTCGATGTCGTGATATCGGCCGCGCCCTTGATCGTGAACGTGCCGGCTTTCGTCGACTGACCGGCAATGGTGCCGGTGAAGAGATGGCTCGTGTCGTCGAGCTTGAGCGTGTTGGAGCCGCCGGCGAAAGTCACGGTCTGCGCGTCCGCGCCTCCAAGCTCCAGAGTCGCGCCGTTATCGATGACCAGTGAGCCGATGCCGCTAAGGCCGCCGGACAGATTGAGCGTGCCGGACTGGACTTCGATGGTCCCAGTATTTGTGACGCTGCCCGTGACCGTATCGACGCCGGCGCTGTAGAGATTGCCGGCATTGCTCAGGCTGCCGCCGTTCATCGAGACGTCGGTCAGATAGAGCTTCGAGGTGCCGTCGACCGTGATCGACCCGCCGGAATTGGTGACGATGACGCTCGCAAGCTTCAGCGTGCCGCCATGCACCGCCATGATATCGGCGGAGTTGACGATCAGGTCACCGGAAATATCGAGTTCACCGCCATTCGCCTGAATCAGATTGTGATTGGTGATGGTGTGGAGGATGGCGGGATCAATCGTCAGCGTACCGCTGGTCACCGTGATCGTGCCGGTGTTGGTGATGTCGGCGTTGTTGATCGCGCTCGTGCCAGTCGATTCCAGCGTACCGGCAATCGTCACCGTGCCGCCATCAATGGTCGCGCCCTGGAGATCGAGTGTAGAGCCGGACTCGACCGAGACACTACCGCTGCCGGTGTTGGTCACCGTCATCCCGATCAGCTTCAGTATCCCGTGATCGATCGCCGCCAACGTGCCGGTGTTAGCGAGGGCTTCGCCGTTGATGTCGAGCTCGGCGCCATTGGCCCGGAGGATGCCGCCATTCGCGATCGAGGTTGCGGAGGTCGTCGCCAGCAGGGTCAACGCGCCCAGGGTTGCCTCGATCAGGTAGTTGTTCGAGATGTTGGCGTCGGTAATCGTAGTTGTGCCGGTCGAATTCAGCGTACCCGAAACGGTGAGCGCGCCGCCTGTCAGGCTTGCACCGTTCAATGTCAGCTTGCTGCTTGCATCGACCTTGACCGTGCCATGATTGGCGATTGCGGTGCCCGCAACAGTCACGTCATCCAGCGTCAGGATGACGCCGCTCTCAACCGTCACGGCAGAGGTGCTCAGCGTCGCTGATTGATCGATCTTGCTGCTGCCGATGACATCGATCGCCCCGGCGCCGTTGACGGCTCCGCCCGAAATCTCCGTGCCGGACAGTGTCAGCGTCTGGCCGCCATCGACCGACACCGTACCGGTATTGGTCACGACGTCGTTGAGCAGCGTCGCAGCGCCGGTGATCTTCAGCGTGCCGGTATTGGCGACCGCGCCGCCCTGGATGCTGGCGCCGTCCTTGAGCTTGACGGTGTTGTCGAGCTCGATGCCTCCATTGTCCGTGATCGTCGAGCCCGACACCGTGATGCCGTCCAGCGTCAGCTTGGCATCGGCGGTAACTGTGGCCGTGCTCAGCGTCGCGCCGCCATCGATCTTGCTGGCGCTGGTGACATCGATGGTGCCGAGACCGTCGATCGTACCGCCGCTGATCGTGGCGCCATTGACCGTCAGCTTGCCGTTGGCATCGACCGTGACGTTGCCGGCATTCGCAACCGTCGAGCCCTGGTCGACCGTCAGCGCGCCATTCGCCAGCACTTCGATCGTGCCGGTCGTCGCATTCGTGACCGTCTCATGGTCCAGCGCGTTGCCGGTGCCGCTGACCTTGAAGGCGGCATTGTTGTTCAGGACGCCGCCGCTCAGAACGGCGTTGCCGGTGAGGTCGATCTCGCCGTTGTCCGTGACCGTACCAGCACCGCTGATCGTGGCGCCATTGACCGTCAGCTTGCCGTTGGCATCGACCGTGACGTTGCCGGCATTCGCAACCGTCGAGCCCTGGTCGACCGTCAGCGCGCCATTCGCCAGCACTTCGATCGTGCCGGTCGTCGCATTCGTGACCGTCTCATGGTCCAGCGCGTTGCCGGTGCCGCTGACCTTGAAGGCCGCATTGTTGTTCAGGATGCCGCCGCTCAGAACGGCGTTGCCGGTCAGATCGATCTCGCCGTTGTCCGTGACCGTACCAGCACCGCTGATCGTGGCGCCGTTCACCGTCAGCTTGCCGTTGGCATCGATCGTGACGTTGCCGGCATTGGCGACGGTCGAGCCCTGGTCGATCGTCAGCGCGCCGTTCGCCAGCACTTCGATCGTTCCGGTGCTCGCGTTCGTGACCGTCTCGTGGTCCAGCGCGTTGCCGGTGCCGCTGACCTTGAAGGCCGCGTTGTTGTTCAGGGTGCCGCCGCTCAGCACCGCAGCGCCGGTCAGATCAATCTCGCCATTGTCCGTGACCGTGCCGGTGCCGCTGATCGTGGCCCCGTTCACTGTCAGCTTGCCGTTGGCATCGATCGTGACGTTGCCGGCATTCGCAACCGTCGAGCCCTGGTCGACCGTCAGCGCGCCGTTCGCCAGCACTTCGATCGTACCGGTCGTCGCATTCGTGATGGTCTCATGGTCCAGCGCATTGCCGGTGCCGCTGACCTTGAAGGCCGCATTGTTGTTCAGGATGCCGCCGCTCAGCACCGCAGCGCCGATCAGATCAATCTCGCCGTTGTCGGTGACCGTGCCGGTGCCGCTGATCGTGGCCCCGTTCACCGTCAGCTTGCCGGTGGCATCGACCGTGATGTTGCCGGTGTTGGCGACGGTCGAGCCCTGGTCGATCGTCAACCAGCCATTCGCCAGCACCTTGATCGTGCCGGCGGAGACGTTGGAGACGGTCTCGTGGGCGAACTCCGCAGTGCCCTTGACGTTGACCGCTCCTGAATTGTTCAGCGTGCCGTCCTCGAGGACGCTGCTGCCATCGAGTTCCAGCGTGCCGGCGATGGTGACCGTGCCGCCGCTGATGGTGGCGGTGTCGACGATCAGCGTCGTGCCGGCATCGGCCTTCAGCGTGCCGCCGGCATTGTTAATTCCTGCAAGCGTCTTCAGCGTGCCGCCGAACAGCTCGATCGTGCCGGAATTGGTGATCGTGGTGCTCTTGGCAAAATCGCCGCCGCGCTTGAACGTCAGATAGCCGGCATTGGTGAGCACGCTACTGTCCAGGAACTCGGCCTTGCCACCAACGGAGATCGTGCTTGCCGTGAAATTGGTGAGCTTCGAATCGGCCTTGAGGCTGATCTCGCCCGCAATCGTCAACGCACTTTTGTTGATGACTTCCGGTGCCTTGTGGCCGATCGCGGTGTCGTAATCGTTCATCGTGATCGACTTGGCGTAGGCTGCCGTGTCGATCGTCACCGGATAGGACGGCGTCAGCCCATGCAGCTGGTCGGTGATGACGATGACGTCGTCATTGATGGTCGGGACCGTGCCGGTTGCCCAGTTGGCCGCATCCTTCCAGAAGCCGCCGGAGGGAGCGCCGGGCTTGTCGGTCGCGATCCACACCACGGCGGGAGCGTCGGTGCCGGTGATCGTGACGGTGATGGTCTGCTGCGAGATGGCGCCTTGCGCGTCCTTGAGCGTCACGGTGTAGACCAGCGTCAGCACCTCACCCTTGGGGATGAAGTCGGCGAGATAGACCGGCAGGTCAGCCAGCGACCAGTTGATGGTGCCGGTGCCGTCCCCGGTGCTATCGGCGCCCGCCGCGATCGCGACCGACATCGCGCTCTGGAACGCCGCAAGCGGCCCCGGCGGAACGGTGCCGTCAGGCAGGGTCGCGCTGGTCAACGCCACCGAGACCGTATGTTTGTCGGTGAGGTCGACGTCGGTGAAGTCCAGCGTGCCCGTCGTCGGAACATCGCTGGTGAGCGGGCCACCCGGCACGCTGGTGCCGCCTTCGAAGATGATGACCGGAACGCTGGTGGTGATCACCGGCTTGTCGTTGGTGCCGGTGATCGTGATGGTGATGTCGATGGTCGACGTTTCGGGATTGACCGAGAAATTATTGTTGACGCGCACCTTGTAGGTCAGCGTCAACGTTTCGCCCGCCGCGAGGAAGTCGAAGACGTGGTCGGGAATCGCGTAGGTCCAGACCGCCGAGCCGTTGTTGTTGTTACCGGCGGCTGCGGCGACGCTGATCTGGATCTGCGTTGCCGCGATGTCCTGCTTCTGGAGTGCAGAGAGCGCGCCGGTGACATCCTGCTGGCTGGCGTTCTTGTAGACAAAGTTCGGCGTATCGCCGAGGTCTATGCTCACCGTCGGCAGATCGGCCAGGTTTTGATCGACGAAGGTGATGCGACCGGAGATGGTATCGTAATGAGTTGTGTCGCCGGTCGTGTCCGCGCGCTCGGTAATCCCGAACGCCGTCTTCACATTGCCGTTGAGATCGAGGCTTTGACGAACGGGCGGGCCGGGAATGCGGGTGCTGGTCGACGGATCATGGCCGGACGCCGGCGATCCCGGGTCAGGGAGATGCGTGAAGGTCGCGGTCGCGGTGGCGCCGGTATCCGTCTTGATGAAGACAATGTTGCCGGTCTGCGTGATCGAGTCGGTGAAATTCTGGGTCAGCTTGGTGTTGCTGTTGTTGTCCGTGAACTTCAGCGTGAACACGTCCGTGATCAGCTTCTGGATGTCCGGCGACATCAGCGCATTGGAGATAGAGACGTTGCCGCCGCTGATCTGGATCATCTGGCCGGCCTGATTGACCGTCGCGATCGGCAGCAGCGTGACCTTGTCGAACAGGATGTAGGAGCCCGTCGTGCCGTTCGGCTCGACCAGCACCTGGAAGCTCGCCTGCGGCTGCGGATCGCCGCCGCCAGCGGGAACGACGAAGTTGATCTGGGTCAGCACCGCCGTGCCACGAATGCCCATCGTGGCGACCGGCGTGTCGACCTTCATGTCGCCGTGCTTGGCGGTCTCGCCGGCAACGAAAGTGATGGTGCCCGCGACCAGACTAAGCAGCGAGGAATTGTTCGACCCGTTGGGGTCGTAGACCATCTCGTTCAGCACCATCCGCGCATTGGAGGACAGGCCGAACACGGTGCCGTCGATGAACGTGATGCCGAGCGTCGAGTCGCCACCGGTCGAGACCACGTCGCCCTTCTCGACATTGTCGCCGTTGTTCAGGATGACGGAGACGCCGTTACGGACCGCAGTCGCGCTGCCGGAGAGCTTGGTGACGTGGCCGATGACCTGCGCGGCGGCAATGCCGGAGGCGGCCTGCGCATATTGCACATGGCCGGTGAGTGCGTTGACGACGTCCCCGGTGAGGTGCGCGCCGTCGGGTGAGGCGATCGCCGCGCGCTTGTCGCCCCTGAAATAATCGTGAACGACGAAATCGTGGCCATCATGGGACAGCACGAGGTCGAGACCGGCGCGCTTGAAATCGCCGTTGAAGATCAGGTTCGGGTCGGGAACGACGAATGCGCCATCAGGCACGTGACCGTGGGCCTTCGCGGTAAAAGAATCGACATGGCCATCGGCGGGCGATCGGGAACCCAAGCCGTCCAAGGAAATCGCGGCGTCAAATTTGCCAGCGTAGTTCAATCCGGGCACCAAAAAAGGAGTTAAAATCTAAGTAAGTATCGCTCGCCTAAACTTGCATATCATTACCAAGTCCTTAGCGAAACCACCTATTGCTTGTGTGATTTGGCATCACCAAGCAGTCGATGCTCTCAGGTGGCTGGGCGTCCGCAGAGAAGCCGAAGTAATTTCTCAAATACTCATAAGTAATGTGGCGATTATTTTCGCTCATTTTCAGTAACCCAATGTATTCCATTGTAGAAATCCCACAATAGATACTTCTGTCATCTTTTGTTCGTGGTGCCCCGCACCACACTGCGGCAAATACGGAGCCAAATCTGTGATCCAACTAACAGAACTCGCGAAATAGCGACCCGTTAGCCATAAGGCGCAGAATCAGTTCCACGACAACTTCTGCCTGCAATTGGTCCTTCCTCGCGGCAGCTGCCGCCCTCCTAGCCGGCGAATCGTAAAATTTTACGCAATTTGAGCAGGCCCGTTTCAGCCTGTTGCCCGGTTTTGGGACCCCAGCCGGGCGCGTTAAGCAGAACAAAACCGCCTGCCTCCCACTATCTCCGCGAAAGCAACAAAGCCCGGCACGTGCAGGTCGAGGGGGACCTGGCGAAGCTGGAAGGGGATGTCAGATGGAGACCGCTGCTCGTTCGCGCGCTTGGCGCGCAATCCTTGTGCTGTGCGGATTGATCCTGTTCGGATCGGCCGCCGAGCTTCGCGCTGGCACGCTGCTGTCACCGGGAGCCGGCGTCCTCGTGCGCAAATCCGCCGAGCCGTTCGGCGTGTTCGCCTTCGCCATCTCCGCCGGCAGCCTGCAGCAGAAATGGCTCGCGTTGAGGTCCAGGCTCGACGATGACATGGTACAGCTCGCGCTGTGCGACGGCGACCGGGACAATTGCGCATCGCCTGCGGCACTCAAGCTGCTCGCCATCGTCGACCAAGCCCGCGCCCGCGACGGCCGCGCTCTGCTGGGCGAAACCAATCGCGCCATTAACCTCGCCATCCGTGCGGCCGACGATGGCTCTGACGACGTCTGGAGCTCGCCGCTCGCGACTTTCGCGCGTGGCGCCGGGGATTGCGAGGACTATGCCATTGCCAAGCTCGCCGCCCTTAAGCTCGCGGGCGTTGCCGCCGAAGATCTCCGCATCGTTGTCGTACGCGACATCCGTGCCGGCGAAGAGCATGCGGTTGCCGCTGCACGGCTCGACGGCCACTGGCTGATGCTCGACAACCGCCGCATGGCAATGGTTGAGGACGACGCCGCACGGAGCTACCAGCCGTTGTTCGTGCTCTACCAGTCGGCCGTGATGAAATATGTCGACGAACCCGTGCGGTTCTCGATGATCGCCGCCGACGCGCATTGATTTTCTTGTAGCCCGGATGGCGCCACCGGGTCGGCGCACAGCGCCGCCCGATGACGGGCTCCGCGAAATCCGGGGCTGTCGCCTGTCGCACGAATCCCGGATTGCGCTGCGCTCCATCCGGGCTACCAGTATAAAGTACGGCTTGCCCACAAACCCATTTCGCCGCGCGATCCGGGACGCTAGCATGGCCGCAGCTATGCGGGGGCGACTGGAATGCGGTTCATCGTGCTGACTATGCTTGCGCTGCTGGCCTCGCCGGCGGCGCCACGTTTCACGCAATCCAGCTTCGCGCAATCCGGCCCGTCCGACCGCTCCGTCGCAGACAGGCTGCCGCTGTTCGCCAGGAACAACTGCCAGCAGATCCGCGATCCCGGCAATCAATTGTTCTGCGGTGATGCCGAGCTCGCCGCCGCCGCCGAGAGGCTGAGCACGGGAATCGAGGCGCGGCTTGCCCGCCTGCCCGATCGCCTGCCTGGGATCGAGGAGAACGCGATCTGGATTCGCCAGCGCAACCTCGGTTGCGGCATCGTCAGCCAGACCGCGATCCGCGCCGACGATTTCGACCGCGTGAAGGCATGTCTTCTCAAGGTGACCGATGAGCGCGCCGCGATCGTGCGCGATCCGGATTTCGATTGTCTCGCGGCCAACACCGCCGCGGGCGCGCTGATCTGTGCGGACCCGTCGCTGGCGCTTGCCGAGACCGAGTTGAACAGCCAGGTCCTCGGCCTGATCCGCAAGCTCGATCCGACCGCGGCACGCTTTGCCTTCGCCGAATATGGCCGGTGGACGCGGGAGCGCGACCGCAAATGCAATCTGGTCGGCAAGGAGAACGTGCCGCTCGGGGAGCTCGAGTCCGCGGAGGACTGTCTCGCCGGTTATCTGAAGCACAAGGCCGACGAGATCGGCGCGGCGAAAGGCGATCCGAAGAAGGTGTTCGGCCGGCAGGTCACAGCCCGCGCTCCCGACACCGATGCCGTCGACTTCTGCGCCGCGCGAATCCACGCGGCCAATTCCTGCGGCAACTTCCTCCGCATCAACCGCGTCTACGCACTCGACAGCCAGGTGGGCGAGCAGGAGGCGCTAGTCACGGGCGAGATCGAGATGGCCGTGCTGGCGCCCTTCGCCACCTGCAGCAAGATCGCCACGACGTGCACGGGCACCTGCTGGGACGCCAGAACGGGTCGTCCGCAGCCTGGTGTCGGCAACAAGGAGCGCTCCGCAGACGCCTTCAACGTCACACGCCGCCTGCGGATCCAGCGCACGTTTGCGTTTGTCAAAGCCGCCGATGGCTGGCGCTGCCGGGAAGACGAGTTGGCCCCGGTGAATTCAGGCACCGCGGGCGGGGGATCGTAGATTCTATCTCGGTGTGTCGCGCCTTCTCCCTTCTCCCCTTGCGGGAGAAGGTGGCGCGAAGCGCCGGATGAGAGGTTGTCTCCGCGAGTTCTATCGAGAGAGATTCACGCCCGGAGAGAACCCCTCACCCGGCTTCGCTCACGCGAAGCCTCCCTCTCCCACAAGGGGAGAGGGTGCAGCGCGCGGGCGGCAAGCGATCAAAACATCAGATTGTCCTTCACCAGCACCCAGCGGCCGCCCTTGACCTGCTGCACCTGGGTGATGGTGTTGGCGAGGTGGTCGGTCTTGGAGAATTTGGTCGGCGGCGAGTTGAAGATGTCGAGGAACTTGTCGCCCGATTCCAGCGCGTCCAGCATCTTCTGGCCGGTCAGATCCTTGCCTGCCTTGTTGGCGTAGAACGCGAACGTCATCACCGCGTTGTAGCCGATGATGGCCTGCGTGTTGGCGTCGGTGCTGAACATCTTCTTGTAATTGACCAACCAGTCTTTCACCTTGCCCTTTGCGGTGTCCTCGTAGGGGATCTCGAATCCGGACGCCGCATAGAGCCCTTCGACGGCCTCCTTGCCGAGCATGGGCACCTCCATCACGTTGGTTGGCGTCGCGCCGAGAAAGGTGACATCCCAGCCGAGCTTCTTGGCTTCCGTCATCGCACCGATGGGCTCACGGAGCACAGCGCCGAGCACGACGAGGTCGCAGCTGTCGGACTTCATCTTGGCGATCTGCGCGCTGAAGTCGGAGGCACCGCGCTTGTAGCTCGTGATCGAGGCCGGCTGGACCTTCATGGCAGTGAGCTGCTGGTTGAAGCCGTCGAGCACGTTCTTCCCGTACTCGTCGTCCTGATGCATGATGCAGGGCTTCTTGAAGTTCTTCCACTCCATCATGTATTTCAGCGCCGCCCGCGTGCTCTCGACATAGGGCAGCAGATTGTTGAACTTCAGCCGCTCCTGCGGCTTGGCGGGATCGAACTTGAACGTGAACTCCGCTGCCGTCAGCGGGAACAGCTGAAGCACGCCGGCGTCGAGCAGGATATCCTGCGCCGCCAGGACGGTCGGCGAGCCCATTGCCCCCACCATCGCGAAGATCTTGTCGCGCTCGATCAGCTTCTGCGATGCGAGCACGGCCTTCTTCGGATCGTAGCCGCTGTCCTCGACGACAAGCCGAATCTTTCGCCCCTGGACGCCGCCGGCGGCATTGATCTCCTCGACCGCCATCTTCATGCCGTTCGAGACCGGCACGCCCCAGCCTTTGATCGGCCCCGACAAATCTTGATGGGTGCCGATGACGATCTCGGAGGCCGAGATGCCTTCATTGGTGACCTTGGTTTGCGCGACGGCCGGCAAACAGGTGAGCACCACCGCGCCTGCCGCAAAGCCGAACGTTCTCAACGATCTCGACATTGACGTCTCCTCTCCTTGGGGCCCCTATGGTGCGAAGGGTGGGGCCATCACTCCTTCGCTGTTGTTCAAACAAGATTGTTCAAGCCACCGCCCGCGCCGGGTACATCGCGTCGATTTCGGCGGCGTAACGCTTGTTCACGAAGCCGCGCTTCAGTTTCATGGTCGGCGTCAGCTCCTCGTCCTCCGGAGTGAGCTGGCGTTCGATCAGATAGAATCTCTTGATGGTCTCGACACGGGCGAAATTGGCGTTGACCGCTTCGATCTCGCGCCAGATCAGGTCCTGGATCTCCGTCGCGCGGCACAGGCTGGCATAATTGGTGAAGGGGATGTCGTGGTCCTGCGCGAATTTCTCGACATTCTCCTGGTCGATCATCACAAGGCAGGTGAGGTATGGCCGCTTGTCGCCGATCACCACGGAGTCCGAGATGTAGGGCGAGAATTTCAGCTGATTCTCGATCTCGGACGGCGTGACGTTCTTGCCGCCGGAGGTGATGATGATGTCCTTCATCCGGTCGGTGATACGGACGAAGCCCTCATTGTCGATGGTGCCGACGTCGCCGGTGTGCAGCCAGCCACGATGGTCGATGGTCTCAGCTGTCCTCTCCGGCTGGTTCAGATAGCCCATGAACAGGAAGTCGCCCCTGATCAGGATCTCCCCCTCGGGCGACAGCGCGACCTCGCCCCAGGACACCGCCTTGCCGACCGAGCCGAGCTTGATCCGCTCCGCCGGCATCATGGTGGCGACGCCGCAATTCTCGGTTTGGCCGTAGACCTCGTGGATGTCGATGCCGAGCGCGAGAAACCAGCGGATCAGCTCCGGTGCGATCGGCGCCGCGCCGGTGAAGGCGATGAGGCAACGGTCGAGCCCGATCATGCGGCGAATGTTGCGGAATGCGAGCCGATAAGCGATGCCGTTCGCGATCCGCAACGACAGCGGCGGCGGTTTCCCTTCGATCCTGTAATCGACCATGCGATAGCCGACGTCGATGGCGCGCCGGTAGACCCATCGCTGCAGCGGGGTCGCGTCCTTCAGCGCGATGGTGATGGCGGAATAGAATTTTTCCCAGATGCGCGGCACCGCGAGGAAGATGGTCGGCTGCACCTCGCGCAGATTGTCCGGCACCGTCTCAGGACTCTCGGCAAAATTCATCACCGAGCCGAGCGCGACCGAGATGTAATAACCGCCGATCCGTTCGGCGACGTGGCAGAGCGGCAGGAAGATCAGCCGGTCCTCATCCTCGCGCGCCGGAATGAAATCGTTAGCGTGCCGCATCTGGTGCGTGACGCTGCGATTGGCGTGCATCGCGCCCTTGGGCGGACCCGTGGTGCCGGATGTATAGACGAGGACCGCGAGGTCGCTCGCGCTGCGACTGTCGACCATCTCCTGCCACAGCGTCTCGCGGCCGGCCATGTGGTTGCGCCCGAGCGCGCGGAACTCATCGAGTGACATCACCATGTCGTCGGAGAAGCCGCTGAGGCCCTCCATGTCGAACACGATGATCTTTCGCAGAGACGGACAGCGTGCGCGGCAGGCCAGGACCTTGTCGAGTTGCTCCTCGTCTTCGGCGAAGATCACTTTGGTCCGGGAATCGTTGACGAGATATTCGACCTGGGATGAGGCATCGGTCGGATAGATCCCGGAAGAGACGCCGCCGGCGCACAGAATGCCCATGTCGACATGGACCCATTCCGGCACGGCGTTGGCGATGATGGAAGCGACGTCGCCGGGCCTGAAGCCGATGGCGTGCAGCGCGTAGGCGACCTCCTTCGAGATCTCCAGCCATTCGCGCCAGCTGGTCGGCTGCCAGATCCCGAATTTCTTCTCG
The DNA here is from genome assembly GCF_055807555.1 of Bradyrhizobium sp. Ken64. NCBI lineage: Bacteria > Pseudomonadati > Pseudomonadota > Alphaproteobacteria > Hyphomicrobiales > Nitrobacteraceae > Bradyrhizobium > Bradyrhizobium sp. Ken64. The sequence continues at coordinate 204,555 of NZ_JBVVPA010000004.1, read as the reverse complement.
CGTATAGCCGGCCTGTCGCCCCGCGTCTCCGCGGCGCGCAAAAAGCTCTTCGCGATCGTATCTGCGACCGTCAGCACCGCCGGTCGGGCCATGCACGTCTCCTCCTTGTCGCGCTCCCCTCCGCTGCCTGCCTTGCCGGCGGTCTAGTGTTGCGGACGGGTCTCCAGATCTAACGCCAAGTCTTCCTTCAGCGCCAAGTCTTCCTTCAATTCAAAGTCTTCCTTCAATTCCTTAGCGCCAAGTCTTCTTCTTTTTCCAGCGCCGCTCGCCTCGTGCGCCCGCCTCCTTGGCGCCAAGGTAGAATTCCTGGATGTCCTTCGAATGCATCAAGCGGTCGCAGCTGTCGTTCATCACGATCCGGCCGATCTCCAGCACATAACCATAATGCGCCGTCTCCAGCGCCACTTTGGCGTTCTGCTCGACCAGCAGGATCGACATGCCCTGCTCCTCGTTGACCCGACGGATGATGGCGAAGATCTCCTTCACCAGGATCGGCGACAGCCCGAGCGAGGGCTCGTCGAGCAGCAACAGCGTCGGCCGGTTCATCAGCGCGCGGCCGATCGCGAGCATCTGCTGCTCGCCGCCGGAAAGCTGTCCGGCCGGCTGGTTGATGCGCTCCTTCAGCCGCGGGAAATAGCCGTAGACGCGCTCCAGATCGTCCGCAACTCCGTTACGATCCTTGCGCGGATAGGCGCCCATCATCAGGTTCTCGCGCACGGAGAGGAACGGGAACACCTCGCGTCCCTCGGGCACGTGGCTAAGGCCGAGCCGCACGATCTTGTCCGCCTCCATGCGCTGGATCGACTTGCCCATGAACTCGATGGCGCCCTTCTGCGGATCGAGAATGCCCGAGATCGTCTTCAGCACCGTGGTCTTGCCGGCGCCGTTGGCACCCAGCAGCGTGACGATGCGGCCGCGCGGCACTTCGAGCGAGATGCCGCGAATCGCCATGATCGGCCCGTAATAGCTCTCGATGTTGGAGAGTTTCAGGATGATGTCCGGCGTCATCACGGCATCCATTGCGTCAGGCTCCCAGATAGGCGGCGACGACATCGGGATGCTCTTGCACTTCGGCAGGCGAGCCCATCGCTAGCACCCTGCCGTAGTTCAGCGCGATGACGCGGTCGGAGACGCGGTTGACCAGCGACATGTCGTGCTCGACCATGAGCACGGTGACGCCGAGCTCGCTCTTCAGGTCGCGGATCCAGAACGACATGTCGTCGGTCTCCTCCACGTTGAGGCCCGAGGACGGTTCGTCGAGCAGGATCAGCTTCGGCTCCGAGCACAGCGCGCGCGCCAGCTCGATCACCTTGCGCACGCCGTAAGGCAGACCCGAGATCAGCTTGTCGCGGTAGGGCTCGAGATCGAGGAATTCGATGACCTGCTCGACCCTGCGTCGATGCAGCTTCTCGTCGGCCCGTACGCCTGGCAGGAACAACAGCTCCTGCCAAAGCTGCGTGGTCGAATGCCGGTGGCGGCCGACCAGCAGGTTCGACAACACCGTCGCGTTCTCGAACAGCTCGATGTTCTGGAACGTGCGGGCGATGCCGAGCCTTGCGATGTCATGGGGCGGCTGCTCCGTGATGTCCTGATCCTCGAAGAAGATGCGGCCCGAGGTCGGCCGGTAGATCCGCGAAATCAGGTTGAAAATCGAACTCTTGCCGGCGCCGTTCGGCCCGATGATCGAGAGGATCTCACCCCTCTCGACCGCGAACGACACCGCATCGACGGCCTTCAGCCCGCCGAAATGCAGCGACAAACTCTCGGCGCGAAAATAGCTCATCGGTTGCGCTCCGACTTCACGTAGATCTTCTGCCGCTTGAAGGTAGCGCGCTTGTAGAGCGGGAACAGCTGGAAGAAGAGTTTGATCTTGAGCCAGCGGCCGTAAAGCCCGAGCGGCTCGAACAGCACGAACAATACGATGATGATGCCGTAGATCGCGCCTTTCAGGCCGTTGAGCGAGGCAAAGGCCGCGACCTTGGACTGGACATTGGCTGCGGTTTGCGTGCCCGCTCCGAAGGTCGCTGCAATGCCGGCGATGATGCCGGGCAGGTCGTCCTTGAGATAGGTCAGGAACGGATCAATCATCACGATGAAGATCGCCCCCAGCACCGCGCCGTGCAGGCTGAAGGTGCCGCCGATCAGGATTACGATGATGAACTCGATCGAGAGCTGGAGCGTGAACATCTCCGGCGAGATGAACGAGAGCTTGTGCGCGAACAGGACGCCGGCGAAGCCAGTGATCGCCGCGGAGATCGCAAAGGACTTCACCTTGTACAGCGCGACATTGACGCCCATGCTGCGCGCGGCGGTCTCGCTGTCGCGGATCGCGACGAAGGCGCGCCCCGTGGGCGAGCGCAACAGGTTGAGCGTGCCGACGATGGTCAGCACCAGCACGGCGAGGCAGAGGAAATAGAAGGTCGGGCTGTCGCGCGAGACTGTGACCCCAAACAGCGACACCGCCTTGATTCGCATGCCCTCGTTGCCGTTGGTGACGCTCTCCCAACGTGCCAGAATCTCCTCGACGATGAAGGCGAAGGAGATGGTGGCGATGACGAGATAGATGCCTTGCAGCCGCAGCGCGGGGAAGCCGACCAGCGCACCGATCAGCCCGGTCAGGAACCCGGCGGCGAGAAAGTAGACCGGAAACGGCACACCATATTTCTGCAAATAGGCCGCCGTATATGCACCGATCGCGAGAAACGCCGCATGCCCGAGCGAGGCCTGCCCAGTGAAACCCGTCAAGATCAACAGCGCCACGCCGACGGTCGCATAGATGCAGACGAAGACGAGCTGGCTCATCAGATAGCTGGAGAGCACATAGGGCGCGATCAGCAGCACGGCCAGCAGGAGACCGTATGAGACGTAATAGCCCGAATGCGGAAACAGCCTGATGTCGTCCTCGTAGTCGGTCTTGAACAGGAAGCGCATGCGTTCAGACCTTCTTGCGGACGTGAAGGCCGAACAGGCCTTCGGGCTTGAGCAAGAGCACGGCGAGCAGCACGATGTAGGGCGCGACGTCCTTCCAGCCCTCGGCCAGATAGAAGCCGGCCATGCTCTCGATGACGCCGATCAGGACGCCGCCGACGACGGCGCCGGGGATCGAGCCGAAGCCGCCGAGCACGGCGGCCGGAAACGCCTTCAGGCCCAGCACCAGACCGACATTGGAATGGATGAAGGTGATCGGCGCCAGCAGCACGCCGGCGCAGGTCGCAACCGCCGCGCTGATCGCCCACACGATCGACACCACGCGCTTGACCGGGATGCCCATGTAATAGGCGGCCAGCATGTTCTCGGAACTGGCGCGCATCGCGGTGCCGAGCGTGGTCTTGTTGAAGAACAGCCAGAGCAGCGCGCAGAGGATGACCGTCGCCGCGATTACCGAGAGCTTGTCATGGGCGAGCACCAGCGAACCGATGCGCAGCACGCCCTGGCTGAACGGCGTGTCGATCTTGAAATCGTCGGTGCCCCAGATCATGCCGGAGACCGAGCGCAGGAAATAGCCGAGCCCGATGGTGGCCATGATGATGGAGAATTGCGGATAGCCGAGGATCGGCCGCACCACCACGCGCTCGGCCAGCATGCCGAACAGCGCCATCGCCGCCACCGCGCCGGCAAAGCCGACCCAGTAGTTCAGCCCCATCATGCCGATGAAGGTGAAGGCAAAGAAGCCGCCCAGCATCATCAGATCGCCCTGGGCGAAATTGACGACCTCGGTGGCCTTGTAGACAAGCACGAAGCCGAGTGCGATCAGGCCGTAGACGCAGCCGAGCGCAACACCGCTGACCAGCTGCTGAACGAAATCCAGCATCGTCGCGCATCCTCCCGATACAACTGGCGGTTCTTCATGACCGCCTTGCCGCATCTTGTGTTCAGTCGCTACGCAGTCGTTTCGCTGCGCTCGCGCCATTCGTCCCTTCGCCAATTCAGCCTGAACCGCCAAGCGCTGTCAACAAACGGTGACTTGCCATTAGTCCAATCCGGATGACGGAATTTACGGCAGCGCGATTCACGGTGCCGAAACATCTTCGGGGCATGGTCGCGAGCGATGCAAAACCGCAAGGTGTGGCCGTGATGAAGCGGGACGACTCGGCGCTCGAAGTCCTGGGGTTAACGAAGTGTTTTGACCGTCTGGCGGTCGATAACCTCGATCTCACCATCCATGCCGGCGAATTCTATGCGCTGGTCGGCCCCAACGGCGCCGGCAAGACCACCACTTTGCGCATGGTTGCAGGCCTTTTACGGCCCGATGCCGGCGCGGTCTCCATCTTCGGCGTCGATGCGCTCCAAAATCCCGTCGCCGCCAAGCAGGTGATGGCATGGGTCTCCGACGAACCCATGATCTACGACAAGCTCACGCCGCTCGAATATCTCGAATTCGTGGCCGGTCTGTGGGGCATCGCACCATCGGCCTCGGAACCGGTTGCCGCGGAGCTCCTGAACTCGCTTGGGCTCGAACCGCACCGGCACGAACGCTGCGAGGGCTTTTCCAAGGGCATGCGCCAGAAGGTCGCCCTCGCCGGCGCACTGGTGCACGATCCCCGCCTCATCATCCTCGACGAGCCGCTCACGGGACTGGACGCCGTCTCCGCCCGCCACGTCAAGGGACTCCTCAGCGAGCGCGTCCGCGCCGGCTGCACCGTCATCATGACCACGCATATCCTCGAGGTCGCCGAACGCATGGCCGACCGCATCGGCGTGATCGCAGCCGGCCGCCTGGTTGCCGAGGGCACGCTGACCGAGCTGCGCCAGCAAAACGGGCACGCCGATACCAGTCTGGAAGATCTCTTCATCGCGCTGGTGACGCTCCAGGAAGCCGCATGAGCTCGGCCACCGCGCTGTCCTGGTTCGCCCGCCACGAGCTCCGGCTCGCCTGGCGCGAATGGCTCGCCATGATGACCGGCGGGCGGCGCAAACGAACGCGTGCCGCGGTGATCGGCCTGCTGTTCTTCGCGGCCCTCCTGCACGTGCCGGCCTGGGCTGTGATCGGCCGCTTCGCCGACCTGCAATTGCCGCTCGACAAATCCTCGCTGATCGTGATCTCGGCGACGATTTTTCTCGCCTGGACGCTGATGCTGTCGCAGGCGATCGAATCGGTGACCCGGGTGTTTTACGCACGCGCCGATCTCGACCTCATCATGTCCTCACCCGCGACGCTGGCCAATCTGTTCTCGGTGCGCATCGCTGCGATCGCGCTCGCCATCACGGTGATGGCGCTGCTCTTCTCGACGCCCTTCATCGACGTGCTCGTATTCGGGGGCGGCGCGCGCTGGCTCGCAGCGTTCGGCGTCGTCGTCGCGATGGGCCTGTCGGCCGCAGCGATCGCGATCGCCGTCACCATCCTGCTGTTCCGCCTGATCGGTCCGGCGCGGACACGGTTCGTCGCCCAGATCCTCGCCGCCATCATCGGCGCCGGCTTCGTGATCGCGCTCCAGGTGGCCGCAATCATATCCTACGGCACGCTGTCGCGCTTCACCATCCTGACCTCGGGCACGATCGCCAACTACGCGCCCGATGCCGATAGCATCTGGTGGTGGCCGGCGCGGGCGGCGATGGGCGACGCCGAAGCGCTGCTGCTGCTCCTGGCGCTCGGGCTCGTGCTGCTCGGAAGCGTCATGGCGATCTTCTCGGGCCGCTTTGCGGACACGGCGATCGATGCCGCCGCCTATGCCGCGTCCGGCCGTCGCAGCGCGAAGGAGCGCCCGTTCCGCGGCGGATCGCGGCAGCATGCCCTGCGGCGCAAGGAATTTTCGCTGCTCTGGCGCGATCCCTGGCTGATCTCGCAGACGCTGATGCAGCTGCTCTATCTGGTGCCGCCGGCGTTGCTGCTCTGGCGCAACTTTGCCGACAGCTCCGCGGCGCTGACGCTGATCACGCCCGTCATCGTCATGGCGGCGGGACAACTCGCCGGCGGGCTTGCCTGGCTGACGATCTCGGGCGAGGACGCGCCCGACCTGGTTGCGACCGCGCCGCTGACGCCGTCCAGCGTCATCCGCGCCAAGATCGAGGTGGTGCTGATCGCGATCGCCGTGATCTTCTGCCCGCTGATCGCGGCGGTAGCTTTCGCCTCGGCGTTCCAGGCCGCGGTCAGCGCCGGTGCGGTCATCGTCAGCGCGGCCTCCGCGACCGCAATTCAGCTCTGGTTCCGGGTGCAGGCCCGGCGCAGCCAATTCCGCCGCCGCCAGACCTCGTCGCGGCTTGCGACCTTCGCCGAGGCGTTCTCCTCGATCGGCTGGGCTGCCAGCGCCGCGCTGGTGCTCACGCTGCCCATCGTCGGTCTCGTCAGCGGCCTGATCACCGCGGGCCTCGTCGCCATCACCTGGAAGTTCAGCCCGCGGCGGGAGTGATAAAGGGCCGGCGTGAGGGTGCGACACTGACGCGCTGTTGATCGCGCGTCGTTGGCCACGCGCTGCATTGCACGCTAGACTTTCCCCTGAAGTCATCGGGGATGGATTCATGCGACGACTGGTTTCGGCGGCTCTGGCGCTGTTCGGCGCATTCCTCTCGCCTGCCCTCGCCCAACAGCCACAACGCAGCGAATGCCTGGCGATGGCGAATGCGGCGCCGCGCCTCATGTCGGTCGCGTTCAGGCAGGCGGCGGCCGCGCCCGAGGTCGAGATTACCTATGCCGGCCATTCCACCTATTTCATCGACACGCCCGGCGGCTTGCGCATCGCCACCGACTATAGCGGGGCCTACCAGGTGGGCCGGCTGCCCGATGTCGTCACCATGAACCGGGCCCACAGCACGCACTATTCTCTATATCCCGACAAGCGCATTCCTCGTGTGCTGCATGGCTGGGGCGAGGACGGCAAGCCGGCCATCGTGTCGGAGCGCATCGGCGACACCTTCATCCGCAATGTCACCACCGACATCCGCCGCTATTTCGGCGACGATTCCGGCGCCGACATGATCCGCGACGGCAATTCGATCTTCATTTTCGAGGTCGCGGGCCTCTGCATCGGCCATCTCGGCCATCTTCACCACAAGCTCGACGACAGCCACTTTGCCCAGATCGGACGGCTCGACATCGTGATGGTGCCGATCGACGGCACCTACACCATGTCGCTCGACGGCGTCTCCGAGATCACCAAGCGGCTGCGCGCCTCGGTCGTGCTGCCGATGCACCGCTTCGCCACCCCGCTCGACGATTTCATGCAACGCATCGGCCAGCAGTTCGAGATCGACCGGCGCATGGAACGAAGTTTCCGGATGTCGAGAGACACGCTGCCGTCGAAGCCGACGGTGATCATCCTCGACGGCGTCTGACGCGCAATTTTCTCCAAGTCGGCTGCCCGCCGGTCGTGCTGATCTCCTCGCAACAGGAGATCGACATGACCGACTTTGCGAGATTATTGCACGCGGACGCACCGAACCCCGAGCACGCGGCGGCGCTCCAGCTTTACGGCCGCTTCGTCGGCGATTGGGACGCCGAGATCACCGCCCACGGAGCCGATGGAACGAAACACACCGCGCCCGGCGAAATCCATTTTGGCTGGGTGCTGGAGGGCCGCGCCGTCCAGGACGTCTGGATCATTCCGCGCCCGGCCGGCAGCCCGGCCTTGCCGATCGCCGGCAATTGGTACGGCACGACGCTGCGGGTCTACGATCCGACCATCGATGCATGGCGGATTTCCTGGTTTGATCCCGGCCGCCGCATATTCCGCCAGCAGATCGGCCGTCCACGCGATGCCGACATCGTGCAGGAAGGCACGACCGAAGCCGGCGACCTGACGCGCTGGAGTTTTACGGAGATCACCGAGGATTTCTTCCACTGGCTCGGCGAGGTCAAGCCGACCAGCGCAACCGATTGGCGGCTGATGGTCGATGTGAGGGCGAAGCGGCGCAAGGGATGACGACGGCGCCGCTGTGCCCGCGATGACGGGTGCGGTTGCGCAACGCGCGCTGCTGCGTGCGAGGACGAGGTGCTAGGCTCCCCAAACAAGAAGCGTACGTAAAGGGAGTGCACGCCGATGGCTGCAAGCGGTCTGCCCGCCAACACGAGCGGGCTATTCGCCGAGCCGCGCGAGGACTGGCTCGCGCTGCATCAGGAGGAGATCATCGATCCCGCGCGGCCGATCGTCGATCCCCATCACCATCTCTGGGATCGCGGGCACCGCTACCTGATCGAGGAGATGGCGGCCGATGTCGCCTCAGGCCACAACGTCATCGCCACCGTCTATGTCGACTGCCGCTCGATGTATCGCGCGCACGGACCCGAGGCGTTCCGGCCGGTCGGTGAGGTCGAGTTCGCCAACGGCGTCGCCGCGATGAGCGCCAGCGGCGGCTACGGCAGGGCCGCGATCTGCGCCGGCATCGTCAGCCACGTCAATCTGCTGCTCGGCGATGCCGCAAAACCGGTGCTGGAGGCCGAGATCGCGGCGGGCAACGGTCGCTTCCGCGGCATCCGGCATTCCTCGGCCTGGGACCAGGATCCTGCTGTCGCCGGCATGTATGCGAGCCGGCCGCAGGGATTGCTGCAGGACCCGGCCTTCCGCAAGGGCTTCGCCTGTCTGGCGCCGCTGAACCTGAGCTTCGACGCCTGGCTGTTCCATCCGCAGATCGGCGAGCTGACCGAGCTCGCCCGCGCATTTCCCGACACCAGGATCGTGCTCGACCATTGCGGCGGACCGGCCGGAATCGGGCGCTTTGCCGGGCGACGCGAGGAGGTGTTTCCGCAATGGCGCGCCTCGATCCAGGAGATTGCCAAATGCGAGAACGTGGTGGTGAAGCTCGGCGGGCTCGCGATGTGCCTGCTCGGCTACGACTTCCATTTGCGCGAGAGGCCGCCGTCATCCGAGCAGCTTGCCGCCGCGTGGCGGCCCTACGTCGAAACCTGCATCGAGGCGTTTGGACCCAAGCGCGCGATGTTCGAGAGCAATTTCCCGCCGGACAATGGCCAGTGCAGCTACCAGGTGATCTTCAACGCCTTCAAGCGTATCGCGGCGCCCTTGAGCGAGACCGAGAAGACGGCGTTGTTCTCGCAAACCGCGAGCAATTTCTACCGGCTCGATTTGCCTTAAAAAGGCTTGCCGTCATGACGAGAACAGGGGCCGGGAAGTTGATCCCGGCCCCTGTTCCGTCGTGACCGCTGGGAAGCGTCGTAGAACTGTTTGAACTCTAATTAGCGCCCATCAGCGAGGCCGGACGGCGCTCGCCGGTGGAGACGAAGATCTTCTTGAGCTTGTTGACGACGCGGATCAGGAAGCCGATCATCACGGGATTGGTCTTGCGGCAGAACGCGATCTTCTTGACGTGGCCTTCGACATGCCATTTGGCGTGCGCGCCGTCGCGGAAGAAGATGACGTCCCCTGGGCCGTAGCGCTTCGGCGGCATCCCGTCGCTTTCGAGCACGATCGACCCTTCCATGATCATGATCGTCTCGTCGATGTCGTAGTACCAGTTGAAGCGGCCTTCGGTGCAGGCCCAGATGATGGTCGAAGCGGTGCCGTCGGCGCTGGTGGATAGGATGTGCGAGCGCGACACCGGATTGCCTTCAATGATCCAGGACGGTTCGATCGGCCGCAGCTCGAGGTCTACATTGCAATTACTGATTTCAATCAACGCGCGCGACATCTGCTCCCCCAGGGGATAAAATATGATCCGCCGGGTCTCGGCCCGGATTGTTCAAAGATGCCGGGAACGCTAGTAGCCGGTTTTTAATTCTTTCTTACGCGGGGCCCGACAATCAGCCGCAAGTTGCAGACGCGAAACGGTTAACGTCGCGAATCCCCTGCAATTTCGTGCACATGAACCCTTCTTTTCCGGGGTGCGACAAAGTGCGCGAAGCTATCTGAAAGGAGCCATGCCGATGCCCCTCACCCCGGAGGTTCTCGCAGCTGAAGGCGAGGTCGTGGCCTGGCTCGGCAGCCTTGATGTCTCCTTCGCAACCGACGAGGAGCCCTGGTTCACCGTCGACGGCATCGAAAGCCCCCGGCAGATCGGCAGTGACGGCTCCGGCGGCGCGCTCGTGCTGCTGCCCTCCCAGAACGTGCTCTACGTTTCGTCGGAAGGCCGCGCGGGAATCATCGCGGAGAGTTTCGAGGCTTTCGTCCAGCTCGTTGTGGCGCGCCCCTATTGGCTCGACATCCTCAAATTTTCCGCCGGCGGCGACCTTCATGAGATGCGGCGGGCGGCGGAGGCGCTGGAGGCGACACTCGAGGACGAGGACGACGTCAACGAGGCCCGCGAGGAAATCCGCAAGGGCCTCGACCTGCCTGAAGCGAATGATCCGGTCGGTGCGCTCTACGACGCGGTGGCGACCTCCGACGCCGTCGTGCGGGCCACCGACGGCAGCCCGTTCACGACGCTGTTCAACCGCTTCAGCATCGACAACAACCCGATGCTGCGCAATGCGGCGGCGTAAGAGGTGCCTTGAGGATACTTGCTCGGCCTGCATGGTTCGAGACGCGCCGTAACCGGCGCTCCTCACCATGAGGATCCAAGATGCCCAACGAATCAAGACCTCATCCTGAGGAGCCCGCCAGCGCGGGCGTCTCGAAGGATGGACAGCAAGACGCGCTACTTCGCCCATTCGCCCTTGCGAAACACCGGCACTTTGCTGCCGTCGGCCAGAATGCCGTCGATGTCGGTCTCGGCCGAGCCGATCATCCAGTCGATATGGATCAGGCTCTGATTGCCGCCTTGCGCCGCGATCTGCTGCGGCGTGAGCTGGGCACCGTTGACGAAGCACTTCGAATAGCACTGGCCAAGCGCGATGTGCGAGGCCGCGTTCTCGTCGAACAGCGTGTTGTAGAACAACAGCCCGCTCTGCGAGATCGGCGAGGAATGCGGCACCAGCGCCACTTCGCCGAGACGCCGCGCGCCCTCGTCGGTGTCCAGCACCTTGTTGAGCACCTCCTCGCCGCGCGAAGCCTTCGCGTCCACGATCCTGCCGTCCTCGAAACGCACCGCGATGTTGTCGATCAGCGTGCCCTGGTAGGACAGCGGCTTCGAGCTCACAACATGGCCGTAGACGCGCCGGCAATGCGGCGTGGTGAAGACCTCTTCGGTCGGGATATTGGCGTTGCAGCTGATGCCGTTCTTGGACAGCGAGGCACCGCCCTCCCATTCATGGCCGTCGGCGAGGCCGATCGTGAGGTCGGTGCCCGGTCCCGAGTACTGGAGCGCGCGGAAACGCTGGCCGTTGAGCCAGTTGGTGCGCTCGCGCAGCACCGCGTTGTGGCTCGCCCAATTGGCCGGTGCGTCGTCGCGATCGACGCGGGACGCCGCGAAGATCGCGTCCGCCAGCTTGCCGATCGCGACCTCTTCAGGATCGTTCGGAAAGACTTGCTTCGCCCAGGACGGGCTCGGATAGGCAATGATGTTCCAGTTGGTATCGAAATTGACGATCTTTTCCAGCGCCGGCTGATAGGCCATGGAATTGGCCTTGCTGGCGCGCGCGACCTTGGAAGCATCTTCGCCCGAGAGCAGCATCGGATTGTCGCCGACGATGGCGAGACGGGCGGTGTTGTTCGAGAACGCCTTGGCCATGCCCTCATAGAGCCAGTTGGCGGCGCGATCGAAGCTGTCGTCGTGGCCGTGGCGATAGCGCGCCAGCGTCATCTCTTCGTCGGAGAGAATGGGCGTCACGATGCCGGCGCCGGCCTTGTAGGCATGCACGGCAATCCGCCGCACCAGCGGCAACGCGATCGCAGGTGCCGTCAAGAGCAGATCCTGGCCCGGCCGCAAGCCCAGGCCCACCTTCACCGCCACCTCGGCCAGCCGGTCGAGCTTCACGGGATCGATGGGAGTGGAGGTGATGCGTTGATCAGTCATGCCGGGTCCTCTGCCGAACGTCTCTTGCTCAATTTAAGTCTAGCATCGCGGGACACAAGTGCGCGAGTGCCTTGCGACACCCCAAAGATACGCAGTTTCGCGCATTTTGGTTTTCAACGTGTTGCCGATTTCAGCACCCGGTCGACCATGGCGGGAGCAAGGCCGAGGTAATTTTTCGGTGATGTCAGCGCCTCGATCGTGGCACGGTCGATTCTGACAGAGACGCGGGAATCGGACGACAGCGCGTCCGCCAGTGTCAGGCCGTTCTCATTGGCGAGCCGGCAGGCGTCGTAGACCACGTCATGGGCCTCCTGCCGCCCGATCTCAGGCGCGAGCCCCATCATGACGGCTTCGGCCACGATCAGACCGCGGCTGACGGCCAGATTCTCGTTCATCTTGCTTTCGTCGACGATGAGGCCGGCGAGCGCGAACTTCGCCTGATGCAACGCGCCGGCGGTCAGCACGAAGCTCTCGGGGATCGCCATCCATTCGGCGTGCCAGGGCCCGGTGGCGCGCTCGAAATCCTGCACCATGGCATCCAGCATGAGGCCGGCGTGCTGGCGCACCGCCTTGGACGCCGTAAGCATCAGTTCCGAGGAGATCGGGTTGCGCTTCTGAGGCATGGTCGAGGAAGCACCGCGTCCCTTGACGAAGGGCTCGTAGACCTCGGCGAATTCGGTCGAGGCCATGATCATGATGTCGAGCGCGATCTTGCCGAGCGAGCCGGTGACGAGCGCCAGGAAATTCACGGCCTCGGCAAAACCGTCGCGTGCGACATGCCAGGTCGAGGCGGGAACGCCAAGCTTCAGTTCGGCGCAGAGCGCTTCCTGCACCTCGAACCCCTTGTCGCCGAGCGAGGCCAGCGTGCCGGCGGCGCCGGCGAACTGGCCGACCAGGACGCGCGGCTTCAATTCACGGATCCGCTCGGCATGGCGGTCGAACATCGCGAGCCAGATCGCTGTCTTGTAGCCGAAGGTGACCGGCAACGCCTGCTGAAGATGGGTGCGGCCCGCCATCGGCGTGTCACGGTAGCGCTTCGAGAGGTCGGCGAGGATTGTTCGCAGCGCGGCGATGTCCTGTTCGACGATCTCGAGCCCGGCGCGCAGTTGCAGCACCACGGCGGTGTCCATGATGTCCTGCGTGGTCGCACCCCAATGCACATAGCGGCCGGCATCGCCGCATTGCTTCACCATCTGATGCACCAGCGGCAGGATCGGATAGCCGACGACATCGGTCTCCTGCCGCAACAGGTCGAAATCCAGTGCGGCAGCGTCGGTCCGAGCCGCTATCTGATCGGCGGCATCCTGCGGAATCACCCCGCACTTCGCTTCCGCCTTCGCCAGTGCCACCTCGACCTCGGCATAGCGCGCGACCGTCGCGATATCGGAAAACACCTCCCGCATCTGGGGCGTGCCGAAGGCATCGCGGAACAACATGGAATCCAGCACGGTGGTCGAGGCATGAAAAGCGGGCATGGGCGTTTCTTCGTGGTTGGTGTTTTGTGCGAGGGCAGCTTACGCACACGGAACTGTTCGGCAATGGACATTCACTATTCGTCAGGTTTTCAGACGTCCAAACTGTCGCCCCGTCATGTTCTTACCCGGGCTGCATTCCTCCCCATAAATCGCATGCCTGCCATCACTCGATCGTGGTGAACCGGACAGGCCCTCCGGCGCACTCACAGAGATCAGCCGAAATCCGTTTGCTTTCATCATTGCCCGATATTGCCTTGAGGTCTGAGTTTTCGCCGTGCAGTTTCTGTTCCGGGATCACCTGCTCGATACCGACTTGCGCGAGCTGAGCCGCGAGCAGGTTCCCGTTGCCGTGGAGCCGCAGGTCTTCGATCTCGTCGTCCACCTCATGGAGAACCGCGATCGGGTGGTCAGCAAGGACGAGCTCATCGACAAGATCTGGCACGGGCGCAGCGTCTCCGAATCCACCCTGACCAGCCGGATCAATGCGGCACGCAAGGCGGTCGGCGACACCGGCGCGAGCCAGGCACTGATCCGCACCATCTCACGCAAGGGTTTTCGTTTCGTCGGCGACGTCGAGACCAAGCGGGGGGCAACCGCGCCGGAATCCGATTTCGGAGCGAAGCTTCTACAGGCCTCTCTGCAGCTACCGGACCGGCCGGCGATCGCGGTGCTGCCCTTCACCAACATGAGCGGCGACCTCGAGCAGGATTATTTCTCCGACGGGATCAGCGAGGACATCATCACCGCGCTGTCGAAGCTGCGCTGGTTCTTCGTCATCGCGCGCAACTCCTCCTTCGTCTACAAAGGCCGCGCCGTGCACATGCACGAGGTCGCGCGCGAGCTCGGCGTGCGCTACGTGCTCGAAGGCAGTGTGCGGCGGAGTGGCGATCGCGTGCGCATCTCCGCGCAGCTCAACGACGTCTCGACCGGCAGCCATCTCTGGGCCGAACGATACGACCGCGAGCTCGCCGACATCTTCGCGGTGCAGGACGAGATCACCGAGGCGATCGTCGCCGCGATCGAGCCGCAGCTCTATACCGCCGAGAGTTTTCGCGCCCAGCAGAAGCCGCCGGGAAGCCTGGATGCCTGGGACCTCGTGATGCGTGCATTGTCGCATTACTGGCGCATCACCCGCGAGGACAATGCCGCCGCGCAAGGACTGCTCGAGAAGGCCGTCGCGCTCGATCCCGCCTATGGCAAGGCGCTCGGCCTGCTCGCGACCAGCCACATCTTCGGCGCGCATATGGGCTGGTCCGACATGGCCGCGACCGTGCCGGTGGCCGAGCGCGCCGCGCTCGCGGCGGTGGAGGCCGATCGTGAGGATGCCTGGGCCCATCACGGCCTGGCATACACTTATCTATTCCGTCGCCGCTTCGACGACGCACTGGCGGAATTCGAGCTGGCGCTGAACCTCAATCCGAACTTTGCGATGGCGCACGCCTTCTACGGCGTGACGCTGTGCTACGCCGGACGATGGCAGAACGGCGATGTCGCGGCGCGCCGCGCGCTGCGGCTGAGCCCGCGCGACCCGCTCGCCGCGATCTATTGCGGCGTCGCGGCCTATGCCCGGTTCATCGGCCGCGACTACGAAGGCGCCGCACAGATGGCGCGCGAGTCGATGCGGCAGCGCGCCGATTTCGTCGGCGCGCATCGCGTGCTGACGGCCGCTGCCGGAATGTCAGGGGATCCCGCGCGCGCGGCTTCCGCCCTGGAAGGCTTGCGCCGCGCCCAGCCCGGCATCTCGCTGGCCTGGATCACGCGTGAGCTGCCGATGCTGCGGGACGAGGATCGCGAGCATTACCTCGAAGGATTGCGGCGCGCGGGGATGAGGTAGCGAATTTTCTCCTCTCCCGCTTGCGGGAGAGGAGATGGGGGCCGCTACTCCTGCATCATCTCGCCGCTGCCGCCGAACTCGGCCGGGAAATCCTTGAGCTTGGGCAGGCCGTCGCGCATGGGCAGCACCGTCTCGGCGTAGTTGACGTGGACGCCGGGCGCAAACGCGAGCGTGGGGATGGTGGCAGTGAAGACGTCGACCAGGCCGAGCGGCGGATGGTTGGTCATGAGATGACCGCCACACTTCTTGCAATATTTGCGCTGGCTGAGCGGCGTCTTCGCAAAGGTCTCGACATTCTGAGCACCTTCGGTGATGCGCACGGCCTCGGGCTTCCACAGACTGAAGGCGTTCACCGGACCGCCCGACCACGAGCGGCACGAGCTGCAATGGCAATAGCCCATCGCTTCCGGCGCGCCTGTGACCTCGATCGTGATCGCGCCACAGAAGCAGTTTCCAACATGTTTCATTAGGTCGTCTCCGTTGATGATTGTTTAGATTCCTCTCCCCGCTCCTGTTTGCCGATAACTCGGCAAAACGAATGCGGGGTCGCGACGAGCTTCGCTCGCGCAGGTAACGTCGGGGTGAGGGGATCACCCCGAGAAGCGTTGAAGGTTGCGTCCGGCAAGCTCCGATACGCGCCTCGGCGCCGCCGCGCATCCTCCTTTCGGCGGACGCGACGGAAAGACGCGCAAGCTATACCGACTTGCGCCAGGGAATAAGCATCGACACCCGTTGTTTGTACTGCCGGTACTCGTCGCCGAAGAGATCGATGAGATCGTGCTCCTCCAGCGCGATGCCAACGAAGATGTAGAGCGTGGTCACGGCGGCGAACAGCAGATGGCCCGCGGTCATGACCGGCGCCGCCCAGAACGCGATGATGAAGCCGAGATAGATCGGATGACGGACGAATTTGTAGAGCAGCGGCGTCTTGAATCGCGGCGGCGACGCTTCCTTGCCGACGAGATGATTGGTCACCTGATGCAATCCGAACAGCTCGAAATGATTGATGATGAAGGTCGAGGTAAACACCAGGACCCAGCCTACCAGCGACAGCGTGACGATCGTCACAGCAAGATCCGGGTTCGCGACCTCCCATATGACCGTGGGCAGCGGGCGCCACTGCCAGAACAGGAGGAGCAATGACAGGCTCGCAAACAGCACATAGGTGCTGCGCTCGACCGGCTTGGGGACGTACTGCGTCCACCAGGCCTTGAATTGCCGCCGCGCCATCACGCTGTGCTGGACCGCAAACAGGGCCATCAGGAGCAGATTGATGATGACGGCCTCGGCCACGGGCGTGTCGGTCCCGGTGTCGATGGTCTTCGGCACCACCAGCCCCATGACGAAGCCGATGGCGTAGAGAATGGTGACGAAAAACACGAGATACGCCGCAATTCCGTACAGAAAGGCGATGAACTTGAAAATGCGTGAGCCCGCAACGGGGGCGATAGGATGAACCTGATGATCAATTTGGGTCATAAGCAGCTCCGTTGTGCCAAAACGCCGGCACTTCATTGGTCGCTGCACCATGCCGCACCCGAGGTCCCAGGACTTTCGCGGACGGTTGATTTTCGCCTGAGACGACTTTGATTTTTGCTTGAGACGACAAAAACGTGCGATTTTGCTTTGAAAACAACGTGCTCGACGGCGACCTGCGGGAACTCACCTGCAGCGGAGCCGCCGTGCCGTTGCAGCCGCAGGTGTTCGATCTCCTGCTCTATCTGGTGGCGCAGCGCACCCGTGTGGTCAGCAAGGATGACCTGATCAGCCAGATCTGGAGCGATCGGATCATCTCGGATTCCGCCCTGAACAGCCGGATCAACGCCGCCCGCAAGGCGCTCGGCGACGACGGTGCGAGCCAGCGGCTGATCAAGACCATTCCGCGAAAAGGCTTTCGTTTCGTCGGCGAGGTCCGGGAAGAAGCGGCAGTCGCGACCGCCCCCACGCAACCCGCCGCTGCCCTGCCGCGCGCCCTGGCGGACCGTCCGGCGGTCGCGGTGCTCGCTTTCGAGAACATGAGCGGCGATCCCGCACAGGACTATTTCGGCGACGGCATCAGCGAGGACATCCTCACCGCGCTGTCGAAGCAGCGCTGGTTCATGGTGATCGCCCGCAACTCGTCCTTTACCTACAAGGGGCGCGCGGTCCACATCCGGCAGATCGCCGAGGAACTCGGCGTCCGCTACGTCGTCGAAGGCAGCGTGCGCAAGTCGGACAACCGGGTACGCATCACGGCGCAGCTCAACGACGCCACAACCGGCAGCCATCTCTGGGCCGAGCGCTACGACCGCGAGCTGGTCGACGTGTTCGCCGTGCAGGACGAAATCACCAACGCGATCGCCGCGGCGATCGAGCCGCAGATTCATGCGGCGGAAAGTTTTCGCGCCCATCGCAAGCCCCCCGCGAGCCTGGATGCCTGGGATCTCCTGATGCGGGCGCTGTCGCATTACTGGCGCGTGACGCGGCAGGATCACGAGGCCGCGCGGGCGCTGCTCGAACGCGCGATCGGGATCGATCCGAATTACGGCCAGGCGCTGTCGGTGCTCGCGGCGAACCACATGTTCGGCGTGCATCTCGGCTGGGCCGAGCTTGCCGTGGTGGCGCCGGTGGCGGAAGCCGCCGCGCTCGCCGCGGTGCGCTGCGACCACGAGGACGCCTGGGCGCACGCCGCGCTCGGCAGCGTCTACTTCTCGACGCGAAGGCTTGCGGACGCACTGTCCGAGTTCGAGCAGGCGCTCGCGCTCAATCCGAACTTCTCGCTGGCGCAGGGCTATTACGCACTGGCGCTGTCCTATGCCGGGCGGCCGAAGGATTCATTCGAGGCAGCGCAGAGGGCAATGCGGCTCTCGCCGCGCGATCCATCCCTGGCGATCTATCACGGCATCGCCGGCTATGCCCGCTTCACCGAGCGGCGCTATGGCGAAGCCATCGCGCTTGCGCGGGAGGCGATCCGCCACCGCGGGGACCTCACCGGCGCCTACCGCGTGCTCGCGGTTTCTGCCGGCATGACCGGCGACGGCGTGCTTGCGGAGATGGCGCTGGGCGAGCTCCGCCGCACCCAGCCCAACATCTCGCTGCACTGGATTTCGACGCAATTGCCATGGGCCAACGAGGCCGACCGCGAGCACTATCTGGAAGGATTCCGGCGGGCCGGCTTGCGCTAGACGATCGTCATGCCGGGTCTACGTCGCGCTTCCGCCGCAGATGGACGACAACGTCGAGTCGCGCGATCTCGTGACCCGGAAGCGCTTCGGGGATCCTGGTGAAGGTCAGGCCGTCGGTGACGTCGACCAGCACATCCTCGCCTTCGAGGTAGAAATGCGGATGCACGGACGTGTCGGTGTCGAAGAACGACTTGATGCCGTCGGCTGCGATCCGGCGCAACAGGCCGGCTTCGGTGAACTGGTTCAGCGTGTTGTAGACGGTCGCAAGCGACAGCCGCAGATTGGCGGCCGTCGCTTCTTCATAAAGCCCCTCCGCTGTCACATGACGATGAGGGCGGAGAAACAGCATTTGGCCGAGCGCCAGGCGGTGGCGCGTCAGCCTGAGGCCGGCATCGCCGAGCAATTGCGCGCAACGTGCCGACGCCTCGTCCGCGAGAGAGATGTTGATATCGCCTGAATCGGCTTCGGGAATGGTGGAACGGACGTTCATTGCCGATGCACTCGCGGTTGACCGGGCACGCGGAAACTTCATGCGTCCTGCCATCAGATCGCAGAAGCCGCAGCCCGGCTTTGATCCGAATCAAATCGGGAGCGAGCCCGCCTCTGACCTATCGCAAGGTGGCCAGGTTTATTCCCGGCCAGAATAGCCTGACATCAATGAGGCTCACATGTCCAAGCCGGTTCCCGACAAGGCAGAGATCGCGCTCGAATATCCCGACAAATTCTATGTCGGCACCTTCGGGCATTCATCGCGGTTCGAGGCACGACTCGACGGCAGCGGCGTTGCGCTGGTGCTGCAGCAACCGGGCACGGCGGACGAACGCAAATCGGTGCACCTGCACCTCAATTTCGGCTTGCTCGCCGGGATCCTGCGCGAGCTCGCGGGCAGTGTCGCGGCCATTCCCAAGGACGACATCGCGCACCGGGAGCAACTCGCGGATGCGCTTGCCGAGTTGCAACGGGTGCTGCGGCCCTCCTGAAGCCGCGCGGCGCGGCGGCGCCGGTTTGGCCGTCAAACGCCATAACAGGACGCGCTGTACATTTTTTGTGCGAACATTGTCGAGACTTTCATCTTGCGGCGCCGAATGAGACCGTGTGAGCCTCGATCCCGGATGGGGACTGGGATGGGCCGGCCGTAGCTTTACGCGCCACGACGTGCGAAGCGATTGCGCTGGTCTCGCTTGAGAAAGATACGACATGTCAAAACGAGTGTTGCTTGGTGTCCTCCTGGCTTGCGGCCTCGCGGCCCCGGCGCTGGCGCAAGAGCCGAAAGCGGGTGGAGCGATCAACGCCGTGATTCAGCCCGAGCCGCCCGGCCTGATGCTGGCGATGGTCCAGAACGGCCCGGTGCAGATGGTCTCGGGCAACATTTTCGAGGGCCTGCTTCGCTACAGCCCCAAGCTCGAACCCCAGCCGGAGCTCGCCGAGAGCTGGAGCGTCAGCGAGGACGCAAAAACCTATACGTTCAAGCTCAGGAAGGGCGTGACCTGGCATGACGGCAAGCCCTTCACCGCCGCCGACGTGCTGTTCTCGCTCGAGATGCTGAAACAGACGCATGCGCGCGCCCGCAACAACCTCGCGCAGGTCGACAAGGTCGAGGCTCCCGACGACTACACGGTGGTGTTCACGCTGAAGCAGCCGTTCGGTCCGTTCCTCGGCATCTTCGAGGTCGGCTCGATGCCGATGGTGCCGAAGCATCTCTATGAGGGCACCGACTGGAAGACCAATCCCTACAACAACGCCCCTGTCGGCACCGGCCCCTTCATGTTCAAGGAATGGCAGAAGGGCTCCTTCATCCGCCTGGTCAAGAACCCGAACTATTACGAGAAGGGCAAGCCCTATCTCGACGAGATCTACTGGCAGATCATTCCCGATGCCGCGGCGCGCTCGGTGGCATATGAGACCGGCAAGGTCGACGTGCTGCCCGGCGGCTCGGTCGAGAATTTCGACGTGCCGCGGCTGTCCAAGCTGAAGGACACCTGCGTCACCGGCGCCGGCTGGGAGTTCTTCTCGCCGCTGGCCTGGCTGTGGCTCAACAACCGCCAGGGTCCGCTCGCCGACAAGCGGGTGCGGCAGGCGGTCATGTTTGCGATCGACCGCGACTTCGCCAAGGACGTGATCTGGAACGGGCTCGGCAAGGTCGCGACCGGCCCGTCGGCCTCGACCATCAAATACTATACCAGCGACGTGCCGAAATATCCGTACGATCCGGCCAAGGCCAAGGCGCTGCTGAAGGAAGCCGGCTACAAGGGCGAGAAGATCCGTCTTCTGCCGCTCGCCTATGGCGAGACCTGGCAGCGCTGGGGTGAAGCCGTGAAGCAGAACCTCCAGGACGTCGGCATGAACATCGAGACCATCGCCACCGATGTCGCCGGCGGCAACCAGAAGATCGGCGACTGGGACTACGACATCGCCTTCACCTATCTCTACCAGTACGGCGATCCCGCACTCGGCGTCGGCCGCAACTACGTCTCCAGCGCCATCGCCAAGGGCCAGGTGTTCAACAACGTCGAGGGTTACTCCAACCCGGAGATCGACAAGCTGTTCGCCGACGGCGCGGTGGCGACGCCCGACTCCAAGCGCAAGGAGATCTACGAGAAGGCGCAGAAGATCCTGGTCGAGGACGTGCCTGTGGCCTGGATGCTCGAGCTGCAATTCCCGACCATCATGCGCTGCAAGGTCAAGAACCTGATCACCACCGGGATCGGGGTCAATGACGGCTTCAAGGACGCATGGCTCGACAAGTAATGACGGGCGTTCCAAGCTCCCCTTACCTCTCCCGCTTGCGGGAGAGGTCGCTACGCTCTTCGAGCGTAGCGGGTGAGGGTTCTCTCCACTTGGCAATCCCTCTGCGGAAATACCCTCTCCCCTACCCTCTCCCGCAAGCGGGAGAGGGGGCGCACCGCAACTGCCGCTGCGTTCAACCTGATTTGATCGCCACCTAACAATGCTCTCCTTCGTCGCTCAGCGTGTCGTGAAGGGCGTGATCGTCCTGCTTGCGATCGTCGTCCTCAATTTCTTCCTGATCCGGCTCGCGCCCGGCGATCCCGCGGTCGTGATGGCGGGCGAGGCCGGCGCCAGCGACCAGATCTTCGTCCAGCAGCTCAGGGAGAAGTTCGGCCTCGACAAGCCGCTGCCCGAGCAGCTCTTCGTCTACGTCAAGGGCGTCGTGACGCTCGACCTCGGCTTCTCCTTCCGCCAGCAGGCGCCGGTCGCGAAGCTGATCCTGGAACGGCTGCCGGCGACGCTTCTGCTCACGCTGACGGCGTTCGCCATCTCACTGGTGCTCGGCATCCTGTTCGGCACATTCGCGGCGCGCTTCGCGGGGACCTGGCTCGATACCGCCATCACGATCTTCGCGCTGATCTTCTACGCCATGCCTATTTTCTGGGTGGCGCTGATGGGCATCCTGCTGTTCTCGGTCACTGTCGATTGGCTGCCGAGCTTCGGCTACGAGACGGTCGGAGCCAATCTCACCGGCCCTGCCCATGTGGTCGACGTCGCAAGGCACCTGGTCATGCCGGCAATGACGCTCGGCCTGTTCTTCATGGCGACCTACACCCGCATGACGCGCGCCTCGATGCTGGAGGTGAAGCGTCTCGATTTCGTCAAGACCGCGCGCGCCAAAGGCCTGTCCGACGCCGTGATCCAGCGCCGTCATGTGCTGCGCAATGCGCTGCTGCCCGTCGTGACGCTCGCCGGCGTCCACTCCGGCACCCTGATCGGCGGCGCCGTCATCACCGAGACCGTGTTCGCCTGGCCCGGCATCGGACGCCTGATGTACGACGCGCTGCTGCAGCGCGACTACAATCTGCTGCTCGGCGTCTTCGTGATCTGCTCCGCCATGGTGCTGATCTTCAACCTCATCACCGACCTGGTCTATCGGCTGGTCGACCCGCGCATCGAATTCACCACATGAAACAGTTCTGGAAATCGATGCTGAGGAGCCCGAGCGGCGTCATTGGGCTCATCATCCTGCTCCTTGCGATCTCGGTCGCCTTGTTCGGTCCGATGCTATTCCCGAACTCGCCCTGGCGCATGGTGCAGCGGCCGTTCCTGCCGCCGTTCACGCTTGCGACCGTGCCGCTCGGCACCGACGCACTCGGTCGCGACGTGTTCGCCGGCATGATCTTTGGCGCACGCGTCTCGCTGCTCGTCGGCATGGTCTCCACCCTGGTGGCGCTGGTCGTCGGCGTGCCGATCGGCGCCATGGCCGGCTATTTCGGGGGTAGGGTCGACGACGCCCTGATGCGCTTCACCGAGTTCTTCCAGACCATTCCGAGCTTTGCGCTCGCAATCGTGCTGGTCGCGATCCTGCAGCCCTCGATCTATTCGATCGTCGCCTCGATCGCGCTGGTAAGCTGGCCGCCGGTCGCGCGCCTCGTCCGCGGCGAGGTGCTGTCGCTGCGCACGCGGGAGTATGTGCAGGCCGCCGTAGTCACGGGCCAGAGCAACACCTGGATCATCCTGCGCGAAATCCTGCCGAACACGTTGTCGCCGGTGATCGTGCTGGCCTCGCTGATGGTAGCGACCGCGATCCTGCTGGAATCTTCGCTGGCATTCCTCGGCCTCGGCGATCCCAATCTGATCTCCTGGGGCTACATGGTCGGCGCCGGCCGCACCGTGATCCGCCAGGCTTGGTGGATCACCGTGTTTCCTGGTGTTGCGATCCTGATTTCGGTGCTCGGGCTCAATTTGATCGGCGAAGGCCTCAACGACGCGCTCAATCCGCGCCTGTCGCGGGAGGGCCGCTGATCATGACCGCACCGCCCGCCGTCTGCATCAAGAATCTGCGGATCGCATTGCCCAAGGGGGCGGAACGGCCATTCGCGGTCGACGGCGTCTCGCTCGATTTGCGGCCCGGCAAGATCGTCTGCGTCGTCGGCGAATCCGGCTCCGGCAAATCAATGTGCGCGCATGCGCTGATGGGCCTGTTGCCTGACACGGTCACCGTCACCTCCGGCGAGATCCAGTTCGAAGGCCGCGACCTGCTCAAACTCGACGACGACGGCTGGCGCGATCTGCGCGGCCGACGGCTGGCGATGATCTTCCAGGAGCCGATGACCGCGCTCAATCCGTTGATGCGGATCGGCGACCAGATGGCGGAGATGTTCGAGGCGCACGGCCTGCTCACGCCGAAGGAGCGGCGCGCCAAGGCGCTGTCGCTGGCGCGCGAGGTCGGCCTGCCCGACCCCGAACGCATCGTGCGCGCCTATCCGCACCAGCTCTCCGGCGGCCAGCGCCAGCGCGCCATGATCGCGATGGCGCTCGCGCTCGAACCGGCGGTGCTGGTCGCGGACGAGCCGACCACCGCGCTCGACGTCACCACGCAGGCGCAGATCCTCAAACTGATCCGCAACCTCCAGCGCAATCGCAACATGGCGGTGATGTTCATCACCCATGATTTCGGCGTGGTCGCCGACATCGCCGACCAGGTCGTCGTGTTGCGCCATGGCAAGGTGGCCGAGGAAGGCCCCGCCTCGGCGGTCTTCAACGCGCCGCAGCACGACTACACCAAGGCGCTGCTCGCCGCCGTGCCCTCGATGGACCCGCCCGCCCGCGCCCCCCTCGACGACCAGGCCAAGGCGGTCGAGGTGATCGGACTGGACAAGACCTACGTCACCTCGGGCGGCTGGTTTCGCGAGGACCGCCGCGTCGATGCCGCGCGCGAAGTCAACTTCACGATTCTCAAGGGCGAGACGCTCGGCCTGGTCGGCGAATCCGGTTCCGGCAAATCGTCGGTGGCCCGCCTCGTGATGCGGCTGATCGAGGCCGACCGCGGCACCGTTCGGATCGGCGAGACCGATCTCACAAAGCTCTCGGGCAAGGCGCTACGCGCCGAGCGCCATCGCATCCAGATGATCTTCCAGGATCCGTTCGCTTCGCTCAATCCGCGCCGCAAGGTCGGTCATATCATCGCCGACGGCCCGATCGCGGCCGGTACCGATCCGAAAGTCGCGTTCGACCGCGCCCGCGATCTCCTCAAGATGGTCGGCCTCGATGCCGGCGCGCTCGAGCGCTATCCGCATGAATTCTCCGGCGGCCAGCGCCAGCGCATCGGCATTGCGCGCGCGCTCGCGCTTGAGCCCGAGATCATCGTCGCGGACGAGGCCGTCTCCGCGCTCGACGTCTCCGTGCAGGCGCAGGTCCTGAGGCTGCTCGAAGACCTCAAGGCCCGCCTCGGCCTCTCGATGCTATTCATCACCCACGATCTACGCGTTGCGGCGCAAATCTGCGACCGCATCGCCGTGATGCAGCGCGGCGTCATCGTCGAGTTGAAGCCGACGGCGCAGCTGTTCGCCGCGCCCGAACATCCCTATACGCGCGAGTTGCTCGCGGCGGTGCCGGGGCGCAAGGAGCGCGCGCCGGCAGCGTAAGTCAGCCGATCGCGGCTACTTCGGTCGGGGATTCGTGTTGTTCCAGGTGGGGACTGAGTTCGTTACGCCGACGGAGGGCTGGTTCGACGTTCCGACCGACGGCGCTGTCACGGTCCCGACAGTCTGCCCGGAACTTCCGATAGTCCCTTGCTGTACCGGCGCTCCGGTGCGTCCGCTCGTGCTGCTTGGTGTCCCCGTCCCCGACGTTTGTGCGTTTACAGCAAGTGGCGCGGCGGCCAAGCCGAGCGCAATAAGTGCAGCAATGAACCGTTTCGTTCTTGTCATGGCTGATCCTTTCGGGCGCGTTTCTCAATGTCGTCAAGGCGCCCGTGCACTGAGTGACCTTACAACTCCACGCGCTAGAAAATGTGCCGCAGTGCCATCATCCCGCGGGGCTCAACTCTTCATCACGATGCTGCGAAGCGGTCCCGGCCGAACGGATGCACCGTGAGATCGGCGCGGCGCTGAAGGTATCCCGCTCCACCTCAGGAACGGAATGCTCACGGCCTTTTTATCCCACGTGACCGCCCGCACGGCTGCAAAGCCGAAGCCGGCACCCCACATCCGTATGAAATGATTCCCATCATGTGATGATGGATTGAGGATCTAATTGGAGCCGACATGGGCCAGGTTATTGAGTTTGT
Organism: Bradyrhizobium sp. Ken64; assembly: GCF_055807555.1. Classification (NCBI taxonomy): domain Bacteria; kingdom Pseudomonadati; phylum Pseudomonadota; class Alphaproteobacteria; order Hyphomicrobiales; family Nitrobacteraceae; genus Bradyrhizobium; species Bradyrhizobium sp. Ken64. The sequence goes on along the minus strand of NZ_JBVVPA010000004.1, from coordinate 179,283 downwards.
CTCGAAATCCGAGCGCGAGCGCATTCGCCTCATCCAGGAAGCGCGCGCGATCTACGACAGTATCTTCCCGCCGGCTGATCCGGTGAGCGAGCAATCAAGCGGAGCTTCTGCACGTCGCGGCGACGGAGGCAACCTCGCGTGATCAAGATCATCGCCGTGCTCTGCAACCTCGCCTCTCCAGCGAACTGTCATGAGCAAACCGTCACCACATCCGACTTCGCCGACGTCTCGATGCAATCGTGCCTGATGGGTGCGCCACAGCTCGCCGAATGGATGAACCAGCATCCGGCCGAGCGTCTCGCCGGGTGGCGCTGCGTGATCGGCCAACAGGCCGGCCGGGGAATTTAGGATCGGGGGGCGCGCCGTCCCTGAACGATCCGAAATGCCTCGAGCGCCTACCTCACGGGCGGGTTGGTGTTGTTCCAGGTCGGGACTGCGTTGGTCACGCCGACCGACGGCCAATTATACGTGCCGATCGATGGCGCCGTGACCGTCCCGACCGACTGTCCGCTCGACCCGTAGGCTCTGGGCTGTGCTGCCAACGATCCGGCGCTCCCATAGCCCGGAGCCACCACGCCGGTGCTGTAAGATCGGCTTGACCGGTGCTTCTTGGCTTCAGCCGCGAACGGCGCGGCAAGCAACCCGACGGTGACGAGGGCGGCAATGGCGGATTTGATGCTTGTCATGGCTGATCCCTTCATTCTGTGGGCCCCTTGCCATCTGTTCATTCCGTGGAGGATTCCTATAGGCAGCCGTTCATAACGCCGTGCGCGGGCGCGGGTGCCGGGGAGCGGTCGCACGACTAGCACGCCCGCCCGCTCGCATGCCTCGCCTTCGGATGGACCCGAATCAGCGCTAGTGCATTCACCTCATCGACTTCGCGTATTGAGGCGACATGACCGGCCCCGAACTGAAGCAACTCCGCAACGATCTCTCAGACGTCCTCGAGCGCAAGCTCACCGCTGCCGACATGGCCCGGCTTTGCGGATTGCCGGAGAAGGGCGGCGCCGACACTATCCGGCGCTGGGAAGTGAGCGGCCCGACACCGTCGGCGACCAAAGTGCTGCGCGTGCTGGCAATGGCGAGCGAGCGCTATCCGATCCTGGAGAAGTTCGACGTCTTCGATCGTCATGACGTGCGCGAGGAAGACCGGCCCGCAAAGCGCGCGGCATTCCGCGAACAGATGCGCGATGAGGCACGGCGTCGTCTTGGTTAACGAGATGCGCGCACAAGTTACCCTGATAGCGCCGGGTTAAGCGTTCCTTCACCACTTCTTAAGCCGCCATTAAGCACGAAAATCATTTACGGCCCAATAAGTTAGGTTGGCTGCCGTTGTGCCATGCATGTGACAGCATTTTCGTCAAAAGCGAGCTATCTGCAGAACCAACGACGGCGCGGAAAGCGCGCCTGCGGGGACCTAAGTGTTGGAGTTTGGACTATGAAGAAGATTCTGTTTGCGACCGTTGCGCTGCTCGTGGTGGGCGCTGCCGCACCGGCGGTCGGTGCCGATCTCGGTAACCGCAATTACTATAAGTCGCCCGCGCCCGCCTATGCCGCGCCGATCTACAACTGGACCGGCTTCTATATCGGCGGCCATGTCGGCGGCGCGTTCTCCAGCGACAACAATTTCAGCGGCCTCTCCACCGGCAATAACGGCAACGGCCGTTTACTCGGCGGCTTGCAGGCCGGTGCGGACTGGCAGTTCAACCCGAACTTCGTCGTCGGCGTCGAAGGCCAGTATTCCTGGCTCTCCGGCAGCGTCGGCGCGGTGTTCCCGGGTGGCGTCGCCTACACCAACGACCAGCGCGGTCTCGGCTCGATCACCGGCCGCGTCGGCTACACCTGGGGTCCGGGCCTGGTCTACGTGAAGGGCGGCTACGCCTATTCTGACAACAACGAGAAGGTGACCGTCGGCGGCGTGCCGACCGGCTTCATCATTAGCGGCGACCACCGCAACGGCTACACCGTCGGCGCCGGCCTCGAATACATGTTCGCGCCGAACTGGTCGGCCAAGGCCGAGTACCAGTACTACAATTTCGGCGACGCCCACTTCACCGCGGGCCCGCTGGCGGGAACCGGCAACTTCACCACCGACGACCACACCATCAAGGCGGGCGTCAACTACCGCTTCAACTGGGCCAACTCGGCGGTCGCGCGCTACTGAACGGTTACCAAGACCTTATCGTGATGGAAGGGCCGGCATCATTGCCGGCCCTTCTTTTTTCGCTGTGCGGAACGCACCCAAGCGATTGAGCAACTTGCGATTTTTTAACCTGGCCCGAGGATACTCCGCGGCGAAAACATAAGATCACGCGTGGGGGAATTTCGATGGCGATCCGTCTGGGCCTTGGCCGTTTGCTTGGTGGTATCCGGCCTCGTTTCAAAATGCCGACATGGGGCGTGCGCGGCAGCCTGTTCACGGCCTTCGCGGTGATCGCGGGCATGGGCCTCGTGATTGCAGCCGGCGCCGGCTTCGTCTTCAACCATCTCGGCAGCACCATGATGGACCTGAGCGGCCGCGACATCCCGCGCCTTTCCGCCAGCCTTCAACTCGCATCGCAAAGCGCAACGCTCGCGGCGCAGGGGCCGGGCCTCCTGGCGTCGCCGTCCGACGAGGCGCTGAACGAACGCACCAAGAAGGTGCAGGAGATCCAGCAGCTTGCCATGGCCAAGCTCGGCGAGATCATCGAGCTCGGCGCCGACAAGCAGGTCGCAACCGCGTTGCGCGACACCGCCAAGAGCATCGACGAGGCGACCCAGAGCCTGGTGTCGGCCGCGCGCGAACGGCTCGATGCCGGCGCGCTGCATGACAAGCAATATGAAGCGCTCCGCAAGGCACAGCTCACCTTCGTCGGTGCGGCCGGTCCTGCCATGCTGGATGCGCAGACGCGCCTGAACGCGATCCTCGGCGCGGCGGAAGTTTCCGCCGACGATGCCACCGAAGCCGCCCGCACCGTCTCCCAGGTCGCGACCATCTCCGCCAACGGCAATCTGATGGCCGCCGACATGATGGCGGCGCTGTCGGCCAACAACAGCGATACGCTGGAGGCGATCGAGAAAGAGTTCAAGGCGACGCGCGACCGCGTCAAGTCGAACCTCGAGGACCTGCCGAACATGGCCTCGATGCAAGCGGTGCGCGACACCGTGCAAAAGCTATTCGCCTTCGGTGAAGGCAAGTCCGGCGTGTTCAAGATCCGCCAGAAGGAGCTCGACGCGATCGACTACGGGCAGACGATCCTGGACGAGACCCGCAAGCTCAATGTAGGCCTCGGCATCAGCGTGCAGCAGCTGGTCGAGGGCGTGCAGAAGGAGACCAACGCGTCGACCTTCCAGGCGCGGCAGGAGATCTCGCTCGCGACCACCGCGATGCTGGCACTCGGCGGACTGATGCTGGTCGGCTCGGCGCTGTTCGTCTGGCTCTATGTCGGCCGCAACATCCTGCGCCGCATTCGCGAACTTCAACGCGCCATGCAATTGCTCTCGGCCGGCGACCTCGACACCGAGATCGTCCGCTCGCGGCAGAACGACGAGATCGGCGCGATGAAGGAAACGCTGACGGTGTTCCGCGACAGCATGATCGAAGCCCGGGCGCTTGCGAGCGAGCAGGACAGCGATCGCGTCGCCAAGGCCGAGCGTGCGGCGCAGATGGAGGCGAAGATTGCAGACTTCGAGAGCACGGTGCGCTCCGCACTCGACAATCTCGCGCAGTCAGCCAATTCGATGCAATCGACCGCGCAGAGCATGTCGACCACGGCAGACCAGTCCAATGCGCTGGTGAACGCGGTTGCCTCCGCGGCCGAAGAGACCTCGGTCAACGTGCAGACCGTATCGTCAGGCACCGAGCAGCTCTCGTCCTCGATCGAGGAGATCAGCAAGCAGGTCGTCACCTCGGCCGCGATCGCCAGGAAGGCGGTCGACGAAGCCGGCGCGACCGACGCCACGGTGCAGAGCCTCGCCGACAGCGCGAGCCGCATCAGCGTCGTGGTCGACCTGATCCAGACCATCGCCTCGCAGACCAATCTGCTCGCCCTTAACGCCACCATCGAGGCGGCGCGCGCGGGCGAAGCCGGCCGTGGCTTCGCGGTGGTCGCCTCCGAGGTGAAGAGCCTCGCGAGCCAGACCGCCAAGGCGACGGAGGAGATCCGTAACCAGATCGCCAGCATGCAGTCAGTAACGACTTCGGCAGTCGGCGCCATCCAGGGCATCGGCCGGATCATCGGCGAGATCAACGACGTCACCACGACGATCGCCGCCGCGGTCGAGGAACAAGGCGCGGCGACACGCGAGATCGCCCGCAACATCCAGCATGCCGCCGGCGGCACCAGCGAGGTCTCCAGCAACATCGTCGGCGTCTCCACGGCTTCGGCGGAAGCCGGCGCGGCGGCGAACGAAGTGCTCGGCGCCTCCGACGCGCTCCGCCGCGAAGCCGACATGCTGCGCGGAGAGATCGACGCGTTCCTCAACAACATGCGGGCGGCGTAAGGGGTCGTTCCGTAGCCCGGAATGACCGCTATGCGGGCCGCGCCAGCGTCCTTTTTCGGCTGGCGCGCCGTGACGAGCGGGTTTAAGCCGGTAGCATGAACGCAAAGACCGACACCGTGCAGTCCTCCGCCGACGCCCTGCGCTATCTCTGGGAACAGCATCCCGGCCCCGAAGAGGTCGTCGAGGTGAAGCCGGGCGTGTTGTGGGCGCGGTTGAAGCTGCCGTTCCGCCTCAACCATGTGAACATCTACCTGCTCGCCGACGGCGACGGCTACGCCATGATCGACGCCGGCTTCGGCAATGAGGAGACCATCGAAGCCTGGACGAAGCTGTTCGACGGGCCGTTGAAGGGCGTCAACATCACCCGCCTGATCGTGACCCATTCCCATCCCGATCATGTCGGTCTGGCCGGGTGGATCGTCGAGCGGTTCAACTGCCCGCTGGTGATGTCGCAGGTCGAATATCTGCAATCGGTCTATCACCAGAATCGCGGCACCGAGGAGCGGAAGGAGGCGCAGCGGCTGTTCTTCCGCCGCCACGGCATGGACGAGTCGCTCACCGAAAAACTGCTCGGCCGCGGCCAGGACTATCTCAAGCGCGTCTCGGTGTTGCCGCCGTCCTACCGCCGCATCTCGCATGGCGAGGACGTCGTGATCGGCACGCGCCGCTTCAAGGTGATCACCGGCGGCGGTCACGCGCTCGACCAGGTGATGCTGTATTGCGCCGACGACAAGCTGTTCCTCTCTGCCGACCAGGTGCTGAGCAAGATCTCGCCGAACGTCAGCGTGTGGGCGGTCGAACCCGACCAGAACTCGCTCGGCGAATATCTGGCCTCGCTCGCCAGCCTCACCACCACGCTGCCCTATGACGTGCTGGTGCTGCCCGGCCACGGCGTGCCGTTCTACGGACTGAAGACCCGCATCAAGCAACTCGCCGATCACCACGAGGAGCGCTGCCGCCTGATCGCGGAAGCCTGCCGCGAGGTGCCGCAGACCTCGCGCGCCTTGGTGCCCGTGGTGTTCAACAAGCACGTGCTGGACGAACACCAGATGGGTTTCGCCGCCGGCGAACTGGTCGCCCACGTCAACTACATGATCGTCGAGGGCCGGCTGACGGCCGAGACGACGGACGGCGTGTTGCAGTTCAGGACGACCTGAGCGCCGACTTCAATTCAGCGGATGGTGCAGAGCAACATTGCATCTCGCGCGAACTTGATCCGGATCAAGTTTCAAATCGCACGATAGGGCATTTTGCCCAAATGCCCCGCAGGTCCAAATGTGGGATAGCGCATAGACATTGGAGCTGGAAAAGCTCTAAGCATATGCGGGTCTTTGGTCGGTTCCGCTGCAGGTTTGACGATGGATTACGCCCAGTTCTTCAATTCCGCCCTTGATCGTCTCCACACCGAGCGGCGCTATCGCGTGTTCGCCGATCTCGAGCGCATCGCCGGCCGGTTCCCGCATGCGCTCTGGCACTCGCCCAAGGGCAAGCGCGACGTCGTGATCTGGTGCTCCAACGATTATCTCGGCATGGGCCAGCACCCGAAGGTGGTGGGCGCGATGGTCGAGACCGCGACCCGCGTCGGCACCGGCGCCGGCGGCACCCGCAACATCGCCGGCACGCATCATCCGCTGGTGCAACTCGAGGCCGAGCTCGCCGATCTCCATGGCAAGGAAGCCTCGCTGCTCTTCACGTCCGGCTACGTCTCGAACCAGACCGGCATCGCGACCATCGCCAAGCTGATCCCGAACTGCCTGATCCTGTCCGACGAGCTCAACCACAATTCGATGATCGAGGGCATCCGCCAGTCCGGCTGCGAGCGGGTCGTGTTCCGCCATAACGACCTCGCCGATCTCGAAGCGCTGTTGAAGGCTGCGGGCCCGAGCCGACCCAAGCTGATCGCGTGCGAGAGCCTTTATTCGATGGACGGCGACATCGCACCGCTCGCCAAGATCTGCGACCTCGCCGAGAAGTACGGCGCGATGACCTATGTCGACGAGGTCCATGCGGTGGGCATGTACGGCCCGCGCGGCGGCGGCATCGCCGAGCGCGACGGCGTGATGCATCGCATCGACATTCTCGAGGGCACGCTCGCCAAGGCGTTCGGCTGCCTCGGCGGCTACATCGCCGCCAACGGTCAGATCATCGACGCGGTGCGCTCCTATGCGCCCGGCTTCATCTTCACCACCGCGCTGCCGCCGGCGATCTGCTCGGCCGCGACCGCCGCGATCAAGCATCTGAAGAATTCGAGCTGGGAGCGCGAGCGTCACCAGGACCGCGCCGCCCGGGTCAAGGCGATCCTCAACGCCGCCGGCCTGCCGGTGATGTCGAGCGACACCCACATCGTCCCGTTGTTCATCGGCGATGCCGAGAAGTGCAAGCAGGCCTCCGACCTCCTGCTCGAGCAGCACGGCATCTACATCCAGCCGATCAACTATCCGACGGTCGCCAAGGGCTCCGAACGCCTGCGCATCACGCCCTCGCCCTATCACGACGACGGCCTGATCGATCAGCTCGCCGAAGCCCTGCTGCAGGTGTGGGACCGCCTGGGCCTGCCGCTTCGCGAGAAGTCGCTGGCGGCGGAGTAGGCGTTTTCGCCTTCTCTTCGATCTAAGTTTCACCGTCACCGGAGCTACCCCCCTCCCCACCCTCCCCCACAAGAGGGAGGGAGCGAGAGAGTTGCGCGTCCCTTACATTGGTAGCCGCACAGCGTAACGGTCGGTCTCGAATTTCCTGCAACGCGGACGCTCTCTCCGTTCCCTTCCCCCTTGTGGGGGAGGGTCAGGGAGAGGGGGTACCACGCAGGGACTCTCTCGGTGAGCCCGAGCCAGCGCAGCCTTTGGGGCCCACCGCTTAACGACAACCCCGGTTCCCCCACCCACACGGCATTTCGCTGTCGCCTCCACCCGTCCAACGCGCTAGATTTACAGCGAAAATGAGATCGGGCGCGGCCAGCGCGCCCCCGGGAGAAGCACGCTCGCCATGCTGCACGATTGGGGCGTGATCGCCGCCGCCTTCGGCTATATCGGCTTTCTGTTCCTGGTGGCGAGCCATGGCGACCGCCGCAGGCCGGCCGGGCGCGGCCGCGCCTCGGGGCTGATCTATCCGCTGTCGCTGGCGATCTACTGCACCTCCTGGACCTTCTTCGGCTCGGTCGGCTTCGCCACCCGCACCTCCACCGACTTCCTCGCGATCTATGTCGGCCCGATCCTGATGATCGGGTTAGGGGCCGGCGTCCTCCGCCGCGTCATCCAGCTCGCGAAGGCCCACAACATCACCTCGATTGCCGACTTCATCGGCGCGCGCTACGGCAAGAGCCAGGCGGTGGCGGCAACCGTCGCGCTGATCGCCATCATCGGCTCGGTGCCCTACATCGCGCTCCAGCTCAAGGCGGTCGCCTCCTCGCTCGAAACCATCCTGAGCGAAGACCAGGCCTTCTCCCACATCCCGATCTTCGGCGACGTGGCGCTGATGGTGACGCTGGCGATGGCGGCCTTTGCCGTGCTGTTCGGCACGCGGCAGACCGACGCCACCGAGCACCAGCACGGCCTGATGCTGGCGGTCGCAACCGAATCCATCATCAAGCTGGTCGCCTTCCTCGCCGCGGGCATCTTCGTCACGTTCTGGATGTTCTCGCCGCACGAGCTGATCGAGCGCGCGATGAAGACGCCGGAGGCGGTGCGCGTCATCAACTATTCGCCGTCGATCGGCAACTTCCTGACCATGACGCTGCTGTCGCTGTGCGCGATCATGCTGCTGCCGCGCCAGTTCCATGTCAGCGTGGTGGAGAATTCCTCGGACGCCGAGGTCGGCCGCGCGCGCTGGCTGTTTCCGCTCTATCTCGTCGCCATCAATCTGTTCGTGATCCCGATCGCGTTCGCCGGCCTCGTCAGCTTCCCGTTCGGCGCCGCCGATCCGGATATGTACGTGCTGGCGCTGCCGATGGAGGGCGGCGCGGATCTGCTGAGCGTCGCCGTCTTTGTCGGCGGCCTGTCGGCAGCGACCGCGATGGTGATCGTCGAATGCGTCGCGCTCTCCATCATGGTCTCGAACGATCTCGTGGTGCCCCTGGTACTGCAACGACGGCCCGAGGGGCGCACCGGCGGCGCCGATTTCAGCGACTTCCTGTTGCGCTCGCGCAGGCTCGCGATCTTCGCCATCATGGTGATGGCCTATTTCTACTACCGCGCGCTCGGCAACACCCAGCTTGTGGCGATCGGTCTGCTGTCTTTTGCCGCCATCGCCCAGCTTGCACCGAGCTTCTTCGGCGGACTGCTGTGGCGGCGCGCGACCGCGCGCGGCGCGATCGGCGGCATGCTGGTCGGCTTCGCGGTGTGGCTCTACACGCTGTTCATCCCGAGCTTCATGGATACTTCGACGGCCGGCATCCTGCTGCTCCAGCACGGCCCGTTCGGAATCGAGGCGCTGCGGCCGCAGGCGCTGTTCGGCGCCGATTTGCCGCCGCTGATGCACGGGGTGGTCTGGTCGCTGTCGCTCAACGTCCTCACCTATGTACTGCTGTCGCTGGCGCGCCGGCCGTCGTCGATCGAGCTGGTGCAGGCCGATCTGTTCGTCCCCAACACGCTCGCGCCGATCTCCCCGAACTTCCGCCGTTGGCGCACCACCGTCACGGTGCAGGACATCCAGACCACGGTGGCGCAATATCTCGGGCCTGACCGCGCGCGGCATTCGTTCGAGGCATTCTCCGCCCGGCGCAATGTGCGGCTGGAGTCCGGGGCGCCCGCCGATTTCGAGCTGCTGCAGCACGCCGAGCACCTGATCGCCTCCTCGATCGGTGCGGCCTCATCGCGTCTGGTAATGTCGCTGCTGCTGCGCAAACGGACGGTCTCCGCCAAGGCTGCGCTCAAGCTGCTCGACGATTCCCATGCGGCGCTTCATTTCAACCGCGAGATCCTCCAGACCGCGCTCAACCATGTGCGCCAGGGCATCGCGGTGTTCGATGCCGATCTGCAACTGATCTGCTCCAACCGGCAGTTCGGCGATCTCCTCAACGTTCCCCCGCATTTCATCCAGTTCGGCACGCCGTTGCGTGAAATCCTGGAATTCATGGGCGTGAGCGAGCCGGCCGATCCGATCGAGCGCGAGGCCATGCTGGCGCGCCGGCTGGCGGCCTACACCACCGACGGCGAGCCTTATCTCGAGCGCCTGCCCGACCGCCACATGGTGATCGAGATCTTGACCAACCGCATGCCCGGCGGCGGCTTCGTCATCACCTTCACCGACGTTACGCCCAGTTTCGAGGCGGCCGAAGCGCTGGAGCGCGCCAATGCGACGCTGGAAAAGCGGGTGCGCGACCGCACCGAGGAGCTGACCCTGCTGAATTCCGAGCTGGCGCTGGCCAAGAGCGCGGCCGAAGACGCCAGCATCTCCAAGACGCGCTTTCTCGCCGCCGCCAGCCACGACATTCTCCAGCCGCTGAACGCGGCGCGGCTCTACGTCACGAGCCTGGTCGAGCGTCAGCACAGCGGCGAGGAGACGCGGCTGGTCGAGAACATCGACGAATCGCTCCAGGCGATCGAGGAGATCCTCGGCGCGCTGCTCGACATCTCCAGGCTCGACGCCGGCGCGATGACGACCTCGATCTCGAGCTTCAAGATGGCCGATCTGATGCGCTCGCTGGAGATCGAGTTCGCGCCGATCGCACGCGCCAAGAATCTGGCGCTCGTGTTCGTGCCATGCTCGCTGCCGGTCGAGTCGGATCGTCTGCTGCTGCGGCGGCTGCTCCAGAACCTGATCTCCAACGCGATCAAATATACCCCGCGCGGACGCGTGCTGGTCGGCTGCCGGCGCCGCGGCGCCTCGCTCAAGATCTGCGTCTACGACACCGGCGTCGGCATCCCGACGGTCAAGCGCGGCGAGATCTTCAAGGAATTCCACCGCCTCGAGCAGGGCGCGCGGATCGCCCGCGGCCTCGGCCTTGGCCTGTCGATCGTCGAGCGGTTGGCGCGCGTGCTCAACCACGGCATCGCCATCGATTCCAATGTCGGCGGCGGCTCGGTGTTTTCCGTGACGGTGCCGACGGCGAAGGCGATCACCCACACCGCGGCCGTGACCAGTGCGACGCCGCTCGCACGCACCTCGATCTCGGGTACCCTGATCGTCTGCATCGAGAACGACGCCGCGATCCTCGACGGCATGCGCACGCTGCTGAAGGCCTGGGACGCCGAAGTGATCGCGGTGGCCGATCCCGAGGGTGCGATCGCCGCGATCGAAACTGCCGGTCGTCGCGTGACCGGCCTGCTGGTCGATTATCACCTCGATCGCGGCAACGGCATCGCGGCGATCCGCGACATCCGCCGCCGCTTCGGTGATGGCATCCCCGCGATCCTGATCACCGCCGACCGCAGCCCCGCCGTGCAAATGGCTGCGCGCGACGAAAAGGTCGCGGTGCTCAACAAGCCGGTCAAGCCGGCTTCGCTCCGCGCCCTGCTCGGCCAGTGGCGCACGCAGCAGATGGTGGCGGCGGAATAGCGGGTCAGGCGCCGCCGTCGGCGTCGATGACGGCCTTGGCAAACGCTTGTGGGGCTTCCTGCGGCAGATTGTGGCCGATGCCGCCGGTGATCAGGCGATAGTCGTACCGGCCGGAGAACTTCTTGGCATAGGCGCTTGGGTCGGGGTGTGGCGCGCCATTGGCGTCGCCTTCCATCGTGATGGTTGGGACGCCGATCACCGGAGCTGCCGCGAGTTTCTTTTCGAGCTCCTCGTATTTCGCTTCGCCCTGGGCGAGCCCGAGCCGCCAGCGGTAATTGTGGATCGTGATCGCGACGTGATCCTTGTTGTCCAGCGCCGCCGCGCTGCGGTCGAAAGTGGCGTCGTCGAACTTCCACTGCGGCGAAGCCAGCTTCCAGATCAGCTTGGCGAAATCATGCGTGTATTTCTCGTATCCGGCGCGGCCGCGCTCGGTCGAGAAATAGAACTGGTACCACCATAGCAGCTCGGCCGACGGCGGCAGCGGCGCATTGCCCGCAGCCTGGCTGGAGATCAGATAGCCGCTGACCGAGACCAGCGCGCGGCAGCGCTCCGGCCACAGCGCGGCGATGATGTCGGCGGTGCGCGCGCCCCAATCGAAACCGGCCACGACCGCCTTCTTGATGTCGAGCTTGTCCATCAGCGCGATGATGTCGGCGGCCATTGCGGCAGGTTCGCCGTTGCGCGGTGTCTCGGCGGAGAGGAAGTGGGTCGAGCCGTAGCCGCGCAGATAGGGAATGATGACGCGATAGCCGGCCTTTGCCAGGATCGGCGCGACGTCGACGAAGGCGTGAATGTCGTAGGGCCAGCCATGCAGCAGGATTGCGACGGGGCCGTTCGCAGGACCGGCTTCCGCGTAGCCGACATTGAGGACGCCGGCATCGATCTGCTTGATCGCGCCGAACGACGCATTCGTCGCGGAAGAGCGCGGCGCTTCCGATTCGGCGCGGGCGAGGCCGATCACGCCGAGGCCGACGGCGACGGTTCCCGCGGCGACGCCGAAAAACTGGCGCCGGTGCTGATCGATGATCCGTTTCATGGTGCTGCTCCCTCGTTGATCGGTCGTGCACTGACTAGCAGCGGCGACCGCGAGACACCCGTTTGGAGTTGTGAGAAGTTGTGAGGTTCCGGCTCCAGCATCTGCGACCCGATTTTGAGGCGGCAAGCTGGAATCCAGTACGCCGCGGCGTCTCGATTCCATCACAGGCGTCTCTGGGATACGGGATCGTCCGCCTGCGCGGACGATGACACCGAGCGCGAGGCGACAGACATGCGCTCGCATCCTCGCGGCGCGTTTCGCCCGAGCCTTGATTGGTCGCTCCACCCTCAAATCCAAGAGGGCGCAGGGAAGGCCGGGTGCTGACCTCGCACCCGCGGTCCGCTGCTCGAAAAGCACACGCAGGAAAACCGCACAGCAGCATACAGGTGGTGCCAATCACTCGGCCTTCCCTGCGCGATGGTTGGACGGCTTATGCCGTGCTCTCCCGGGAGCCGAGTTCCTGCTGGCCTCCCTCGCCTTCGCGAAAGTCGCCGGCACCGCGCCGGTTGACGCGCATGCCGCATCCGCAAAGGCTTGACCGTAGCAACGACGGCCAGGACCACACGGTTTTGCCGTACGCACGGCCCGCCATTTCGCCGCAGTTTTTCCAGCCCTGTCGACGGAGCCGGAAACCTACAGACGAGACGAAGCCTAGCAGCGCCGCTCGTCGGAACGAAGCCTCGGGCTCACGGAGAGCAATCCGCCCTGCCCACGCCTTTCGCACCCGAACGCTGCCGCGTCCACCGCAAGGCCGGCTCGCAATCAAGACGACAACGAGATCGCCCCTCAAGGATGAGCCGGGATGAGCGACACATACGCCAAAACCGAATTTCGGTAAAGTGGAATATTTTTGCGGCGGCGGATTGACAGGGGGGCGACACAGAGGAGGTCCGGTAGCCCGGATGAGCGAAGCGATATCCGGGGTTTTCGCCAGCTAGCCGCACTAGCGGTCCCGGATGTCACTTCGCTCATCCGGGCTACAGGCGAGAGGCCCTCGCTACAGCCTCACCCCGCCGGGGTGCCCTGCTTCCACTGGCCGCCGGCAATTTTTGCGGCGGCGATCACGGCCTGGGTCCGGCTTTCGACGCCGAGCTTTTGCAGGATCGCCGAGACGTGCGCCTTGATGGTGGCCTCGGAGACGCCGAGCTCATAGGCGATTTGCTTGTTGAGCAACCCCTCCGACAGCATCATCAGGACCCGGACCTGCTGGGGCGTCAGCGTCACCAGCCGGTCACGCAGGCGCGTCATGTCGGGATCGGCGACGGCCGACAGATCGGTGTCGGCGGGAACCCAGACCTCGCCTTCCATTACCTTGAGAATGGCGTCGCGCAGGGTCTCGACGCCGAATCGCTTCGGAATGAAACCGGAAGCGCCGAAATCGAGCGAGCGGCGGATCGTAGCGCTGTCGTCGGAAGCGGAAACGATCACCACCGGGATCGCCGGATATTGCGCGCGCAGATAGATCAGGCCTGAAAAGCCGGAGATCCCGGGCATCGAGAGGTCGAGCAGGATCAGGTCGACGTCGGAGGTCTGTTCCAAAAGCTTGGTCAAATCCTCGAACGATCCAGCCTCGTCGATCCTGGCCGAGCTCAAGACGCCCGCCACCGCCTGCCGCAGCGCGTCGCGGAACAGCGGGTGGTCATCGGCAATGACGAGATGGGTCGAGGGAGCGTTCATCGTTCTCTTGCTGGCAATCGCACCGGGCCAGTAAGCCGGCGCAGGCCCTTGGGTCAATTGTTTCCCGACCAGCCGTGGCATGCAAGTGGACATTATCCCTTTGCGGCAACGGGGTTAATCCACAGGTCGGCACTATGTTGCCGAATGGAACGCCCGCGGCGTCAGGTGCGCGTCAGTGCGAAAGGCCGAAAGTCGTATTGGGGCGGGTTTCACGGCAATGTTACCTTGGGGGCAAGGCTTGGGTTGATCCGGCATGACCGGGCATCCAGGGCGCGAGGAAACGATTTTTCGGGGAGCGACTCAACATGTCGACAATGGCTGTGTCTCAAGCAGGCGCGGGAGGGATGACGAAGGACGAACGGTTCGTCATTCTCGCCTCCTCGCTCGGTACCGTCTTCGAGTGGTACGATTTCTATCTCTACGGTTCGCTGGCCGGCATCATCGGCGCGCAGTTCTTCTCGGCCTATCCGCCGGCAACCCGCGACATCTTCGCGCTGCTGGCCTTCGCGGCGGGCTTCCTGGTGCGCCCGTTCGGCGCGATCGTGTTCGGCCGTGTCGGCGACATCGTCGGCCGCAAATACACCTTCCTCGTCACCATCCTGATCATGGGTCTGTCGACTTTCATCGTCGGCCTGCTGCCCAACGCGGCGACCATCGGCATCGCGGCCCCGATCATCCTGATCGCGCTGCGTCTCGCCCAGGGCCTGGCGCTCGGCGGTGAGTATGGCGGTGCGGCGACCTATGTCGCGGAGCATGCTCCGAACGGCAAGCGCGGTTACTACACTTCCTTCATCCAGACCACGGCGACGCTCGGCCTGTTCCTGTCGCTGCTGGTGATCCTGTTCACGCGCTCCGCGCTCGGCGAACCCGACTTCGCGGCCTGGGGCTGGCGCATTCCGTTCCTGGTCTCGGTGCTGCTGCTTGGCGTCTCGGTCTGGATCCGGCTTCGCCTCAACGAATCCCCGATCTTCCAAAAGATGAAGGACGAGGGGAAGAGCTCGAAGGCCCCGCTGACGGAAGCCTTCGGCAACTGGCAGAACGGCAAGCTCGTGCTGCTGGCGCTGCTTGGCGGCGTGATGGGCCAGGGCGTGGTCTGGTACACCGGCCAGTTCTACGCGCTGTTCTTCCTGCAATCGATCCTCAAGGTCGACGGCTACACCGCCAACCTGCTGATCGCCTGGTCGCTCCTGTTCGGCACCGGCTTCTTCATCGTGTTCGGCATGCTCTCCGACAGGATCGGCCGCAAGCCGATCATCCTCGGCGGCTGTCTGATCGCGGCGCTGACCTTCTTCCCGATCTTCAAGATGATCACCACCAACGCCAACCCGGCGCTGGAGAAGGCGATCGAGTCGATCAAGGTTGACGTGGTGGCAGATCCGAAAGGCTGCGGCGACCTGTTCAACCCGGTCGGCACCCGCGTCTTCACCTCGCCTTGCGACACCGCACGTGCCTACCTGTCGCAGTCGTCGGTCAAGTACGGGACCACGCCAGGTGCGGCCGGCTCCGGCGTGAAGGTGATGGTCAACGGCAAGGAAGTTCCCTACGCCAACGCCAAGGACGGCAATCCGGCGGTCCTCGCCGCCGTGCAGGCAGCCGGCTATCCGAAGGCCGGCGATGCGGGCATCGTAAAGATGGCGCATCCGTTCGACATCTTCCGTCCGCAGGTGGCGGCGGTCGTCGGACTGCTGTTCGTCCTGGTGATCTTCGTCACCATGGTCTACGGCCCGATCGCCGCGATGCTGGTCGAACTGTTCCCGACCCGCATCCGCTACACCTCGATGTCGCTGCCCTACCACATCGGTAACGGCTGGTTCGGCGGCCTGCTGCCGGCGACCGCCTTCGCCATCGTGGCCTCGACGGGCGATATCTATGCGGGCCTCTGGTATCCGGTCATCTTCGCGTCGATTACCGTCGTGATCGGCTTGTTCTTCCTGCCGGAGACCAAGGACGTCGATATCAAGTCGACCTGATCGACGCAGATCGAGATCAACACCAACCGGCCGCGGTCTCCGCGGCCGGTTTTGTTTTGAGCTCCGGAATTGTTTGTTTTGACGCGTTTTCTTGACGCGAACCGGGATCCACTTCGCTCGAAGACGCTCTACTGATTGCCGCCGATGAATTGCAGCACCACCTCGCGCCGGTGCGGGCGGGCGCGATGCTCGATCAAATAGATCGCCTGCCAGGTGCCAAGCGCGAGCCTGCCGTTCAGCACCGGCACCTGGAGCGATGTCTGGGTCAGCATGGTTTTGATATGCGCCGGCATGTCGTCCGGCCCTTCGGTGTCGTGAGTCCAGCCCGCATCTTCATCGTCGGGCGCGAGCCGCGCCAGCACCGTAGTGAGGTCGACCAGCACCGACGGGTCGGCATTCTCCTGAATTGTCAGAGACGCCGAGGTGTGACGGATGAACAGCGTGAGCACGCCGTCCCGCGCATGAACGTCGGCGATGAACCGCGCCGCCTCGGCGGTGAGGTCGCTGAAGCCGCGCCCCGGCGTCTGCACGGTCAGCAGCGACGATGCGATGGTGGTGGCCGGCCCTGACGACGGCGCCGAGCGCGAGATGGATTTGGCTGATGTCATGGGGACTCCGTTACGATACCGAGGGAGCCGCTAAATCTTCCCCGACACGTCCTTCTGCACGCGGTTGGCCATGTCGATCAGCCGACGCCAGGCCCTTTCCAGGAATGACATCACGCGATCGACGTCCTGGTCGCTCGGCAGCGGGATCTCGATCCTGCGCTCGCCCTCGGCGGCCTTTGGTTCTCGTGCTTGCGGCTCCGCCTTCTTGAGCGGATCGGTTTTCGGCAGTGCCTCGTCGATCTTGCCTGACACGGTCGGCCCCGCCGCAAGCCGTCCCTTCAGCGTCTCGACTTCGGCCTGGAGCCTGCCGATCTCGGCGTCGAGCGCGGCACGTTCATCGGGTACCGCGTAGCAGGCCCAGCCGGCGCTGCTCTTGGTGCACGTCGACACCGTCCCGGTGCGGGTGTCGAGCCGCAGCACGCCCTCGGGGATGGGGGTCATGCTGTAGCGGCCGTTTTCGCTGTCGGGCGCGGATTGCGCGGCAAGGCAGCCGGCGCTGATGGCCATCGCCGCGGCGAACGCCGCCGCCGCGAGCCATGATGCTGTGGATGAATTCGCTGGTCTCATCGCGTTCTCCGCCACGACGCGCAGGTAGCACTCTTGAAGGTGGCACTCATAAAGGTGGCGCTCATCAAGGTGGCGCTTTTAGCAAATTCTACACCCCGGCGAGGCGATCCGCCGCCCAAAACGCGCCTTTGACATGAACGATCGCGGCGCCCCCTTTGATCCCGGCAGCCGGGCAAAATGGCGACGGCGTCCGCCGATCAAGCGGAGACCTGCTGCGGTGCGGCGTCACGCTGTGTGCAGCGCTGCCGTTCGCGCCGATATTTTCAAATAAATCAGACACTTAACGGGAATGGACACAATCGTGACTTGGCTTGACTTGATTATGGGCCATCAGTATGGTCCGCGCGGCTTTTGAGGGTGGCGGGCGTAATTTCCATTCAGCCGCGGCGTTTCGGGTCTTCGTTG
Source organism: Bradyrhizobium sp. Ken64 (assembly GCF_055807555.1). Taxonomy (NCBI): domain Bacteria; kingdom Pseudomonadati; phylum Pseudomonadota; class Alphaproteobacteria; order Hyphomicrobiales; family Nitrobacteraceae; genus Bradyrhizobium; species Bradyrhizobium sp. Ken64. The sequence continues at coordinate 162,046 of NZ_JBVVPA010000004.1, read as the reverse complement.
CATGACACAGGGCACGGGACACGGCGAGAATGGAGATCGCGATAGATCGCCCGAGGAAGCTGCGCTTTCCGATCGGCTCGGAAATCTTGATCAGCGGTTGTCCGAATTTCGCGGCCGCCACGTCAAGACCGAGCAACCCGCAGGTGACGGTGAGGACAGAGCGGCCAGAGCCTCGGCGATGGCGCTTGGTTTTCGGTTATCCTCCGAGTTGGTCGCCGGGGTCGTTGTCGGAGCGGGGATTGGCTGGGGTTTCGACCGCTTGCTGTCGACGTCGCCTTTCGGATTCATCGTGTTCCTGCTGCTTGGCTTCGTCGCCGGCGTGGTGAATGTGGTGAGAACGGCAGGCGCGGGTCAGAACAGGCGCGGTGGTTCTTAGGCGGTCCACACCAGGAGAGGAATGATCGTGCCGGCTCGTGCCGGTACGGGCCGGGCCCGACCGGCAGACCGAGACCCGCCGGCATCGCCCGGCAGACCAAGAGATGCCGCGCTGATGAAAATCGATCCGATCCACCAGTTCAACATCGAGCCTCTCTTCACCCTGGGCCATATCGGCAACCACACGATCGCCTTCACCAATTCGTCGCTCTACATGCTGGTGGCGGTCGCGATCATCTCGATCCTGATGCTCGCCAGCGGCACGCAGCTGGTTCCCGGCCGCCTGCAGTCGGTCGCCGAGATCTCCTACGAATTCGTGGCCTCGACCATCCGCTCGACGGCCGGCGCGGAAGGCATGAAGTTCTTCCCGCTGATCTTCTCGCTGTTCATGTTCATCTGCGTTTCGAACCTGGTCGGCATCATCCCCTACACCTTCACGATCTCGAGCCATCTGATCGTCACCGCGGCGCTCGCGCTGCTGGTCTTCTTCACGGTGCTGATCTACGGCGTCGCCAAGAACGGCCTGAAATTCTTCTCGATCTTCGTGCCCCACGGCGTCCCCGGCTACATCCTGCCGCTGGTGATGTTCATCGAGATCCTGTCGTTCTTCCTGCGGCCGGTTTCTCACAGCGTCCGTCTGTTCGCCAACATGCTGGCCGGCCACATCGCGCTGAAGGTGTTCGCGGGCTTCGTCGCCATGCTCGGCTTCTCGCTCGGCGCCCTCGGCTGGGTCGGCGGCGTGCTGCCGCTGGCGCTCACGGTCGCGCTGTACGCTCTCGAGATTCTGGTCGCGTTCCTGCAAGCCTATGTGTTTGCGATCCTGACCTGCATCTACCTCAACGACGCCATTCATCCGGGACACTGAGCGGTCCGGGGAATTTCCACCCAAAACCCAATCTTTCTTCCAAGGAGTCTAAAATGGATCCGGCAGCAGCAAAACTTATCGGCGCGGGCATCGCATGCATCGGCATGGGCGGCGCGGGCGTCGGCGTCGGCGTGATCTTCGGCAACTACCTCGCCGCAGCCGTTCGCAACCCCTCGGCCGCTCAGGGCCAGTTCGGCAATCTGATCTTCGGCTTCGCCGTGACCGAAGCGCTCGGCATTTTCTCGCTGCTGATCGCGCTGCTGCTGCTGTTCGTTCCGCTCTGAGGACGATTTTTCGCGCCGCTTCAACCGAAGCGACGCGCATGACAGCAACAGGAGTAATCCATGGCTGAAAGTCATGGCGGCGCAAAAGGTCCGGCGGCGGGCGCCCACACCGGGTCCGAAGGCGGTCACGGTGGCGGTTTTCCGCCGTTCGAGAGCGGCACCTATGCTTCGCAGCTGGTGTCGCTCGCGATCTTCTTCGTCGCGCTTTACGTGATCGTGTCCAAGCTCGCTCTGCCGCGCGTCGGCGGGGCGATCGAGGCGCGTCAGAACAAGATCGAGGGCGACCTCGCCGAAGCGCAGAAGCTGAAGGACCAGTCCGAAGCGGCGCTGAAGGCCTATGAAAGCGAGCTTGCTTCGGCACGCTCGCGCGCGCAGGCCATCGGCAACGAGTCCCGCGACAAGGCGAATGCGCAGGCGGACGCCGAGCGCAAGGCGCTGGAAGAGCAACTGGCGGCCAAGCTCGCCGAGGCGGAGAAGACCATCGCCTCGACCCGTGCGACCGCCATGAGCAACGTCCGCGGCATCGCGGCCGATGCGGCAGGCACCATCGTGCAGCAGCTCACCGGTGTGGTTCCGGACGCGGCGTTGGTCAATGCCGCCGTTGATGCGTCCTTGAAGGGTTAATCGATATGTTCTTCGATCCTGAAACCTGGGTCGCCATCGCCTTCGTGATCCTCATGGTCGTGTTCGGCTATCTCGGGGTCTTCAAGAAGGCCATGACTGCGCTCGACCATCGCGCCGATCGCATCAAGGCCGAGCTCGACGACGCGACGCGCCTCAAGCAGGAAGCCGCCAAGGTGCTCGCCGACTACAAGGCGCGCACCGCCTCGGCCGAACGCGAGGCCGCCGACATCATCGCGAACGCGAAGAGCGAAGCCGAGCGCATCGCAATCGAGGCCAAGGCCAAGGTGGAAGATTTCGTCGCTCGCCGCACCAAGACCGCGGAGGGCAAGATCGCGCTCGCCGAGGCCCAGGCTGTGGCCGATGTTCGCGCCGCAGCCGCGGAAGCCGCCGTCCAGGCCGCCTCCACGATCCTGTCGCAGTCGGTCAGGGGCCAGGTCGCCGACGATCTGCTCGCCAAGGGCATCACCGAAGTCAGGCAGAAGCTGAACTGAGGGGCCTCGCCCTCACCCATCAAAAAGCCGGCGCGATGAGCGCCGGCTTTTTTGTTTGTCGGGCACTGCATCGGCAAATCTGATGTCATCGCCCGCGAAAGCGGGCGATCCAGTATTCCAGAGACAGTCCTCATCAGTCGAGAAGCCGCGGTGTACTGGATGCGCCTTCGCGGGGCATGACGACTATCCTTACGTGGTTACTTCTTCTTCGCCCGCGCCTTCGGCGCGGGCGAGAGCGCCTGCGGATCGAAGCCGACATAGAAGATGTAGCTGTCGGCGTCCTTGGCCGAAGGCATCGGATAGACCAGATCCTCGGCCACGAAGGTGAACGGCACGCTGCCGCCCTCCGACATTCCGACCGTGGTCCGGTAGGCCTTGGAGGCGATCACCTTCTCGCCGATGCCGCCCTGCACCACGGCGACGCGCAGCGGCACCTCGACGCTCGCAGGCGCGCCGGCGGGACCGGCAATGACGCGGCCCTGGATGCCGATCCGGGCCGTGATATCGCCGCCATTGCGGGCGCATTCGCGCGCCATCTTGGTGATGGTGGCCTGGAAGCGGATCTCATTGCCGATGGCCGGCTTACCGGTGGCACCGACCGCGTAGGTGGAAGCTCCGGCACGCACTGTGACCTGCGGGCAATCAAGATCGTCATCAGCCGCCGGCTGGCCTGGCGCAGGCGCCGGCTTGGGTTGGGCCGGCTCGTCCGACTTGCCGCCGAACAGGCCCTTGAATCGATCGGTCAGCGACTGCGCCGCAACCGGCGAGACGGAGACAAGCGCAACCGACAACGCCAGCGCGACCGCTGCCCCCCGCCGCAACGCATTTCGCGATGACCGAAGCTCCTGCACCCTCAACGCCCCATACTCCATGACGACATCCCGGCCGATCACCGGCCGGCTTGCGCCGTTATATCGTCAAAACCGGCGAACCCAAGGCAGGCACACAGCAGACTTTGGTCACATGAATGAACGGGCTCAGCCGCGGAAATCCTCGTGCAGCAGACCGAACAGCAAATGGTCCTGCCAGATCCCGTTGATGCAGAGATAGCGGCGCGCCAGCCCCTCACGGGAGAAACCGCACTTCTCCAGCACCCGGATCGAGGGCGCATTGGTCGGGATGCAGGCGGCCTCGACCCGGTGCAGATTGAGCTCGCCGAACAGCGTCGGCAGCAGCACCCGCAGCGCGGCCGTCATGTAGCCGCGCTGGGCGTGGGGCTTGCCGACCCAATAGCCGATGGTGCCGGCCTGGACGATGCCGCGGCGGACATTGGCGAGCGTGATGCCGCCGACCATGGCGCCGTCGAGCTCCCGGAAGATCAGAAAGGGATAGGATCGGTCCGCCGCGATGTCCTCGGAATAGCGCCGCAGGCGACGGCGGAAACCGGAGCGCGTGAGATCGTCCGACGGCCAGATCGGCTCCCAAGGCGTCAGGTAATCGCGGCTGGACTCGCGCAGATGGGCCCATTGCAGGAAATCCGACATCTGCGGCGCGCGTAGCAACAGGCCGTTGCCGCGCGGCGCGAGAGCGGCGGGTCCACTGGATGGCAGGCGAAAGAGGGCCATGGTGATGCTTCCCGGGACGGATCAACCCGTGCGCGGCTCCTAATGCAGCCGCGCCTTGGCGCGTGCCCGGGTCAATCCTTCCGCAAAAGACACCGCCGTGTCCAGACCCCTGCCACTGCCCAATGCGACAACCGCAGGGCGGCTGCGCGAAAGCAGCGCACGCGCCGCATCCCGGGTCGATTCGACGCTGACGGCGTCGATTCGGGCCACCAGCTCCTCGGCGGTCTGGGGCCGACCATAAGCCAGCACATGCCGGGCGAGCTGCTCGGCACGGGACGAACAGCTCTCCAGCGCCATCAGCAGACCCGCCTTCATCTGCGCCTTGGCCCGCGCGATCTCGACCTCGGTCAGGGTCTCGACCGAATCATTCATGATATCGACCACGACCTCCATCATCTCAGGCGCGTCGGCCGGATCGGTGCCGGTGTAGAGGCCGAAGAAGCCGGTGTCGGTATAGGGCGCGTGGAACGAGTAGATCGAGTAACAGAGGCCGCGCTTCTCGCGCACCTCCTGAAACAGCCGCGACGACATCCCGCCGCCGAGGATATTGGTGAAGACCTGGAGCGAGAACAGCGACAGATCGGTCTGCGGCACGCCCTCCAGCGCCAGCGTCAGATGCGCCTGCTCGAGCTCGCGATGCACCACCTTGGTGCCGCCCTTGCCGAACTGTGCGGGTTGCGGCTTGGGACCCGCTGTCCCCTCAAAACTGGCAAAGCGCTGCTCGACCTCGGCGACCACCTGCTTGTGATCGACCGCGCCGGCTGCCGCCACCACCATGTCCGGCCCGCGGTAATGCGTCGACAGATAGTCGCGCAAGGAGTCGCGGCTGAAGGCGCGCAAGGTCTTCGCGGTGCCGAGCAGCGAGCGGCCCATCGGCTGGTCGGGATAGCAGAGCTCGTTGAGATGCTCGAAGACGACGTCGTCTGGCGTGTCCTGCGCCGCGCCGATCTCCTGCACGATGACGTTCTTCTCGCGCTCGAGCTCGTCGGGCTCGAAGGCGGGATTGGCCAGGATATCGGCGAGCACGTCGAGCGCGAGCGGCACGTCGGCCTTCAGCACCCGCGCATAATAGGATGTGGTCTCGGTCGAGGTGCCGGCATTGAGGTCGCCGCCGACCGCCTCGATCTCCTCGACGATCTCGCGCGAGGAGCGCTTCGTGGTGCCCTTGAACGCCATATGTTCCAGAAGATGCGAGATGCCGTGCTCGTTGGGCTTCTCGTCACGCCCGCCGACGCCGGCCCAGACGCCGAGCGCCGCGGTCTCGAGATGAGGCATCTTGTCGGTGACGACAGTCAGGCCGGACGCAAGCTTGGAAATCTCGACGCTCATCCGGCAACTCCCTGTTTCGCGGCGCGGCTGACCGACAGCACGAACCGCTCGACCTCGGCCTGGTCGTTCTTCATCACCTTCATGTGTTCGGATTTGGTCATCAGACCATCGAGCCAGGCCGGCAGTTGCGGCCGCTGGCCGCAGGCCGCTTCGACCGCATCGGGGAATTTGGCCGGATGGGCGGTGGACAGTACGACGCTGGGAACCGTCCTGTCCGTGGTGTCGCGGTCGGCGACCGCAAGCGCGACCGCAGTGTGGGGATCGACCAGCTCGCCCGCCTCGCGCCAGGCGGCACGGATCGCGGCCGCGGTCTCGGTCTCGTCGGCCCGGCCTGCGTCGAATCCCTCGCGGATCGCGGCCAGCGTCGCATCGGGCAGCACGAAGCGGCCTGATTGCTTCAGCGAATCCATCAGACGGCGCACGCCGGCAGCATCGCGCCCGCCAGCCTCGAACAGCAGCCGCTCGAAATTCGAGGAGATCTGGATGTCCATCGACGGCGACGCCGTCGCGTGGACCTCGCGCACCTCGTAGATCCCGGTCTTCAGCGTGCGCGCCAGGATGTCGTTGACGTTGGCGGCGATGCCCAGGGTCCGCACCGGAAGACCCATGCGCTTGGCGACATAACCGGCAAAGATATCGCCGAAATTGCCGGTCGGCACGACGAAGTCCACCGCGCGCGCCGGTGCGCCGACGGCAACGGCGGAGGTGAAATAGTAGACCACTTGGGCGACGATGCGCGCCCAATTGATGGAATTGACGCCGGACAGCGACGTCGCATCGCGGAAGCGATGGTTGTTGAACATCGCCTTCACGATGGCCTGGCAATCGTCGAAATTGCCCTCGACGGCGAGCGCATGGACGTTGGTCGCGCCCGTCGTCGTCATCATCCGCCGCTGCACCTCGGAGATGCGGCCATGCGGGAACAGCACGATGAGATCGACATTTTCGAGCCCCGCAAACGCGTCGACCGCAGCACCGCCGGTGTCGCCCGAGGTCGCGACCACGATGGTGGTGCGCTGGCCGCGCTTGGCGAGCACGTGGTCCATCAGCCGAGAGATCAGCTGCATCGCCACGTCCTTGAAGGCGAGCGTCGGACCGTGGAACAGCTCCAGCACGAACTGGTGCGGCGCCATCTGGCGCAGCGGCACCACCGCCGGATGGCGGAAGGTGGCGTAGGCCTCGTTCGCCATGCGGCCGAGCTCGGCGTCCGAGATCTCGCCGGCGACGAAGGGGCGGATCACCTCGACCGCGACCTCCCAATAGGGACGACCGAAGAAGCCGGCGATGGCGTCAGTCGAGAGTTGCGGCCAAATGGCCGGCACATACAGGCCGCCGTCGCGGGCGAGCCCGGTCAGCATCACGTCGCAGAAGCCGAGTTCGGGGGCCTCGCCCCGGGTCGAGATATAACGAGTCAAACTGCCCTCCAAAGGCCGGCCGAGCCTGGGCTCGATCCGCAAGCCTTTGATTTTGCGAAATTACTTGTCAACAGCCAGAGGCTTTGAGCCACCATAAAGTGTTTTGCGGCATCAGGAAACCGCTTCGCAACTGAGCCCTTCCAATGAAAAGGGGTTGCCAATGAAAAGGGGCTGCCAACGAAAAGGGCTGCGGCAATGCCGCAGCCCTCTCTTGGAAGGTCTGTCGTTGTGTGCAGACCGGTTTGCCTCTTGGGGTCACCGACCCGCTAAAACTGTTCGCACAAGCTTTCGTCGCCTGTCATGAGATCGTCAAGGGTCAAAACGGGATGCGCGAGAAAATGTTCCTGTTTTTCCCGATGCGTTTCGGCGCAAGCAAGCGCTCACCAGCGCCCATGCGTCACGCATTGCTGTTATTTCCCGCCGGAGAGTTCGGGAACGAACGACGGCTCGGCTCATTGTGTCGGCGGATGGTGTCGGCGCTATCCATGCATTGCCCGGCGGAGCGCCGAGACCGGTCCGCCCCGCCGAACCGGCAGCATCCTGGAGCAGCCGGTTCGGCGCCCCGGGCGTCAGTTCATCCCGATTTCCACCGCAATCCGGATCAGATCGGAATGGTTCTTGGCACCGAGCTTCTGCTTGAGCAGGGAGGTGGTGTTGGCGACGGTCTTGTAGGAGATGCCGAGCGCCTCGGCGACCTCGACGATCTTGTCGCCTCGCCCCAGCAGGCGAAGAATCTCGAGCTCCCGCGGCGTCATCAGCGAGGCAGGATTGGCCTTGATCGCCGCGCCGGAAAACGTCACGGCCTCTGCGAGCTGCGGTGAGATGAAATTGTCGCCCGCAACCACCTTGCGGACCGCCTTGAGCAGGATCCGGGGATCGTCGCCCTTGGAGACGTAGCCTTGCGCCCCCAGCTCGACCGCCCGCACCACGAAGGCCGGATCGTCGTTCATGCTGAACATGATGATCTTGGCGTCGGGATCGTCCTTGCGAATGCGTCGCATCAATTCAAAGCCGGAGACGTCGGGCAGGCTGATGTCAATCACGGTGACGTCGGGCCGCTTGCTGACATAGGCGCGATGCCCGGATTTGGCGTCGGTCGCCTCGTCGATCCGGATCGAATGGTCGGAGGCGAACAGGGTGCGGCAACCGGACAGCACCACGGGATGGTCGTCGACAATCAGGACGCGGGTCGCCGGCTTGGCAGTATCTTGCATTGTAACTCTCTAGTTTTTCGACTCATAAACCGACGGGAACAAATGGAAAGAGCAAATCCGACCGATGCGCGTTAGAATTGACCTAATGTGGCGTCGCTTCTCCTTCAGGACCCAACTGTTTCTGCCGCTCGGCATGAGCTTCCTCGCCGCGCTGATCATGGGCGGCGTGCTGCTCCAGATCTTCGCGACCGACCAATTGGCGGACGAGAACGAGCCGGGGCGGCGTTCGATCCAGACCGTTGCCGCCGCGCTCAACAACACCCTGCGCACCTCGAACAATCCGCGGCAGACGCTCGACGCCTTTGTCCATTCTCTGGACACCTCCTCCGATATCCAATTCCGTGCCGCGGAGATGGGTCCCGCGTCCTCAGCGAGGGACGGCCCGCGCAAGCCGCATGGCGTACCACAATGGTTTGTGGACCTGCTCACGATTCCAGACATGGACGCGGCAGCTCCGGTGACGATCGGCGGCCAGCGTGTCGGCGATCTCGTCTTCCTGCCGGACCTGTCGGCTGACCTGTTCGAGAAGTGGATCGGCTTTCTCGCGCTGACCATCCTCGTTGCCGTGCTGATGGTACTCACCGGCACTATTGCCTATGTTTTCGCGGGATCGGCCCTGCGCCCGCTGCAGGATCTCGGCGCAGGCCTCACGCGGATGCGGCGCGGCAACTACGCAACGCCGATCCCGGTCGGGGGACCGCCGGAAATCCGGCAAAGCTGCGAGGAGGCCAACGCGCTGGCCGAAACGCTGGCGCAATTGAGCCAGGACAATCGCGACCTGCTGCGCCGCCTGGTGTCGCTCCAGGACGACGAACGGCGCGATCTCGCGCGCGAACTGCACGACGAGCTCGGCCCGCTGCTGTTCAGCATCCGCGCCGGCACGATCGCATTGGCCGACGCCTCGCCCCCGGCGGGAAATCCCGGCAGTTCGGCGCAGGATGTGTTGCAATCGGTCGAGGCGCTCCAGCAGACCAACCGGCGCATCCTCGACCGGTTGCGACCGCTCTACATCGAGGAATTGGGTCTGGAGACCAGTGTGCAGACGCTGCTCCGGAATTTTCGCAAGCAGGCGCCGTCCATCAACCTGACGGACACGATTGATCCGGATCTCAACGCGATCGACGGGCCGCTGGCCCAGACCGTCTATCGCGTGATTCAGGAGGCGTTGACCAACGTGCTGCGTCATGCCGGCGCCAGCAATGCCCACGTGCAGGCGACCTTCGCCGGCGAGACGGTCGTCATCGAGATTTCCGACGACGGCGGCGGCTTTCCCGAAGGCAATGTGTTCGGCCGCGGCCTGACCGGCATGCATGAGCGTGCGCGCGCGCTCAGCGGATCGCTGTCACTGCTGCGCGTGGACGGCCGGACCTATGTGCGCTGCCGCCTTCCCGCCGCACCGGCACGCGAGGAGCCGGTCACCGGCTAGAGCGTTTTCGAGCGAAGCGGATACCGGTTCGCGTGAAGAAAACGTGTCAAAACAGAATCTGGAGTTCGGTTCTGACTTGATCAGAACCGAAACTCTAGCACGCCCAGCCAAGCTGCGCGTTCTGTCGCGCCGGCTCGCACAGCGTGGTGCGGATCTTGCCGTCGGGGCTGAAACAAAACGAGGCGCGGATGCGCAGCGCGCCGGCGACGGAATATTCGAGATCGACGCCGTGGGGTGCAGGATGGATTTCCTCCAGCCCGAAACCCGCTGACGAAAAAGCGCTGAGCCGCGGCTGCCAATAGGCTTCGAGCTCGCTCCGGCCGCGATAGCGCTGCGTGCCGTTGCACGTGCATTCGACCTGGGCATCGTCCGCATAGAGGTCGAGGAGCGTCGCGAGGTCGCCCTTCCTGCAGGCATCCACCCAGTCGATGACAATTCCCATCTGGTCGAAATCGCTCACGCTGCAATCCTGTCTGCCGCGGAAAAACGATGGCGGCTTAGGACCACACTCGTGAATGTCCAGTGAATGGTAAACCCCGGGCGATACCGGGTTCCCTGGCAGGGCTGTCGCATATGAAGAAAAATATGGCTGGAAGCTCGACTGCGGCCATCCTTCGAGACGCCCGCCTGCGGCGGGCCCTCAGGATGAGGATGAGTATGCGGCAGCGTTTCAACGCGGATGGATGCAGCTGAGCCTCATCCTGAGGAGGCCGCGAAGCGGTCGTCTCGAAGGACGAGGCGTTCGCTCTGGCGCCGCTGAGACGTCATATGCGATAGCCCTGGGCTCCCTACGGGGATCTATGGAGCTCAGCCCGTCGCCGCCCTCTTGCCCACACGGCGAAGGCGATGAGCACGGCGCCTGCAAGCGTGAACCAGGTGATGGCGTATTGCAGGTGATCGTCCCTGAGATGCACGTCGAGCGGCCCCGGCCGCGGAATGCCGTTCTCGGGCGCCGGCTGCTCGAGATCGACATAGAACGGCGCAACCGCGCCCCAGCCCAGCGTGCTCGCGATCGCCACGTGATCGCGCACGAACCACAGCCGCTTGTCGCGGTTCGCCGCCGGGGTCAGCCAGCCAGGTGACTCGGGGAATCGCAGATAGCCGGTGAACGAGACCGCCTGCCCCGTGACGAGCTTCTTGACCGCGCGATCCTCGACGCTGCGATCCTGCATGGTGTTTTCGACGAAGCCCGCGTCGATCACCACCGTCTCGCCGCTCGGCAGCCGGGCCGGCAGGAACGCCCAGGTGCCGGGGCCCGACGCATCCTTGCGCACGGCGGATCCGGGGGAATAGACCATCGCATCGGGCAATTGCGCATAGGTTGCGGTAAAGCTGACACGGCGGAATTCATCGCGCGCGGGACTTAGCGCGGGCCATCGTGCCGGCGGCGGCAGAGCGATCGGTGCCTCCGCGAGACGCTCGGTGAGGGCGGCGATCAGCTCGTGCTTGGCGAGGCGGCGCTGCAATTGCCAGACACCGAGCACGATGCAGACCGCGGTCAGGAATAGCGTGAACAGCGCGAAGCCGGCCACGCGGGGCTTGCGCGCGGTCTCGTTCATTTCGCGCGGTCGACCAGCCGGCCCGGCGCCGCCTTATGGTGGAATTGCAGCGCGATCAGCAGCGACTTCATCGTGCGCAAGGGCAGCAGGGTGGTCGCCAGGATCAACGGCAGCCACAACACCGCGTGCAGCCAGTACGGCGGCTGGTACTTGACCTCGACGACGAGCGCGCAGCCGACCACGATCGCCCCGGCGAGCATGATGATGAAGATCGCCGGACCGTCACCGGAATCGATGAAGGCGTAGTCGAGGCCGCAACGCTCGCAGGACGGCGCAAGCGTCAGGAAGCCCGCATAGAGCTTGCCCTGACCGCAACGCGGGCATTTGCAGGCAAGCCCGCGCAGCGCGCTCTGCAGGACGGTGGCTTGCGACTCGGACGTGTCGTCGGCTTTGTTCATGATGACAGGGTCTATCACAGTTTCTGCCGAAACCCCTGCGCGCAAAAAAGCAAAAGGGCGGCCCCGGGGCCGCCCTCTCACGATCCGATATCAGCCCGCTCAGTGCGCGCCGTGGGCCATGGTCTCGGCGCCGTGTCCCCAGACATAGATGCAGAGGAACAGGAACAGCCAGACCACGTCGACGAAGTGCCAGTACCAGGCGGCAAACTCGAAGCCGAGATGCTGGGTCGGCGTGAAGTGGCCGGCATAGGCGCGGAACAGGCACACCAGCAGGAAGATGGTGCCGACCAGCACATGGAAGCCGTGGAAGCCGGTCGCCATGAAGAAGGTCGCGCCGTAGACGTTGCCGCCGAAGGAGAATGCCGCGTGGCTGTACTCATAGGCCTGCACGCAGGTGAAGAGCGCGCCGAGCACGACGGTGAGGATCAGGCCGTATTTCAGGCCCTGGCGATCGTTCTCGAGCAGCGCATGGTGGGCCCAAGTCACCGTGGTGCCGGAGGTGAGCAGGATCAGCGTGTTCAGGAGCGGCAGATGCCAGGGATCGAAGGTCTCGATGCCGTGCGGCGGCCAGGTGCCCGGCACGGCGCAGGCGCCGGCCGCGGTCCCGAGACCACAGCCGAACACCGCATCGCGGGTGGCATGGACGGCGTCGGCCGGGAATAGCGCCGCGTTGAAATAGGCCCAGAACCAGGCAACGAAGAACATCACCTCCGAGGCGATGAACAGGATCATGCCGTAGCGGTGATGCAGCTGCACGACGCGGGTGTGGTCACCCTTGTACTGGGCTTCCCTGATCACGTCGCCCCACCAGCTCGCCATGGTGTAGAGCACACCGACGGTGCCGACACCGAAGATGATCGGCGCAGCCGAGAACATGTGGTGCATCCAGGTGATCGCGCCGACCGCCATGATGAAGGCGGAGATGGAGCCGACGACGGGCCATGGCGATGGATCGACCAGATGGTAGTCGTGTTGCTTGGTGTGCGCCGTTGCCATTTGCGGTCTCGCTCCTCAATCCCGTGCCTGTCAGGCACTTATCCCCTTGTTTCCAACCCCGGCGCGTGAGCCCGGAGATCAGAGATTTCCCTTGCGTTTGTCGTCTTCGCTGGCCGCGAGCGGCTTCACCACCGGATCCTTCACCGGATAGAACGTGTAGGACAGCGTGATCGTGTTGAGACCGTCGTTCTCGTGGTCGTCGGCAATCGACGGATCGACGTAGAACACGACCGGCATCTCGCGCTTCTCGCCCGGCGCCATGGTCTGCTCGGTGAAGCAGAAGCAGTTGATCTTCTGGAAATAGGATCCGACCGTCAGCGGCGCGACATTGTAGGCGGCCTGGCCTGCGGTGGTCCGCGCAGCCTGGTTGGTCACCGTGTAGAAGACGGTCACGACCTGGCCGATATTGACCTCGATCTCGCTCTGCTCGGGTTCGAACTTCCAGGGCAGGCCGGGCGCGACGTTGGAATCGAAGCGCACCGCGATCTTCCGTGCGATCGGGCCGCTGGCCGGCGCCGAGGTCGCGACCTGGGTCGTGCCGTTAAAGCCGGTGGCGCGGCAGAACCAGTTGTAGAACGGCACCGCCGCGTAGGAGGCGCCGACCATCAGCGCGACCACGCCGCCGCAGATCGAGGCGACCACCACGTCGCGGCCAAGCCCCTTGGCGGGCCTGCGCCCCCTAGTGGCCGTCCGGCTCTGATCCTGCGATATGGTCGGCTTCTGATCCATGTTTCCTACATCGGCCGGACGAGCACGGCCGGCCCCTTGACCATGGTCACGGCGAAGAACAGCACCACGAGCACGCCGAGCGCGAGTGCGATCGCGATCGAGCGCTGACGACGGCTCTTCTTCTGCGCCTCGGTGAGGACGATTCCATCTATCTCGGGTTTGTCGGCCATTCCTGCGATCATGCGCCCCCTACCATCGGCGCAAGCGCCCGGAACACGACCTCGGCCAGCAAGGTCGCAAACAGCGCGAACAGATAAAGGATGGAGAACGCAAACAGCTTGCGGGTCGCCCGCAGCGACTGGCTGCGCTCGCGGCGGACATAGACGTTGATGGCGAACGCGAGCATGCCGGCGCCGAGGATCAGCGAGACGATGCCGTAGATGGCGTCGAAATAGCCGAGCGCCCAGGGCGCAGCCGCGACCGCGATCAGCACGATGGTGTAGAGCAGGATCTGAAGCCGCGTCGCGTCGGGGCCGGCGACGTTGGGCAGCATCGGAATGCCGGCGCGCGCGTAATCGTCGGAGCGGAACAGCGCCAGCGCCCAGAAATGCGGCGGCGTCCAGAAGAATATGATGGCGAACAGCAGCAGCGGCTCGACGTCGACCGTCCCTGTGACCGCGGCCCAGGCCACCACCGGCGGCAGCGCGCCGGCGGCACCGCCGATCACGATGTTCTGCGCGGTCCAGCGCTTCAGGCCGATCGTGTAGATCACGACGTAGAAGAAGATGGTGAAGGCGAGCAGCGCGCCCGCGATCCAGTTGACGAGGATGCCGAGCGTCATCACCGAGAAGAAGGCGAGCGTCATGCCGAAGGTCATCGCCTCGGGGCGGGTGATGCGGCCGCGCGGAATCGGCCGGTTCGCCGTGCGCGACATCTTGGCGTCGATGTCGCCTTCGAGCGCCATGTTGAGCGCTCCGGACGCGCCAGCGCCGACGGCAATGCAAAGCAGCGAGGTGAAGGCCAGCACCGGGTGGAAATGCCCGGGCGCCATCGCCATTCCGACCAGAGCGGTGAAGATCACCAGCGACATCACCCGCGGCTTCAAGAGCGCGATGTAATCGCCAACCTCCGCTTCGGAGATGCGGGGATTGATGTCGATGGCGTTGTGGTCGAGGACGGACACTAGACTGACTCGCTTCGTTGTCGAGCCGCGGCGCCCGTCACGGGCGCCGCGAGCACTGGCTTACTGCACGCGGGGCAGCACTTCGAACTGGTGGAAGGGCGGTGGCGAGGGCAGCGTCCATTCCAGCGTGGTCGCACCTGCACCCCACGGATTGTCGCCAGCCGGCACCTTCTTCGCGAAGGCGTCGATCACGCAATAGAGGAAGATCAGCACGCCGAAGCCGGAGACGTAGGAACCGACCGACGAGACCAGGTTCCAGCCCGCGAACGCGTCGGGATAATCGACATAGCGGCGCGGCATGCCCGACAGGCCAAGGAAGTGCTGCGGGAAGAACACCAGGTTCACGCCGATGAAGGTGACCCAGAAGTGCGCCTTCGCGAGCCCTTCATTGTACATGTAGCCCGACATCTTCGGGAACCAGTAGTACCAGCCGGCGAAGATTCCGAACACCGCGCCGAGCGACAGCACGTAGTGGAAGTGCGCGACGACGTAGTAGGTCTCCTGCAGCACGCGGTCGACGCCGGCATTCGCCAGCACCACGCCGGTGACGCCGCCGACGGTGAACAGGAAGATGAATCCCACCGCCCAGATCATCGGCGCGCGGAACTCGATCGAGCCGCCCCACATCGTGGCGATCCACGAGAAGATCTTCACGCCGGTCGGGACCGCGATGACCATCGTGGCGGCGACGAAATAGGCCTGCGTCGCCGAGGACATGCCGACCGTGTACATATGGTGCGCCCACACCACGAAGCCGATGCCGCCGATCGCGACCATGGCGTAGGCCATGCCGAGATAACCGAACACGGGCTTGCGCGAGAAGGTCGAGACGATCTGGCTGACCATGCCGAAGGCGGG
Source organism: Bradyrhizobium sp. Ken64 (assembly GCF_055807555.1). NCBI lineage: Bacteria > Pseudomonadati > Pseudomonadota > Alphaproteobacteria > Hyphomicrobiales > Nitrobacteraceae > Bradyrhizobium > Bradyrhizobium sp. Ken64. Next base: position 146,795 of record NZ_JBVVPA010000004.1, on the reverse strand, counting down.
CAGGATCAGGATGTACACTTCGGGGTGACCGAAGAACCAGAACAGATGCTGGAACAGCACGGGATCGCCGCCGCCTTCGGGGTTGAAGAACGTCGTGCCGAAATTGCGGTCGGTGAGCAGCATCGTGATCGCACCGGCGAGCACCGGCAGCGACAACAGCAGCAGGAAAACCGTCACCAGGATCGACCACACGAACAGCGGCATCTTGTGCAGGGTCATGCCCGGCGCGCGCATGTTGAAGATGGTGGTGATGAAGTTGATGGCGCCGAGGATCGAAGAGGCGCCCGCCAGATGCAGCGACAGGATCGCGAAGTCGACGGCCGGGCCCGGATGGCCCGAGCTCGACAGCGGCGCGTACATGGTCCAGCCGGCGCCGACGCCGTTGGCGCCCGGCTCACCCTCGACGAAGGTCGACATCAGCAGCAGCGCGAACGAGGCCGGCAGCAGCCAGAACGAGATGTTGTTCATGCGCGGGAACGCCATGTCGGGCGCGCCGATCATGAGCGGCACGAACCAATTGCCGAAGCCGCCGATCATCGCGGGCATGACCATGAAGAAGATCATGATCAGGCCGTGGGAGGTCACGAACACATTGTAGGTGTGCGTCTCGTGGAAGATCTGCACGCCCGGATACATCAACTCGGCACGGATCGCGATCGACATCGCGGCGCCGATGACGCCGGCGATGACCGCGAAGATCAGGTACATCGTGCCGATGTCCTTGTGGTTGGTCGAATAGACGTAGCGCCGCCATCCGGTCGGATGGGCGTGCTCGTCATGTCCGTGGTCTTGCGCGTGATCGCCGTGTGCCGCTGCGCTCGTTGCCATTTTCTAATCCTGCCTTGCGTCCCGATCGGACCTCTGGAGGTCCCGCCTTATGTCGCTTTCAGTTTCCTCGAACCCTTCGCCCGGCGCTCACTGCGTCGGGCCGGCGGTGGAGGCGTAGGTGCTGGTGCCGCCGCTCGCGTACTTCTTCTTCGCGGTCTCGACCCAGGAGGCGAACTCCTGGTCGCTCACCACGCGGATGGCGATCGGCATGAAGGCGTGGTCCTTGCCGCACAACTCCGAGCACTGGCCGTAGAACATGCCGGTCTTGGTGGCCTTGAACCAGGTCTCGTTGAGCCGACCCGGAATGGCGTCGATCTTGACGCCGAAGGACGGCAGCGCGAAGGCATGAATCACGTCGGCACCGGTGACCTGGACCCGGACCACCTTGTTGACGGGCACCACCATCTCGTTGTCGACGCCGAGCAGACGGGGCTGCTTGTCCTGGGCCATCAGCGAGTCGAACTCGAACTTGCCGTTATCCGGATAGGCGTAGGACCAGTACCACTGCTTGCCGGTCGCCTTGATGGTCAGATCCGCCTTCGGCACGTCGAGCTCGAGGAACAAGAGGCGGAACGACGGCACCGAGATACCAACCAGAATCAGCACCGGAACGAGCGTCCACGCCACCTCGATCAGCGTGTTGTGCGTGGTCCGCGACGGCACCGGATTGGCTCTCGCATTGAACTTCACGACCACGATCACGAGCAGCGCCAGAACGAACAGCGTGATCAGCGTGATCAGCACGAACAGGAAATTGTGGAACCAGACGATGTTGTCCATCACCGGGGACCCGGACTGCTGAAGCGTCCACTCCCACGCAGCCGGTTGCCCGAGCTCGGCAAATGCCGCACCGCCCGTCGCCAGCGTCAGACCCGCCACGGCCAATCCCAGCAAGTGCCGGCCCACCGGGCCCATCGACATCTTCATGCCGTTCGCGCTCCCCTAACGAAATCACCCCAAGTGCATTCCCCTATTTTCGGGAAACGCTTTATTCGATCCCCCCGTCTGACAAACCGCCGCGCAAGAATACCTCTAAGAGGAATTGGGGCCAGATCGCTAGAACGCCGAAATCAAGCCTCTCAAACCATAATTCTTGATCTATCGCAATGCAGTCTTGAGCCTCGCCTGTCAGCCATCACCCGCAAGATATTTCCTAGTAACATCAGACAAAAATACCGTTTCCCGAGATGCTGCGCCTTGACAGCGGAATTGCCCGCGGTAGGCACTGGCAGACAGCCGCACCGGAACCTGATTCGTGCGGGCAACGGCGGCCGTGGCGGCGTGGAATTTGCTTGCGAATCGCCTTCAAGACGCCGTCATTCCCGTATCAGTCCGCCGGGTGCGAGCGACCCAGGCGAGCAGAGGGACCGACCCGATGGGGTTTTCGAGATCCATGGCAAGGCGGGCGACGAGGCGGGCTGGCGGCCTGACGATGCGGGCTGCCCTGCTGGCGGCGGTCGTCGTCATGGCACTTCCGGGGCTCGCCCATGCGCAGGGCGCGGTGCGCTCCGTCCATGGCGACTGGCAGATCCGCTGCGACACCCCGCCGGGCGCCCAGTCCGAGCAATGCGCCCTGATCCAGAGCGTGGTGGCCGAAGACCGCTCCAACGCCGGCCTGACCGTGATCGTCCTCAAGACCGCCGACCAGAAGAGCCGCCTGATGCGGGTCGTCGCCCCCCTCGGCGTTCTCCTGCCCTCCGGCCTCGGCCTCAAGCTCGACAACCAGGATGTCGGCCGCGCCGGCTTTGTCCGCTGCCTGCCCAATGGCTGCGTCGCCGAGGTCGTCATGGACGACAAGCTGCTCGGTCAGCTCCGCACCGCCAAGACCGCGACCTTCATCATCTTCGAGACCCCGGAAGAAGGCATCGGCTTCCCGCTCAGCCTGAACGGGCTCGGCGAGGGATATGACAAGCTGCCGTAGGGTGAAGGGCGGTTAGCCCCGCGATTCCTATTGTTTCCGTAATGTGAGACTTGGCGCCCTCGCGGAACTGCCGGGAAACCATTATCTTGCCTCACATCCCCCGATAATGGACGGACGCATGACCAACCCTGCCACAACCTCTCTGCTCGACCGCGCCAATCTCGACCGCGATCAGGTTCGCAACGAGCTCGCGCGCGGGCTTGCCGGTGCCGACGATGGCGAATTGTTCCTGGAATACAGCCAGACCGAAGCGCTGATGTTCGACAATGGACGGCTGAAGCAGGCGACCTACGACACCTCGCAGGGTTTTGGCCTGCGCGCCGTCAAGGACGACGCCGTCGGCTACGCGCATTCCTCCGACGTGTCGCTGCCGGCGCTGATTCGCGCCGCGGACGCGGTCGCGGCCGTGCGCGGTGGTTATTCCGGCAGCTTCGCCGCGCCTCCGCCGCATACCAACGTGCGGCTTTATAGTGACGACAATCCGCTCGATGCCCCCGGCTTCGAGACCAAGGTCAAGCTGCTCGCCGAGATCGACGCCTATCTGCGCGACAAGGATCCGCGGGTGCGGCAGGTCAGCGTCAGCCTGGGCGCGACCTGGCAGGTGGTCGAGATCCTGCGGCCCGACGGCGAGAGCTATCGCGACATCCGCCCGCTCGTGCGCGTCAACGTCTCCGTCGTCGCCGGGCAGGGCGACCGCCAGGAGAGCGGCAGCAAGGGCTATGGCGGCCGCGCCGGCTACGCCGAATTCATCGAAGCCAAATCCTGGCGCGACGCCGCCGACGGCGCGCTGCGCGAGGCCCTGGTCAATCTGGAATCGATTCCCGCCCCCGCCGGCGAAATGGACGTCGTGCTCGGGGCCGGCTGGCCTGGCGTAATGCTGCATGAAGCGGTCGGCCATGGCCTCGAAGGTGACTTCAACCGCAAGAAGACGTCGGCGTTTGCCGGCCTGATGGGCCAGCAGGTCGCGGCCAAGGGCGTCACCGTGGTCGATGACGGCACCATTGCCTCGCGCCGCGGCTCGCTGTCGATCGACGACGAGGGCACGCCGACCAACCGCACCGTGCTGATCGAGGACGGCGTCCTGGTCGGCTACATGCAGGACCGTCAGAACGCGCGCCTGATGAACATGAAGCCGACCGGCAACGGCCGCCGCCAGGGCTATGCCCATGTGCCGATGCCGCGCATGACCAACACCTACATGCTCGCGGGCGACCGCGATCCGGCCGAGATCCTGGCGTCGGTGAAGAATGGCGTCTTCGCCGCGAATTTCGGCGGTGGCCAGGTCGACATCACCTCGGGCAAATACGTGTTTCAGTGCACCGAGGCCTACAAGATCGAGAACGGCAAGATCGGTGCGCCCCTGAAGGGCGCCATGCTGATCGGCAACGGGCCGACCGACCTGCATCGCATCCGCATGATCGGCAACGATCTCGCGCTCGATACCGGCATCGGCACCTGCGGCAAGAACGGTCAGGGCGTGCCGGTCGGCGTCGGCCAGCCGTCGCTGTTGATGGAACGCATTACGGTGGGTGGAACAGGCGGATGAGCGTCGAGAAGATAACTGCCGCCACCAAGCGGAAGAGCAGCGGCTGGGCAGGCCAGCTCGTGCAGCTCGCCGGCATCGTCGCCGCGGTGTTCATCGCCAAGGGCGCGCTAGCCGAGCCGTTCTATGTGCCGTCGGGCTCGATGGAGCCGACGCTGTTGATCGGCGACGCCTTGATCGCCTCGAAATTCCCCTACGGCTACGGCACCTCGTCGCTGCCGATCCAGATCAACCTGCCCGAGAGCGGCCGCGTGTTCGCGGAGACGCCGAAGCAGGGCGACGTCGTGGTCTTCCGCTGGCCCGGCGACCGCTCGCAGGCCTGGGTCAAGCGCGTCGTGGGCCTCCCCGGCGACCGCATCCAGCTGCGCCAAGGCCAGCTCTTCGTCAACGACCGCCCCGCCGAGCTGAAGCCTGACGGCGTTGGCGCCGCCGAGGACGACAATGGCGGCAGCGAACCCGCCTATCGCTATGTCGAGACGCTGCCGAACGGCGTCTCGCATCTGATCTTCAAGATGCGCGACAACGGTCCGCTCGACAATACGCAGGAAGTGACGGTGCCGTCAGGCCATCTCTTCGTGCTCGGCGACAACCGCGACAACTCCGCCGACAGCCGCGTGCCCTTGCGCTCCGGCGGCGTCGGCATGCTGCCGATCGACAATCTGGTCGGCCGCGCGGATGCCGTGCTCGGATCCTGGGATCTCGGCATCCGGGGCCAGCCGGTGTGGACCTGGCTGTCCGGATTTCGCATGGCGCGGTTTTTCACCGCCGTGCATTGAAGGCCGGAACGTCCTCACCTCTCTCCCGCACGCGGGAGAGGGAGCGCAATAGTGATGGCCCGCGACGAATTTCTGGCTCTCGCCCTGCGAAATCCGTTCAACGCAGCGATCCTCGATGAAATCCATCGCCTCGCGCTGCCGGATGCGTGGCTCGTCGCGGGCTGCCTGGTGCAGACGGTGTGGAACGTGCTCACGGGCCGCCCAATCGATCACGGCATCGCCGATTACGACGTGTTCTATTTCGATTCCGACACCTCATGGGAGGCGGAAGACGCGGTGATCCGCAAGCTGCACGCGCAGCTCGCGCATCTCGGCCCCAAGGTCGAAATCCGCAACCAGGCGCGCGTGCACCTTTGGTATCCCGGCAAGCACGGTCTGCCCTATCCGCCCTTGATGCGCGCGACCGACGGTATCGACCGCTTCCTCACTGAGAATACGCAGGTGGGCATCCGCCCCGCCGGTGGGGATTTCGACGTCTACGCGCCGCACGGGTTCGACGACGTCGCGAAGCTGATCGTGCGACCCAATCGGGCGCCGAATTTTTCAGCCGCCAGTTACGCGGCGAAGGCGGCACGCTGGAAGACGCTGTGGCCCGAGATCACGGTGATCGCGGCAGAGTGAGATGTCCGCTTTACCCTCCTCGTCATTGCGAGGAGCGAAGCGACGCAGCAATCCAGACTGCCGCCGCTGCCGCCGCGGAAGCAATTCTGGATTGCTTCGCTACGCTCGCAATGACGGTGGTGAGAGCTGCATGCTACCGCACCACGCCCGACGTGAATCCTGCCTTCCGCCGCGGCGGCTTGATTTCCTTTTTCAGGAAGCAGCGCGCTTCGCGTCCGGTGTAGCCCGGGCGGGCATAGGTGAAAGCGCGGCATTTGTTGTCGGCGGTGCAGGCGGCCTTGCAGCCTTCTTCGCCTTCGCCGTCCTTCATCTCGAAATTGCGCAAATCGCCGCCGGGGCGGTCGATCGAGGTCTCCACGCCTTCGACACGCGGCTCGATCACGCCGGCGCCGCGCACACCGGAGATGCAGCAGCTTCCCGGCACCCGCGCAGGCACCGTGTTCTTCAGCCAGCACACGGCCGAGCCGCCTTCAACGTCAGGATAGCTGAAGCTCCACGAGCGGCAACGGCGGTCGCGCTCGCACAGCAGTGCGCAATCCTCGGGATCGCCCGACGTGACGGGGGTGCTGAAATAGTCTCCGCCTGGCCGATCGAACGCCGTCTGGGCGCGCGCAGGCCAGCTCGCAAACGCGAGCGAAAGCAGCGTGGCGCAGGCCACGACGCTTGCCAGGACGCTTGCCATGACGGCCAGGCGGCCCTTCCCCATCGGAACAGCTTTCGAGTTATTGACGACGCTCGGGTTTTTCAGCCGGCCATTTGATCGCCGCAAACCTGTACGGGCGATGAACGGCTCGTGCTCCCGATCGCTGGCCTTGTGTCTAGAAAGCGTATTCCGCGTAGGCTGGTTCCACCGAGCCGTTCCAGGGACCCTTGAACTTATCGAGCATCTCCTCAGCCGGCGTGCGGCCGGAATCGATGATGCGATCGAGTGGCTCCAGATGCCTGGTCTCGTCGCGGCCGAGCTGGTCGATCCGGCCGCGCCGGCGCAAGCCGGCATGTGCCAGAACGAGGCACTCCTTGGCGATCTCGAACAGATAGCGGTCCTTGATCCGCGACTTGAAGCCGAAGCGCGGCACGTCGTCGCGCAGGGCCTGACGCTCATGCGCGCTCCAGTGCTTCACAAGGTCCCAGGCGGCATCGAGCGACACATCGTCGTAGAGCAGCCCGGCCCAGAACGCCGATAGCGCCGGCAGTCGGCCCCACGGGCCACCATCGGAGCCGCGCATCTCGAGATAGCGCTTGAGCCGCACCTCCGGGAAAATCGTCGAAAGATGGTTGGCCCAATCCGACAGCGTCGGACGTTCCCCGGGCAAATTGTTGTTGCGGCCATCGAAGAAGGCGCGGAACGAAGAGCCCGAGACGTCGATGTAGTCCTCGTCGCGCTTGACGAAATACATGGGCACGTCGAGCGCGTAGTCGACATAGCGCTCGAAGCCCATACCGTCCTCGAATGCCCACGGCATCATGCCGGCACGCGCGTTGTCGGTGTCGCGCCAGATCTCGGACCGGAAGGAGAGGAAGCCGTTCGGCTTGCCCTCGGTAAACGGCGAATTGGCGAACAAGGCGGTTGCGACCGGCTGGAGCGCGAGCGAAACACGCAGCTTCTTGACCATGTCGGCTTCGGAGGAGAAGTCGAGATTGGTCTGTACCGTGCAGGTCCGGTACATCATGTCGAGGCCATACTGGCCGACCTTCGGCATGTAATTGGTCATGATCTTGTAGCGGCCCTTGGGCATCACGGGGATGTCGGCGCGCGACCAGGACGGCGTCATGCCGAGCCCGAGGAAGCCGATGCCGAGCGGCGTTGCGATCTCGCGCACCTGCGCCAGATGCGCCATCAGCTCGCTCTGGGTCTGGTGCACGTTCTCGACGGGGGCGCCCGAAAGCTCGAACTGCCCGCCGGGCTCCAGCGAGATCGCGCCGCCGCCCGTGACGTCGTAGAGGCCGATGATGTTGCCCTTCTCCATGATCGGCTCCCAGCCGAGCAGGAGCTTCATGCCTTCGAGCAGCGCGCCGATACCGCGCGGGCCTTCGTAGGGCACCGGACGGTGGCCTTCGAGCGTAAACGGCGTCTTCTCATGCTCGGTGCCCATGCGGAACTCGGACGGGTCCTTGCAGCCTTCCTCGAACCACTTGACGAGCTCGTCGCGCGATTGCAGGGGCGTCATATCGATCTGGTCTCGCGCCATATCAGACTCTAATCAAAAGCGCTTCGATCGAACGCGCGTGGGTGACAGGGATGGTCCGCGCAGCCACCGGCTGCACGGACGAACTGGTGTGCCGCGCGATCATCGCAACGGTGTGGTTTCGTTGACGTGGGCAGGCGGCAGTTTCATCTCGCCGCACGAGCAGCCCAGACGGTCGAGCAGACCGCTGAGCTTGACGGCATCCGCATCGGACAGTTTCGAACCGACATATTTCTCGATCGCGGCCGAATAGGCGCCCCACATCCGCTTCTGCAATTCGCGGCCGGCTTCCGTGATCTCCACGAACTGGCCGCGCTTGTCGATCTTGCATTCGCGCCGCGAGGCGAGACCTTCGTCGACCAGGCGGTCGATCAGCCGCGATGTCGAATATTGCGGGATCAGCATCTGCCGTTCGAGTTCGACCGGCCGGAGCTCGCCCGAGGGCGCCCGTGACAGTTCGAGCAGCGCGTCATACCATGCCAGCGGTGGGAAGCCGGCCTTCTTCAGGTCCTGCTCGACGCAATTGAGCACACGGCTCTGCACCCGCATCAAGCGGATCCAGGCGGAAGTCGCCTCGGTCGATGGTTTGCGTTTCATGGTCCCGCTCAAGCTCGTCGCCCGTCTCTTACCCTATTCGATGCACCTGCATCAATCTTGACTATTTCAAGCAGATGCATGTAGTCGTTCTTTCGCCTGAACCAAGCAACAAGAGGAGGAAATTCCATGAAATTGTACTATTCGCCCGGTGCCTGCTCGCTATCCCCCCATATCGCGCTCCTGGAAGCCGGCCTGCCCTATGAACTGGTCAAGGTCGATATCCGGGCCAAGAAGCTCGAAAACGGTGAGGATTATCTGAAGCTGAACCCCAAGGGCCAGGTCCCTGCGCTGGGCCTCGATAGCGGAGAGATCGTGACCGAAGGCCCGGTGATTGTCCAGATGATCGCCGATCAGGCCTCGGCCAAGGCGCTGGCGCCGGCCCACGGCAGCGCCGAGCGCTACAAGCTGCTCGAATGGCTGAACTTCCTCACCTCCGAGGTGCACAAGAGCTTCGGCCCGATGTTCGCGCCGGCGCTGAACGACGAGGCCAAGGCCTTCTTCAAAGACCGCGTCATGGGCAAGCTGAAATACATCGACAGCCAGCTCGCCGGCCGCGACTACCTCATGGGCAAGCAGTTCACGGTGGCCGACGGTTATCTCTTCACGATGCTGACCTGGGGCGACCGGATGAAGTTCGACCTCTCGGCGATGCCGAACCTTGCCGCGTACAAGACCCGCGTCGCGGCGCGGCCGCAGGTGCAGGAAGCGATGAAGAAGGAAGGACTGATTCAGGCTGCCTGAGGCGCACATGCGAAAGGCCGGATCGGAGAATCCGGCCTTTCGTATTTTTCATCCCGGCTAGGGGTTCAGAGAATCACGCCGCCGCCTTGTTCGGAGCGAAGCGGCCGTAGAAAGTTTCTCCCTTCGCGGCCATCTCCTCGAGGAGTTTCGGCGGGGTGAAGCGCGAGCCGTATTTCGCCTCCAGCTTGTGGCAAAGTTCGACGAACTTCTTGGGACCCATGAAGTCGATGTAGGACAGCGTGCCACCGGTGAACGGCGCGAAGCCGAAGCCGAGGATCGAGCCGACATCCGCCTCGCGCGGATCGGTGATGACGTGGTCCTCCACCGTGCGCGCGGCTTCCACCGCCTGCACCACCAGGAAGCGCTGCTTCAACTCCTCGACGTCGAGGGTGTCGGGGTCGAGCTGCTTGGGCTGCAGCGCGGACAAGCCCGGCCACAGGCTCTTCTGACCCTTGCCCTTCTCGGGGTAATCGTAAAACCCCTTGCTGTTCTTGCGGCCCAGACGGCCCTGCTTCTCGACCATTTCCACCATCAGCTTCTTCTGATCGGGATTGATGGCGTTGGGGCCGAGATCGGCTTCCGTCGCCTTCATGATCTTGAGCCCGAGGTCGAGCGCGACCTCGTCCGACAGCGAGAGCGGGCCGACCGGCATGCCGGCCATCTTCGCGCAATTCTCGATCATCGCGGGCGGCACGCCTTCGAGGAACATCTCGTTGCCTTCGGCGACGTAGCGGCCGACGCAGCGATTGGCGAAGAAGCCGCGGCTGTCGTTGACGACGATCGGCGTCTTGCCGATCCGCCGGACGTAATCGAGTGCGGTCGCGATCGCGAGATCGCCGGTGTTCTTGCCCTGGATGATCTCGACCAGCATCATCTTCTCGACCGGCGAGAAGAAATGGATGCCGACGAACCTGCCCTGGTCCTTGAAGGATTCGGCCAGCGAGGTGATCGGAAGCGTCGAGGTGTTGGACGCGAAGATCACGTCCGGCTTCATATGCTCCTGCGCCTTGGCAAAGGTATCAGCCTTGACCTTGCGGTCCTCGAACACGGCCTCGATGACGAGATCGACATCCTTCAGCGCGGAATAGTCCGCGGTCGGCGTGATGCGCGCGAGCAGGGCTTCTGCGTCACCGGGCTTGGCGCGGCCCTTCTTGATCTGCTCCTCGATCACCTTTTGCGCATGCGCCTTGCCCTTGTCGGCGCTTTCCTGGTCGCGATCGATCAGGACGACGTCGAGGCCGGCACGGGCCGAGACATAGCCGACGCTCGCACCCATGAACCCGGCGCCGATCACGGCGATCTTCTTCACCTTGGTCGGCGGCACATCTTTCGGACGGCGCGCGCCCTTGTTCAATTCCTGCATTGACAGGAACAGGCTGCGGATCATCGCGGCCGCTTCCTTCGAGCGCAGCACCGAGGTGAAGTAGCGCGATTCCACGCGTAGCGCGGCGTCGATCGGCAACTGCAGGCCCTCGTAGACGCAGCTCATGATCGCGCGCGCGGCCGGATAATTGTCGTAGGTCTCGCGGCGATAGATCGCGTTGCCGGCCGGAAACATCATCATGCCGGCCTTGGAGAACACCGGACCGCCCGGCAGTTTGAAGCCTTTCTCGTCCCAGGGCGCGACAGCCTTGCCGCCGCCCTTGATCCAGTCCTTGGCCGCCTTGATAAGATCGGCGGCGGGAACGATGGCGTGGATCAGATTCAGTGCCTTGGCTTTCTCGATCGTGACCGGATCGCCCTTGAGCAGGATCGTCATCGCGTCCTGCGGCGGCACCAGGCGCGGCACGCGCTGCGTGCCGCCGGCGCCCGGAAACAGGCCGACCTTGACCTCGGGCAGGCCGAGGCGGGTCTTGGGATTTTCCGCCGCCACGCGATAATGGCAGCACAGCGTGATCTCGAAACCGCCGCCGAGCGCGAGACCGTTGATCGCGGCCGCCCACGGCTTGCCGGAGGTCTCGATCGAGCGCAGCACCTGCGAGAAGCGCCGGCTCTGCTCGAACAGCATCTGGTTTGCCGCCGTCTCGCCCTGCTCCCCAAACACTTTTGCGTAGGCCTGGTTCATGCCTTCGAGCATGGACAGATCGGCACCCGCGCAGAACGCTTCCTTGGCGGAGGTGATGACGACGCCCTTCACCGCAGCATCCGCCGTGGTCGCCTTGACGATCGCGTCGAGCTCGCTGGTCGAGGTCTCGTCGAGCACGTTCATCGAACGGCCCGGGATGTCCCAGGTGACAAGCGCGATGCCGTCGGAATCGGTCTCAACCTTGAAGTTCTTGTAAGCCATGCTGGTTGCTCCCCTACCCTTAGACGCGTTCGATGATGGTCGCGGTGCCCATGCCGCCGCCGATGCACAGCGTCACCAGTGCGGTCGCCTTGTTGGTGCGCTCGAGCTCGTCGAGCACGGTCCCGAGGATCATGGCACCGGTCGCGCCCAGCGGATGGCCGAGCGCGATGGCACCGCCATTGACGTTGATCTTGGCGTTGTCGATGTCGAAGGCCTGGATGTAGCGCAGCACGACGGAGGCGAAGGCCTCGTTGAGCTCGAACAGGTCGATGTCCGACTTCTTCATGCCGGAGCGCGCAAACAGCTTTTCGGTGACGTCGACCGGGCCGGTCAGCATCATCGCGGGCTCAGAGCCGATATTGGCGAAGGCGCGGATCTTTGCGCGCGGCTTCAGGCCGTACTTGCCGCCGGCTTCCTTGCTGCCGAGCAGAACCGCGCCGGCACCATCGACGATGCCCGACGAATTGCCGGCGTGGTGCACGTAATTGACGCGTTCGATTTCCGGATGCGACTGCACCGCGACGCCATCGAAGCCGCCCATCTGCGCCATCATCGTGAACGCCGGCTGCAACTGCGCCAGCGACTGCATCGTCGTCGAGGGACGCATATGCTCGTCCTTGGCGAGGATGGTGAGGCCGTTGATGTCCTTCACCGGGACGACCGACTTGTCGAAGCGGCCTTCATCCCAGGACTTCGCCGCACGCTGCTGGCTCTGCACCGCATAGGCGTCGACATCGTCGCGCGAGAAGCCGTATTTGGTCGCGATCAGATCGGCAGAGACCCCTTGCGGCATGAAATATGAGGGCACCGCCATCGACGGGTCCATCGGCCAGGCGCCGCCGGAGGCGCCGATGCCGACGCGGCTCATCGATTCGGCACCGCCGCCGATCACGAGCTCGTGCTGGCCGCTCATCACCTGGGCTGCGGCAAAATTCACGGCATCGAGGCCGGAGGCGCAGAAGCGGCTGATCTGCACGCCCGGCACGGCTTCGCCGAGGCCCGCCTTCAGCGCGGCAAAACGCGCAATGTCGGAGCCGGCTTCGCCGACGGGATCGACCACGCCGAGAATGACGTCATCGACGGAATCTTCCGGCAGGTTGTTGCGGTCCTTGAGCGCCTTGAGCGGCACGGTCGCAAGCGCGAGCGCGGTGACTTCGTGCAGCGCGCCGTCCGCCTTGCCGCGGCCGCGCGGGGTGCGGACGTGGTCGTAAATATAGGCATCTGCCATGGGAGCCTCCTGATTGCAGTTATTGGTCGCGACCGCCGCGCGGTCGCTATCATTCGGGCGGAAATCCTCAGAACGCTTCCGCCGGCAGTTCCATGATGGTGGCGCAGCCGGCCTGGATGCGCGCAAGATTGGCGGCGGTCTCCGGCAGCATCCGCTCCATGAAGAAGCGGCCGGTGACGAGCTTGGTCGAGAGATAGGGAGTCGCCCCGCTCTCGGCAATCTTGGCTTGCGTCACCTTCGCCATCTTCGCCCACATATAGCCGAGGGCGACGAAGCCGAAGAGATTCAGGTAATCGGTCGCGGCAGCGCCGGCATTGTCGGGTTTGGCCATCGCGTTCTGCATCAGCCACGTGGTGGCCTGCTGGAGATGGCCGAACGAAGTCGAGAGCGGAGTGATGAAGGGCTTCATCGCCTCGTCGCCGCCGTTCTCCTTGGCGAAGGCCATGACCTCGCCGAAGAACGCCATGATGGCGCGGCCGCCATCGCGCGGCAGCTTGCGGCCGACGAGGTCGAGCGCCTGGATGCCGTTGGCGCCTTCGTAGATCATGGCGATGCGGGCGTCGCGCACGAACTGCTCCATGCCCTGCTCGGCGATGTAGCCGTGGCCGCCATACATCTGCTGTGCCTGCACCGCATTGGCGAAGCCGTAATCGGTGAGGAAGCCTTTCAGCACCGGCGTCATCAAGCCCATGTGATCGTCGGCGGCCTGGCGATCCCTGGGATCCTCGGAGCGATGGGCGACGTCGCTCTTCAGCGCGGTCCACATCACGAAGGCGCGGGCGGCCTCGTTGAAGGCGCGGATCGACAGCAGCGTGCGGCGCACGTCGGGATGGACGATGATCGGATCGGCCGGCTTGTCCGGCGCCTTGGCACCGGTGAGCGAACGGCCCTGGATGCGATCCCGGGCATAGGCGACCGCGTTCTGATAGGCGACTTCCGACTGCGCGAGACCCTGCACGGCGACGCCGAGGCGGGCCTCGTTCATCATCACGAACATGCCCTGCATGCCCTTGTTCTCTTCGCCGATCAGCCAGCCGACGGCGTTGTCGTAGTTCATCACGCAGGTGGAATTGCCGTGGATGCCCATCTTGTGCTCGATCGAGCCGCACACCACGCCGTTGCGCTGCCCCACCGAACCATCGGCATTGACCATGAATTTCGGCACCACGAACAGCGACACGCCCTTGATGCCGGCGGGCGCGCCCTCGATGCGGGCAAGCACGAGGTGGATGATGTTGGGCGCGAGGTCATGCTCGCCGGCCGAAATGAAGATCTTGGTGCCCGTGATCTTGAAGCTGCCGTCGGGCTGCCGCACCGCCTTGGTGCGGAGCATGCCAAGGTCCGTGCCGCAATGCGGCTCGGTCAGGTTCATGGTGCCGGTCCACTCGCCCGCAACCATCTTTGGCACGTAGGTCTGCTTCTGCTCCTGCGTGCCGTGGACGATCAGCGCCGCGGTCGCGCCCATCGTGAGGCCGCCATACATCGAGAACGCCATATTGGCGGAGATCTGGAATTCGTTGACCGCCTGCGAGAGCGTCACCGGCAGGCCCTGGCCGCCGTACTCGGTCGGTGCCGACAGGCCGAGCCAGCCGCCCTCGGCGACCTGCTTGAACGCCTCCTTGAATCCCTTGGGCGTGGTGACGCTGCCGTCATCGGCGCGCTTGCAGCCCTCGAGATCGCCCACGCGATTGAGCGGCTGCAGCACCTCTTCGGCAAGCTTGGCGGCTTCGCCGAGAATGGCTTCGCGCACGTCGCTCGACGCATCGGAGAAACCGGCGAGATTGTCGTAGCGATCGATCTGGAAGACGTCGTTGAGCAGGAAGTTCACGTCTTCGACGGGGGCTTTGTAGATCGGCATGGTGGTCTCCCGGCAGGCCTTGAAGTGATGATACTGGCTTAGGATTGAGCAGCGGCAAGCTGCTCCGCCATCAGGCGATGCAGCATGTTGATCGCCTTGAGCGGCCGCACCATCACCTTGAAATGCGTGATGCGCCCCTCCGGATCGAAGCTGATAATGTCGACGCCGTTGATCTCGATGCCGTCGATGATGGTCTTGAATTCGAGCACGGCGCCGCTCTCACTCTTCCATTCGCCGACATAAAGGAAGCCGGGACCGCCGAGCACCTTCTCGGCGCTAGCGAGATATTTGAAGGTAATGTCGCGGCCGTGCTGCGGCGCGTGCACGACGGGGCTTTCGAACACGGCGTCGGGATGGAGCAGGTCCCACAGCGCTGCCCGGTCATGCGACTTCATGTAGCCGTACCAGGACTCGAGGCCGGTCATTCAGCTGCCTCCCTAAAGGCTTCGGCAAAAAAACGCGAAAACAACCCCATGCACAGTAGCGCGAAGGTTGATTCCATTGGGGTTTTCGGGGCGGTGTTTGCCCTCGTTCTTGGATCACCTCATATGCACATTGACGCATATGCGCCGATGCGCATAAAGTCAAGCCAATTGGTTAAGGTCGAGAACAGGAGGACCGGGTCATGGCTTTGGGCGACGCAATCCTCGCATGCCTGACGGAACGTCCGATGACGGGCTACGAGCTCGCCAAGACATTCGATTCCTCGATCGGCTTCTTCTGGAAGGCCGACCACCAGCAGATCTACCGCGAGCTCTCAAAGCTGCGCGACCGCGGCTACATCCAGGGCCGCGAGGTCGTGCAGACGGGCAAGCCCAATAAACTGATCTATACGCTGACTCCGGAGGGCCGAACAGCGCTGCGGCACTGGGCTGCGCGGCCAAGCACGCCCCCTTCCATCAAGGACGACCTCCTGGTGCGGCTGCACGCGCTGGACAGCATCGGCCTCGAGCCGATGCGCACCGACCTGATGGCCCGGCTCGAACACCACCGCGATCGCCACGAGAACTACGAGCGCATCCTGAAGAAGCGCTTTCCGGAAGGGGCGGCGTCCGGCGTGCTCGACCTCGGTAACCTGCTGCTGCTTCAGCTCGGCGCCCGGCACGAGCAGATGGTGGCCGATTTCTGCGAAGAGGCGCTCGAGGCCCTGTCGGCGATGAGCGGCACGGGCACGGCCGTGCCGCTGGAGGAAGGCAAGCGCGAGGGCAAGGGCTAGACCGGCTTCGGCGGTGCTCTTCGCCTCTCCCGCTTGCGGGAGAGGTCGCGCCGAAGGCGCGGGTGAGGGCTCTCTCATCTCGGGGGTTCTCGATTGTGGAAACACCCTCTCCCCAACCCTCCCCCGCAAGCGGGGGAGGGAGCGCACCTGCTCTCGTCCTGGAAGGCCGCCCAACTTTAAGACACCGTCAATGGGTTCCTTAACCCGTTATTTACCGTAACAGACAAAAGTCGGTTTTCGAGGCAGACGACCCGCGCCAAATCCGATTGTCTTTCAACCGGCACGCGAGGGGAGACTGGAGGCGCCGGGTGGGGCGCCGGAGTCGGGACCGGACAGAGTCATGAATTCGCGCGTATCGTGGAGTGTTGACGGCATCGATCCCTCCGTCCGGGAGCGGGCCGAAGCTGCTGCGCGTCGCGCCGGCATGTCACTCAACGATTGGCTGAACTCCACGCTCGGCGAGACCGCCCCGCCAAACTTTCGCGGACTTTACGACCAGCGTCCGCAAGCCCAGCACGTCCCGAGCCAGGTACCGACTCAAGGACCGAGCCAGGAAAGCCGCGAAGTCGCAGACATCCACCAGCGGCTCGACGCCATCACCCAGCAGATCGAACGGATTTCAAAGCCCGCGCCGCGGCAGGACACTTCGCGACAAGACGCTTCCCGGCAAGACGTCTCGCGCGAGCAGGGCGTTGCGCGCCAGCTCAACGACGCGATCTCGCGGCTCGATGCTAGGCTGTCGCAGATTTCGAAGCCGCAGCAGGCTCCGGCACCGCGACAGGCCCCCGTTGAAATGCGCCAGCGCCAGGCCGATGCGGTCGAGCGCGCGGCAGCGCAGGTCTATCGCAGCTCACCGCCCCTGAGCCCGGCTTCGTTCGACGTCGCGGTCGCCGAGATCACGGCACGGCAGAGCGAGCTCGACGGCTTTGCGCCCAGGCAGATGCCGCCGCGCGCAGCACCCTCGATCGCGCCTGCGGCAGCTCCTTACGCGGCCCCCGCGCCGCCTGCCTACGCTCCGCCGCCACCGCAGCCGGGTCCGGATTTCTCTGCGCTCGAGCGCCATCTGCTCAAGATCACGAGCCAGATCGAGTCGCTGCAGCGCCCTGACAATACCGAGCAGGCGATCAACAGTTTCCGCAGCGAGCTTGCGGAGATCCGCAACGCCATCACCGAGGCGATGCCGCGCCGCGCGATCGAATCGATCGAGAACGAGATCCGCTCGCTGCATCGGCGCATCGACGAGACCCGCTCCAACGGCACCGACGGCCAGGTCCTGTCCGGGATCGAGCACGCGCTGTCCGAAATCAAGCAGGTGCTCCGCACGCTGACGCCGGCCGAGCAGCTCACCGGCTATGACGAGGCGATCCGCAATCTCGGGGCCAAGCTCGATCTGATCCTGCGCGCCAATGACGATCCCTCGACGGTCCGCCAGCTCGAAGGCGCGATCACGGCGCTGCGCGGCATCGTCTCCAACGTCGCCTCCAACGAAGCGCTGGCACGGCTCTCGGACGACGTGCAGCTGCTGTCGTCCAAGGTCGACCAGGTCACCCGTGCGTCCGGCCAGGGCGACAGTTTTGCGGTGCTGGAGCAGCGCATCGCGGCGCTCACGGCCGCTCTGGAAACGCGCGAGCGCCCTCAGCCATCCGAGAGCAGCGAGCAGCTCGAAAGCGCGATCCGCGCCCTGTCCGACCGTTTCGATCGCATGCAGGTCGGCAACGATTCGGCTTCGACCTTTGCTCATCTTGAACAGCGGGTCTCGTATCTGCTGGAGCGGCTCGAGGCTGCCTCCGATCCGCGCAACGGCAATTTCAGCCGCGTCGAGGACGGGCTGCACGACATCCTGCGCCACCTCGAGCGGCAGCAGGCGACCTATTCCGCGCTGGCCGAGAGCCGCAACTCCGCGCCGCCCGCCGATTCCGGCATGGTCGATCTCGTCAAGCGCGAGCTCTCCGACATCCGCTTCAGCCAGGCCGAGACCAACCGGACCACCCAGGATTCGCTGGAGGCCGTCCACAACGCCCTTAGCCACGTCGTCGATCGTCTCTCGATGATCGAGGGCGATCTGCGCAATGTGCGCACCGCGCCGCCCGCCCCTGCGCCGCAGCCGATGCCGATGGCCGCTCCCATGGAGCCTGCGCCGATGGCGCGCGAGCCGCGTCCGCAGCAACAGCAGCACCCGAAATACGATCCGAAGCCCGAGCTGCCCAATCCGGCCGCCGCGCAGGCGGCGCACGCTGCCTTCGCCGCCGCGCCGCGCGAATTCCACGCCGCCGCGCCGGCAGCGCCGCCGCCGCCGCCGATGCCGATGGCACCGCCGGTTCCGCCACGCGCGATCAGCGAAATCCTGGAGCCGCATACGGCGCCCACGCGCGCCGCGCTTGCGCCCGAACTGCCGCCGGATCATCCGCTCGAGCCGGGCACAAGGCCGGGTGCACGGCTTGCCACGCCGTCGGAGCGCATTGCTGCGTCCGAAAGCGCAATCAGCGACATCCCGGCCGCGCCCAAGGAGCCGGTGTCGTCGTCAAGCTTCATCGCCGCCGCGCGCCGCGCCGCGCAGGCCGCCGCCGCGCAGCCGACCGAGAAACCGGCCCGTGGCGCCAAGGCCGCAATCGCCCGCGCCAAGGACAAGGGCCAGGAAGGTGGCTCGACCATCACCTCGAAGATCCGCTCGCTGCTGGTTGGCGCGAGCGTGGTCGTGATCGTGCTCGGCACCTTCAAGATGGCGATGAACCTGCTCGATGGCAGCCCGTCGCCGACGCCGCAGGCGATGGAGAATTCGTCGCCCGCACCCGCACCGCAGGCCCCGCCGCCGGTCGAGAACAAGCCCACCACGCCCGAGCAGGTCACGCCGTCGATGACCTCGCCGACCCCGATCGGGCGGCAATCCCAGAACAATGCCGCGCCGGCGCCCGCCGCCAGTTCGGGCAACTCAGCCTCGGTCGAAATTCCGCCGCTGCCTGCCGCAGCGCCGCAGCCGGCCTCCAGCGACGTCACCGGCGCGCTGTCGGGCACGAGCCGCACGAAACTCGCGATGATCCAGGTGCCGCCGAGCGAAAAGCTGCCGGACGGCATCGGTGGCCCCGGCTTGCGTACCGCCGCGATGAAGGGCGATGCGACCGCGGCCTACGAGATCGGCGTGCGCTTTGCCGAAGGCAAGGGCGTGGCCGCGAATTACGACGAAGCCGCCAAATGGTACGACCGCGCGGCGCAGGCCGGCGTGGTGCCCGCGACCTTCCGCCTCGGGACACTCTACGAAAAGGGTCTCGGCGTGAAGAAGGACGCCGACATCGCCCGCCGCTACTACACGCAGGCGGCCGAGCGCGGCAACGCCAAGGCGATGCACAATCTCGCGGTGCTCGACGCCGACGGCGGCGGACGCGGCGCCAATTACAAGAGCGCGGCACTGTGGTTCCGGAAGGCCGCCGACCGCGGCGTCGCCGACAGCCAGTTCAACCTCGGCATCCTCTATGCCCGCGGCATCGGCGTGGAGCAGAACCTCGCCGAGTCCTACAAATGGTTCACCCTCGCCGCCGCCCAGGGCGACGCGGACGCAGCAACCAAGCGCGACGACGTCGCCAAGCGGCTCGACCCGCAATCGCTCGCCGCCGCCAAGCTCGCGATCCAGACCTTCAGCGCCGAGCCGCAGCCCGACGACGCCGTCAACGTTGCGGCCCCGAACGGCGGCTGGGACAGCGCCCCGCAGGCCAACGCGAAGCCTGCGCCGAAGCCGGTCGCGAGCAAGAAGTCGGCGTCGGCGGCGCACTGAGAGCGGTCGCTCAATCGTCTCTGAGGAAAAATCCCACCTGGTCGTCCTGGCGAAAGCCAGGACCCATTACCACAAGCAGCCGTTGTTGAAGGACGCTGTGGCCACAGCCTGCCGCGATAGCAACCAGTCGGGATGATGGGTCCTGGCTTTCGCCAGGACGAGATCGGAGGAGCCACGGCGCCTCGATCACCCTCCTCACCCCCATTCACCACGCCCGAAATTCCTGGTCCGCCCGCCGTCGAATTCCGCTATTGAAGGGCGCGGCAATCGTTCTGCCCTCCTGCGAGCATTCCGCGCAACCGATCCGTCTCGTGGGAAGCGTGGTCTCTCGATGCAGCTCTATCTCCCGATCGCCGATCTTCCGGTCAACGTCTTCCTCGTGCTGGCGATGGGCGCGGCGGTCGGCTTCGTCTCCGGCATGTTCGGAATCGGCGGCGGCTTCCTGATGACGCCGCTTTTGATCTTCATCGGCATCACGCCGGCGGTCGCGGTCGCCTCGGTCGCAAGCCACATCGCCGCCTCGTCCTTTTCCGGCGCCCTCGCCTATTGGCGGCGGCGCGCGATCGATCCGGCGCTGGCGAGCGTGTTGTTATGCGGCGGTGTGACCGGGACGGCGCTGGGCGTGTGGACCTTCACGCAGCTGCGCGCGCTCGGCCAGCTCGATCTGATGATCGCACTGTCCTACGTCGTGCTGCTCACCACCGTCGGCAGCCTGATGTTCTCCGAAGGCCTGCGTGCCCTGATGCGGACCCGGCGTGGCGCGGTGCCGCCGCGACGCACGCATAACTGGATCCATGGCCTGCCGCTGAAGATGCGGTTCAAGCGCTCCAAGATCTACCTCTCGGTGATCCCGGTCGTGATCGTCGGCATCGTGATCGGCTTCATCGGCGCCATCATGGGCATCGGCGGCGGCTTCATCCTGGTGCCGACCATGATCTATCTGCTGCGGGTGCCGACCTCGACGGTGATCGGCACCTCGATGGTCCTGACGCTGGTCACGATGCTGTTTGCGACCCTGCTGCACGCGGTGACAAATCATCTGGTCGATGCGGTGCTGGCGCTGATCCTGATGGTCGGCGGCGTCACCGGCGCCCAATTCGGCGCACGCGCCGGCCAGAAGATTCGCGGCGAGCAATTGCGGCTGCTGCTTGGCCTCTTGATCCTCTCGGTCGGTGTTCGTTTCGCGATCGAGCTGGTGATCCGGCCCGAAGACCTCTTCACCATCCGCGAACTGGGGGTGAACGGATGATGCGCGCAGCTCTCGCGGTGCTGCTCGTTCTGCTGCTCGGCTCCGCTGCACGCGCCGAGCGGCTGATCGTGTCGGTCTCCAACCATCGCGTCACGGTGACGCCGAACTATTCCGGCGAGGAGCTGGTGCTGTTCGGCTCAGTCGAGAAGGACGGCTCCACGCCCGTCGACCGCAAGACCTACGATCTCGTCGTCACCGTGATGGGCCCGCGCGCCGACATGGTGACGCGGCGCAAGGAGCGCACGTTCGGGATCTGGATCAACACCGACTACCGCCAATTCCTGGAGGTGCCGAGCTATCTCGCGCTGTTCGCCAACCGCTCCTTCGATGTCATCACCTCGCCCGAGATCGCGCGGCGCCAGCAGATCGGGCTCAACAACGTGCTGTTGACCCAGCGCGTCAGCGGCGACTATGCCGACGTGGTGCCGAACGACGCGTTCCGCTCCGCCTTCATCCGCCTGCGAACCCAGCGCGGTCTCTACCGCGAGGACCCGAGCGCGGTGACGTTCCTGACACCGACCCTGTTCCGCACAGGCATTCCACTGCCGGCGGAAGTGCCGATCGGCACCTATGAGGTGGAGATCAAGCTGTTTGCCGACGGCGCGTTCATCGGCAAGACCGAGACCGCGTTCGAGATCGTCAAGGTCGGCTTCGAGCAGTTCGTCGCCACCACGGCGCGGCAGAACGGGCTGATCTATGGCCTCGTCACCGCGGCGATGGCGCTGATGACGGGCTGGATGGCGTCGATTGTTTTCAGGAAGGATTAGCCGCCGTCATTGCGAAGCGCAGGCGCTCTCTCCGAGTCGTCCTGGCGAAGGCCAGGACCCATAACCACAGACAGTCGTGATTACGGGGATTCGGAGTTACCATTAAGCGTCAAACTGCTCCCTGGGGTAATGGGTCCTGGCTTTCGCCAGCACGACGCTGGAAAACTACGACGCTGGAAAACTGAAACGCTGGGAAATTACGGCGTTGGAAAACTACGGCGCCTGCACCACGGTCGGCACGCCGGGCTCCAGCAATCGCAGCCGCGTCCCGAAGCCGAGCACATCAAACGTCTTGCGCAGATCCTCGCTGTTCTGGCGGAAATGCGCCCAACCCTCGGTATGAACCGGCACGATCATCGCGTCGGGGAAGGCGCGTGCGGTCTCGATGGTGTCGTTGGTGTCCATGGTGAGATGGAACGGCCCGCGCGTTTGCGCGGCGCCGGCGAAAGGCATCACCACGCCGCATTTGAAGCGGCGAGCGACCTCGGCGACGCCGTCGAACCAGGTGGTGTCGCCGCTAATATAGACCGCGGTGGTGTCGGTCCGGCTCGACGACACCACGAAGCCGATGACGTCGCCTGACAGCGGCTCGATGCCGGCCGGACCGTGGCGCGCGGGCGTGGCGGTGATCGTCAGCGAATTGCCGTCACGATCTTTCAGACGCGCCGTGCCCCACGGCGCGAGGCCCTCGACGTGGCCGCCCAGGCGCTTGGCGCCGGCCTCAGTCGTCAGCGCGCGCGGCGCTCTAAGCAGATAGTCGCGACCGGAATTATCGAGATTGTCGGAATGCTGGTCGTGGCTGAGCAGGACCGCGTCGACCGGGCCGATTGCGTCGGCCTTGAGCGCAGGGCCGATCGTCTTCTCCAGCTTGACGTGCGGCAGTTGATAGGCGCCCGGCGCATCGAAGGTCGGGTCAGTGAGCAGGCGAAAGCCATCGATCTCGATCAGCGCAGTGGGACCGCCGATCAGGGTGATGGAAATGGGCATGATGGACTCCTGTTACGAGACGAATTTGGCGGGCCGCGTCACCAAGTAGATGCCAAGTGCGACCGGGATGATTCCGAGCAGATCGCGCGCCTCGACGTGCTCGCCAAGCACGATGAAGGCGAACAGCATGCCGAGCGGCGGCATCAGGAAATGATAGGCACTGGCGGCCGTCGCGCCACACACTTTCAGGAGATGAAACCAGAGCCAGTAGGCGAGGATCGAGCCGCCGAGCACGAGGAAGGCGAAGGCGCCGATCAGGCCCGGCGTGACGTCGATGGCACGAAGATCGGCGAAGGTCAGCGCGACCGGCGTCAGCACGAAGCCGGCGGCGAGATTCTGCACGCCATTGCCGATCCATAGACTTCCCTTCGGGGCGAGCAGCTTGAACAAGATGGTGCCGGCAACGAGGGAGGCGAGCGAGGCCAGCGTGAACACGATGCCGTGCAGCGAGTCGGTGCCGACGGACAGGCGATGCCAGACGATCAAGGTCACGCCGATGATGCCGAGCAGGAGGCCGCTCGCCTTGCGCCAGGTCATGCCTTCGCCGAGCAGCAGCGCGGCGAGGCCCGCCGTGAACACCGGATTGGCCGACACGATCAGGCCGCCGAGGCCGGCGGAGACCGACTGCAGGCCGGTGTAGCCGAGGCCCAGATAGAGCGCGTTGTTGGCGACGCCGAGAACGGCGAAGATCGCGGCATCGCGCCAGGACAGCGACCAATCGTCGCCGCGGACGAGCGTGGCACCGAGGATCAAGATGCCGGCGAGCGAAAAGCGCGCGGCGAGCAGGATCAGCGGCGGGCAATGGGTGACGCCGATCTTGCCGGCGACGAAGGCGTAGCTCCAGAGCAGGCAGAACAGGCCGATCGCAAGCGGCAGCGTGTTGAAGCGGCTGCGGGGAACGGCAAGCGAGGGGGCGAGCGACATGAGGGACATTCTCCTGTGCCCTCGATCTAGCGACCCGGCTTGTCATTTGGAAATTAAATGATTAACTTACCATAAGTGGATTTTCGAATGGATGCGCCCATGCTCGATCTGGAGCTCCTGCGCAGCTTCGTCTCGGTGGTCGATGCCGGCGGCTTCACTCGCGCCGGCGAGCGCGTCCATCGCACCCAGTCGACCGTCAGCCAGCAGATCAAGCGGCTGGAGGAGGATGTCGGCCAGGTCCTGCTGCATCGCGACGGCAAGGACGTGCGCCCGACGGAGGCCGGCGAACGGCTGCTGTCCTATGCGCGACGGCTGTTGTCGCTTGCGGAAGAGGCCCGCGACGTGCTGCGCCAGCCCGACGGCGAAGGCGCGATCCGGCTCGGCATTCCCGAGGATTTTGCGGCCTATCGGCTGGCGAAACTGCTCGGCGCCTTCTCGCGCTCGCATCCGGGGCTCCGGCTCGATGTGCGCGCCGACCAGAGCAAGCATCTTGCCCGCGACCTCGATCGCGGCGAGCTCGACCTCGCACTGTTCAAGCGCGAAGCGGGTGAGAAGGGCGCGATCGCGGTGTGGCCGGAGCAGGTGCACTGGGTCACCAGCAAGAGCCATCCGATCGATGCCAGCGCACCGTCGGTGCCGCTGATCGGCTTTCCGCTCGGCTGCCTCTACCGCGCCGGCGCCATCCACGCGCTGGAGAGCGCGGGCCGCATCTGGCACATGTCCTACACCTCATCGAGCCTCGCCGGCATCCAGGCCGCGGTCGCGGCCGGCATGGGCTTGAGCATCCTGTCGGAGATGGCGATCCAGTCCGACCATCGCGTGCTGACCGCAAAGGACGGCTTTGCGCCGATCAACCGGACCGAGGTGGCGTTGATGGCCGCGCCGGGCGCCAGCCCCGCGACGCTGCGGCTCGCCGATCGGCTCGCGGAGTTCTGCGACGACGTGCAGGCGAAGGCGGCGTGAATCGTTGCGATAGTCGCGATCTGTCGCCGCCAGACCGGTATGTTCCCTCCCCCCTTGTGGGGGAGGGTTAGGGAGAGGGGTACCACACGGGGACTCCCTCGAGGAGCGCGCGCCGCACGAGCGCAGATGGATAGACCTTTTCCTGGGCTACCCCCCTCCCCCGCCCTCCCCCACAAGGGGGGAGGGAGCGCAGTTGTGCACGTGGTGAGAGTGTTCAGCCCCGATTGAAGCGATAGCTAATCAATAACACCGTGACGCGGCAATCGCGTGGACGCGGCGGTCGCCGAGCAAATGCGCGACAAAACCGTTCTTCGGAAAGATTTTTGCAAACGCCACGTCGCGGATGTTGAGGCCGCCGGCATAGGCGCCGAAGGCGGGCATCACGGCGCGCTCGCCGTCACTGGCGAAACAGCGGCGCTCCATCGAACGGCCACGCGCGGAGACGCGGGCCTTGGGATGGAGATGGCCGGAGATCTCGCCGCATGCGCCGGTCGGCTCGTGGCGGAAGGTGATCGGGCCGATCGCGACTTCGTCGGCGACCGTGCCGCCGAGATCGCTCGGCAGCATCGGATCGTGGTTGCCCGAGATCCAGATCCAGTCGCGGCCAGCCTGCAAGGCGGCGACCGCGTCGCGATCCTGAGCCGACAGCCGTCCGTGCGCGGTGCGATCGTGAAAACTGTCGCCGAGCGCTATGACGATCCGCGGATCATGGCGGGAGATGACAGCAGCGAGCCGGCCAAGGGTCGCGATGGTGTCGTAAGGCGGCAGCAGCACGCCGCGCATGGCGAAGCTGGAACCTTTTTCCAGATGCAGGTCGGAGACGACGAGCAGGCGCTGCTCTTCCCAGAACAGCGCGCCGGAGAGATCGGCGATGAACGGAATACCTACGACGTCAACGCTGCGCGTCGTCGTCACCGAAATTGCCACTTGCTCCGTCATGGCCGGGCTTGTCCCGGCCATCCACGTTCTTGCCACGGAGACAAAGACGTGGATGCCCGGGTCAAGCCCGGGCATGACGGTGTGGATGGATCAGCGCGCCTCACTGGAAAATTCTCTATCCCATCGCCTCTTTGACGAGCTCGTCGGCGGCTTCGGCCAGGAGCTCGTCTCCAGCTTCGCCATAGACTGACTCGCGGCCGATTTCCAGCATCACGGGGACGGCGAGCGGGGAGACGCGATCGAGTTCCCGGTGCGTGATGCGGCCCTGGATGCGGGTAAGCATGTCGCTGAGCCGGCGCAGATCGAGCAGGCCGGTGGCGGCATCGGCCCGCGCGGCACGCAACAGCACGTGGTCGGCCTGGTGTTTTCGCAAGACGTCGTAGACGAGATCGGTCGAGAACAGCACCTGGCGGCGGCTCTTCTCCTCGCCGGTGTGCCGGCGCGCGATCAGGCCGGAGATAATCGCGCAATTGCGGAACGTGCGCTTCATCAGCGCGGATTCGGCAAGCCATGCTTCGAGATCGTCGCCGAGCATGTCGGGATCGAACAGCGTGTCGAGGTCGATCCTGCCGTCCCGGATCATGAAGGACATGTCGCCGAGCGCCCAGACCGCGATCGCATATTCGTTGGCGACAAAGCCGAGCGGCCGAGCGCGGGCGCGCTCCAGCCGGCGCGTCAACAGCATGCCGAGCGTCTGATGCGCGAGACGGCCTTCGAACGGATAGCAGACGATGTAATGCTTGTTGGCGCGAGGAAAACTCTCGACCAGTAGCTCGCGCACCGCCGGCACGCGCGAGACGTCCTTTTGCAGCGACAGCCAGTCGCGCACCTGCTCCGGCAAGGCGCCCCACGCGCGCCCGTCGTCGAGCAGGCGGCGAACGCGTTCGGCCAGATAGGTCGAGAGCGGAAACTTGCCGCCCATATAGGACGGTACTTTCGGGTCTTTGTCGTTGGCGCGCGAGACATAGACCTGGTCCTCGACCAGGGTTTCGTAGCGCACCACCTCGCCCGAGAACACGAAGGTGTCGCCGGGCGAGAGGCCTTCGATGAAGGCTTCCTCGATCTCGCCGAGCAGCCTGCCGCCGCGCGCGATCACGCCTGTCGATCCGCCTGCTTTTCCTTGACCACCGCCGCGCGAGCGCACCAGCCGCACCTTCAGCATGTCATCCTCGACGATGGTGCCGACATTCATCCGGTAGCTCTGCCGGACCTTCGGATTGGCGACGCGCCAGCGCCCTTCCTTGTCCTGCTTGATGCGCGCGAAGCGCTCATAGGTCTTCAGCGCGTAGCCGCCGGAGGCGACGAAATCGACCACGTCATCGAAATCCTGCCGCGTGAGATCGGCGTAGGGCGCCGCGGTGCGCACCTCGTCGTAGAGCTCGTCGGAGAGAAACGGCTCGCCGCAGGCGCAGCCGAGCACGTGCTGTGCCAGCACGTCGAGCGCACCGATCCGCAGCGGCGGCGTGTCCTGCGCGTTCTCCGCGATGGCGTCGATGGCGACGCGGCACTCCAGCACCTCGAAGCGGTTCGCGGGCACCAGCACCGCGCGCGAGGCTTCGTCGAGCCGGTGGTTGGCGCGGCCGATGCGCTGCATCAGGCGCGAGGAACCCTTGGGCGCGCCGATATTGACGACGAGATCGACGTCGCCCCAGTCGACGCCAAGGTCTAGCGAGGAGGTGCAGACCACGCCGCGCAAGCGTCCCGCCGACATGGCGTCCTCGACCTTGCGGCGCTGGGCGACGTCGAGTGAGCCGTGATGCAGCGCGATGGCAAGGTTGTCGTCGTTCATGCTCCAGAGATTCTGGAACAGCATCTCGGCCTGGCTGCGGGTGTTGACGAAAACCAGCGTGGTCTTGTTCGCCTTGATCAGCTCGTAGATCTCGGGAAGCGCATGGCGCGCGCTGTGGCCGGCCCAGGGCAGGCGTTCGCGCGTGTCCATCATCTCGACCAGCGGCGGCGCCGCGCCGCCGGCGACGACGATGTCGGCCGCCGCTTCCTTGCCGCCGGGCTGCGGCACCAGGAAGCGCGCCAGCGATTCCGGCTCGGCCACGGTCGCCGACAGGCCGATCGCGCGCATCTGAGGCGCCAGCCGCCACAGCCGCGCGAGGCCGAGGGAGAGAAGATCGCCACGCTTGGAGGTCACCAGCGCATGCAGCTCGTCGAGCACGATGCGCTTCAGCGAGGAGAACAGGAACGGCGCGTCATCGGAGGACAGCAGCAGGGCAAGCTGCTCCGGCGTCGTCAGCAAAATGTCCGGCGGATAGCGACGCTGCCGCTGCCGCCGCGATGTTGGTGTGTCGCCGGTGCGGGTCTCGATCTTGATCGGCAGCGCCATCTCGGCAACGGGACGCTCGAGGTTGCGCGCGATATCGACCGCGAGCGCCTTGAGCGGCGAGATGTAGAGCGTGTGCAGGCCGCCACTGCGTTGCAGGCTGCGGCCGGTGGAGACCACGGATTTCGCCGAAGCTTTGGGCGCAGAGCTCAGCTCGACCAGCGTCGGCAGAAATCCCGCCAGCGTCTTGCCGGCGCCGGTGGGCGCGATCAGCAATGCAGACCGATCCTCGCGCGCTTTCTCCAGCAGCGCCAATTGATGCGCGCGCGGCGACCAGCCGCGGGCTGCGAACCACGCCTGGAAGCGGTCGGGCAACAGCGCGGCAGGCTCGGCCGGGATTTTGCGGATGCGGGGCGGCACGGCATCACAGGTAAGCCGTGGGGGTGGGTTCGTCGAGGGGGCTTACTTCGCCTCTCCCCGCTTGCGGGGAGAGGCCGGCGCGAAGCGACGGGTGAGGGGGAGCATCCGCAAGGGCAACTGCTGCCGTCCCCGCGGAGGCTCCCCCTCACCCTACCCTCTCCCCGCAGGCGGGGAGAGGGGAAGAGACAGCGGCGTACGCCACCCTACTCCGACATCGGCTTGTCGGAGATGTCCCAGTCCTTGCCCGTGAAGGTGGAGATGAAGAGCGTCTTCATCGGCGTGTAGTTCTCCGGCGTGTAGCTGTAGGTGACGCCGTCGAGGAAATAGGGCGAGTGGAAACCCGCGAGGGTCGAGGCCTGCTTCAGCACGTTGGCGCGGGTGAGCTCGTCGCCGCAGCGGCGCAGGATCTCGCCCATGGTGACGGCCTGGCCGTAGCCGGCGAAGGCGATGGTGTTGTCCTGATCGATCGCCGGCGTGTACTTCTTGCGCAGCTCCTCGAACGCCATCACGTCGGGGTCCTTCTCCCATTTGGGCAGGCCGACCTCCTTGTTGTAGCGGATGGCGACGATGCCGGCGGCGTTCTCCAGGCCCGCGGCATTGAGGATCGAGCGGCCGGTCGAGCCGGCCGACAGCAGCTGCAGCGGCTTCCAGCCGAGCTCGGCCACTTTCCGGATCGACTGCGACGACGCCTTGCCGGTGGAGATGTTGTAGAAGACGTCCGCACCCGATTTCGAGAGGTTGATGAGCTGGGAATCGACGGTCGGATCGGTCAGATCGTAGGTCTGCTCCATGATCACCTTGGCGGTGCCGCCGGCGTCTTCCAGAACCTTCTTGAAGGGGCCGAGGAAGTCGCGGCCGAAATCGTCGTTCTGGTAGAGGATGCCGACCTTCGCGTTCGGCTTCACGCTGACGACGTGCCGCGCCAGGATGCGCGCCTCGGTCGGATAGAGCGGGAGGCCCGCCATGGTCCATTTGAACTCTTTCGGGTTATTCCACTTCGACGCGCCGGTGTTCAGCAGCAGCTGCGGCACGCCCTTCGAGTTCAGGTATTTGTGCACGGCGGTCTGCGGGGCGGTGCCGAGCGAGCCGTAGAGCGCGAGCACCTCCTCCTGCTCGACCAGGCGCCGCGTCGCCTCGACACATTTCGGCGCGCTGTAGGCATCGTCCATGGTGAGGAATTTGACTTTGCGTCCGTTGATGCCGCCCTTCTCGTTCAGCATCTGGAAATAGGCTTCGCCGATGCGCCCGAGCACGCCGTAGAGCGAGCCGGGGCCGGAATGCGGCACGGTCTGCCCGATCTTGATCTCGGTGTCGCTGGCGCCGGCGTCGTATTTCTTCTCCGCGGCCCAGACGTAGGGCGCGGGCAAGGTGGATGCCGCGATGGTGGCGAGCGCGGCGGCGCTGAAATCGCGCCGCGATGGATTCTTCGTCATTGTGTGTTTCTCCCTAGCGAGGACATTGTGCTGGCATCGCGGCACGTGTCGCAAGTGGGAAGTCACGGCTTTGCGACGCAATGACGCTCAAAGCCTCGCGTATAGCGCCTAGACTCAAGTTTTCTCGGCGACCACGACGAGACCCCGCACCGGCTCGTTGTTCTCGGTGCGTGGCGAGGCCCGCTCCAATGTGAGGAGCTTGAGGCCGGCCCGCGCCATCGCATCGCGCACATATTCCGCCGAATGGGCATAGCGCAGGCCTTCGCCGAGAACGATCCCGCTGCCGTCATGGGTCTCCAGCGTGAACGCGAGCACGCCACCGGGCGCGAGCACGCGCCCGGCCTCACTGAGCACCGGCGCGAGATCGGGGAGATAGACGAACGCATCGGCGGCGACGACGAGGTTCGCGCTCGCATCGCCCTTGCTGCGCAGGCCTTCGATCATGTCGGCGGCTTCGAGTTCGGCATAGAGGCCCGTTGCGCGCGCCTCCTTGACCATGCCGGGCGACAGATCGATGCCGATGAACTGGTCGACCTGTTTTGCGAAGGCGGCGGCCGCAAGCCCCGTACCGCAGCCGAGATCCATGGCGCGCTTGAACAGGGCGGGCTTCTTCGCGGCGACGCGGGCAGCCACCACCGCCTTGAAGATCAGCGACGGGGCGCGATAGCCGAGATCGTTGATCAGCACGTGCTCGAAGCGCGGCGCGTATTGATCGAACAAGGCCTGCACATAGGCCTTGGGCATCTCGGACAATTGCGCGTCGCCGAGGCGTATCAGATGCAGATGAGCGCCGTGCTGATCGCTCGGATCGGACTCGCGCGATTTGCGAAAGGCCGCAATGGCCTTTTGGCGCTCGCCGAGTTGCGCGCGGATCTCGCCGAGCGTGAACCAGGCCGAGGTGAAATTCGGCGCAAGCTCGATGGTCTGCTCCAGCAGGTCGGCCGCCGCCGCCAGATCGCCCTTGAGCTGGAGGTCGCGCGCGAACTCGAAGCGGCGGTCGGCCATCAGGTCGCCGGAGGTCAGGAACAGGCGCAGGGGCATTGGGGGAACCAGGGAACGAAGCGGTGATGACTCGAAGATGCGGGGTCGCAACCTATATAACAGGCATGCGTCCGCAAGACATCCTGCTGCCAGTTGCCGCCGGCCTATGCTGCAAGCCGGGCGGCTTCCATATCGACCCCGTCCGCCCGGTCGAGCGGGCCGTGATCACCCACGGCCATTCCGACCACGCCCGCGCCGGCCACGGCGCGGTGCTGGCGACGCAGGAAACGCTGGACATGATGCGGCTGCGCTACGGCGAGAATTTCGCCGGCTCGACGCAGGCGATCCGCTATGGCGAGGAGATTCGGCTCGGCGATGTCCGCGTCAAGTTTCACCCGGCCGGCCATGTGCTCGGTTCGGCGCAGGTCGCGGTCAGCTGCAAGGACACCTGCATCGTCGCCTCGGGCGACTACAAGGACGCACCAGACCCGACCTGCACGCCGTTCGAGCTCGTATCCTGCGACGTCTTCATCACCGAGGCGACGTTCGGCTTGCCGGTGTTTCGGCATGGCGATGCCGCCGACGAGGTCAAGAAGCTGCTGGCGTCGGTGGCGCTGTTTCCGGAGCGCGCGCATCTCGTCGGCGCCTATTCGCTCGGCAAAGCGCAGCGCGTGATCGCGCTGCTGCGCCAGGCGGGCTACGACGCGCCGATCTATCTGCATGGCGCGATGGAGAAGATCACGCATTACTATCAGAGCCGCGGAATCGAGCTCGGCGATCTCAGGCCGGTGAAGGGCGTGAAGAAGGCGGCGCTCGCCGGCACCATCACGCTGGCGCCGCCCTCTGCGACATCCGATCTCTGGACCCGCCGGTTTCCAGATCCGGTCACGGCCTTCGCCTCCGGCTGGATGCGGGTGCGCGCCCGCGCGCGGCAGCGCGGCATCGAGCTGCCGCTGGTGATCTCGGATCACGCCGATTGGGACGGCCTCACCGCCACGATCGCGGCGACCGGCGCCGGCGAGATCTGGGTTACCCATGGCCAGGAAGACGCGCTGGTGCATTGGTGCCAGAGCAAGGGTTTGCGGGCGCGACCGCTCGATCTCGTCGGCTATGGCGACGAGGAGGAGACCGAGACGCCGCTCGCTGACGAGGCCGAAGCATGAACCGCTTCGCCGAGCTTCTCGACCGCCTCGCGTACGAGCCCGGCCGCAACAACAAGCTGCGGCTGATCACCAGCTATTTTCGCGAGGTCGCCGATCCCGACCGCGGCTATGCCCTGGCGGCGCTGACCGGCGCGCTGAGTTTCAAGCACGCAAAACCTTCTCTGCTGCGCGATCTTATCGCCCAGCGAACTGACCCGGTCTTGTTCGGCCTATCCTGGGACTATGTCGGCGATCTCTCCGAGACGATCGCGCTGATGTGGCCGAAGCGCAGCGCAAACAACGGCGAGTCTTTTCCGAGCCACCCCTCTCCCCCGCCCTCCCCCACAGGGGGGGAGGGAGCGCAGTTGCGCGCGCCGCTGTCAGTGAGCGCGACAACTGACAGCCATTCCCAAAGTGATGGACGCACGGCTCTCTCCGTTCCCTCCCCCCTTGTGGGGGAGGGTCAGGGAGGGGGGGACTCCGGGCGAGATGCTGGAGAGTCCTTCCGCCCGCGCAACCACAACAACCCGCCGCCGCCGACGCTGACCGAGGTCGTCACCACGCTACGCACGCTCGGCAAGACCGAGCTACCAAAACAGCTCGAGCGCTGGCTCGACGAGCTGGACGAGACCGGCCGCTGGGCGCTGTTGAAGCTCGTCACCGGCGCATTGCGCATCGGTATCTCCGCGCGCCTGGCCAAGACCGCGGCCGCTGCGCTCGGTGACAAGGATCCGCATGAGGTGGAGCTGATCTGGCCTGGTCTCGCGCCACCCTATCTCGACCTGTTCGCCTGGCTGGAAGGCCGCGGCGACAAGCCGGTCAATCGCGATCCCGCGCCGTTTCGCCCGGTGATGCTGGCGCATGCGATCGAAGACACGGATTTCGCCGCGCTCGATCCCGCCGACTACATCGCCGAATGGAAATGGGACGGCATCCGCGTGCAGGCGGTGGCGGGCCGCGACGAGCGCGGCCACATCACCGCGCGGCTCTATTCGCGCACCGGCGAGGACATCACGGGAAGCTTTCCGGATCTCGTGCCGTCCTTGCGCCTGCCCGGCGCCATCGACGGCGAGCTTCTGATCCTGCGCGAGGGACGCGTGCAGAGTTTCAACGTCCTGCAACAGCGGCTCAACCGCAAGGTCGTGTCTCCGAAGCTGATCAAGGAGTTTCCGATTCATCTACGCGCCTACGATCTGCTCGGCGACGACGAGAACGATTTGCGCGAGCTGCCGTTTGCGGAGCGCCGCGAACGGCTGGAGATCTTCATCAGCAAGCTTGACGATCCCCGCATCGATCTCTCCCCTACGGTCCCGTTCGCAAGCTGGGAGGCGCTGACCGCCGCACGCGCCGATCCCGCGAGCGCCGGTGCGGGCGAAGACGCGGACGCCGTCGAAGGCGTGATGCTGAAGCGGCGCGATGCACCCTATTTGCCGGGACGGCCGAAGGGACAGTGGTGGAAGTGGAAGCGCGATCCGCACATCATCGACGCCGTGCTGATGTATGCGCAGCGCGGCCACGGCAAGCGCTCGTCCTACTATTCCGACTACACCTTCGGCGTCTGGACCGCAGGCGCGGGCAGTGACGAACTGGTGCCGGTCGGAAAAGCCTATTTCGGCTTCACTGACGAGGAGCTGCTCCAGATCGACCGCTTCGTGCGTCGCAATACCACCGAAAAATTCGGCCCCGTCCGCCACGTCGTGCACGAGCCCGACAAGGGCTTGGTGCTGGAGGTCGCCTTCGAGGGGCTGCAGCGCTCGCCGCGGCACAAATCCGGCGTCGCGATGCGCTTTCCCCGCATCAGCCGCTTACGCTGGGACAAGCCGCCGCGGGAGGCCGACCGGCTGGAAACGCTGGAGAAGATGCTGAAAGCGGAGGCGGCGGAGATTGAGGCGTGAGGGGAGACGGAGTTAGAGCCCAGGTGCAGCCACCCGGCAGGTGCGCTCCCTCGCCCGCTTGCGGGAGAGGGTCGGGGAGAGGGTGCCTCCACATTGGGAATCCCCAAGAAGAGAGAGCCCTCACCCGCGCCTTGCGCGACCTCTCCCGCAAGCGGGAGAGGTCGCAGCGAGCTTGCGGCACGATCATCCCGCAACCAAGGCGTACCCGCCCTGCCCGAATTAAAATCCCGTAAGCTGATTGACGCGCCGTTGCGGGTTCCCCATGTCCCCCGCCTTGCCCTATGATAGGGTCGAATCCCCTGAGGAGTTTGAGATGGCCCACGACGTCAGAGATTTGCCGGCCGGCCGCAGTGACGGCCTGAACCGCTTTCTCGGCGGCTCGCCGCTGGCGGTCGCATTTCGCCTGGTGCTGCTCTCGATCCTCGTCGGCGTCGTGCTGGCGGCGATCGGCTTCGATCCCTGGAATATCATCTACAGCATTCGTCTTCTCTTCCAGCGTTTGTGGGATCTCGGCTTCGATACCGTGAACTGGCTGTGGCGCTACTTCCTGCTCGGCGCCGTGATCGTGATTCCGATCTGGCTGCTGATGCGCGTTTTCGGCGCGCCCCGCAGGTAAGTCGTTAGTTTTGAGCATGATCTTGTCGGAAAACCGCTCCACACTTTTCCGGATCATGCTCTAGGGAGCCAGCGGCCGATGCAATTGTGCTTTGTCGGCTGCGGCGACGCCTTCGGATCCGGCGGCAGGCTCAACACCTGCTTTCACGTCTCGGGGCGCGAGGCCAATGTCCTGATCGATTGCGGCGCGTCGGCTCTGCCGGCGCTGAAGCGACTGGAGATCGACCGCAATGAGATCGATCTCATCCTGATCACGCATTTCCACGGCGACCATTTTGCCGGGCTGCCGTTTGTCCTGCTGGACGCGCAATTCTCGCGGCGGACGCGGCCGCTCACGATCGCCGGCCCCAAGGGCATCGAGACGCGGCTGCGTGCGGTGATGGAGGTTCTGTTCGAGCACTCCTCGAAGACGAAACAGCGCTTCGAGCTGTCCGTCGTCGAGCTCGTGCCGGAGCAGAGCCAAAGCTTCGGCGCGGTGACGGTGACGCCCTATCCCGTCGTGCACGGCGAATCCGGCGGACCGTTCCTCGCCTATCGCGTCGAAGCGGAAGGCCGCGTCCTGGCCTACAGCGCCGATACCGAATGGACGGAGACGCTCATTCCGCTGGCGCATGGCGCCGACCTTTTCATCGCCGAAGCCTATATGTACGAGAAGGTGGTCAAGAATCACCTCAACCTGAAGACCTTGGAACAGCACCTTCCCGAAATCGGCGCAAAACGCCTCGTGCTCACCCATATGAGCGAAGACGTGCTGTCGCGCCTCGACGACATCGCCCACCTCGCCGCCGAAGACGGCATGGTGCTCGTGTTCTGACATGCACGCACCCGTTCACTTGAAGATCGGTTCCCGTCAGGTCTTCGCCATCGCGGGCCCCGCGATGGTCGCGAATCTCACCACGCCGTTGATCGGCGTGGTCTCGACCACCGCGATCGGACGGCTGGACGATGCCGCGCTGCTCGGCGGCGTCGCCATCGCGTCCGTCATCTTCGATTGCCTGTTCTGGCTGTTCGGCTTCCTGCGCATGAGCACGCTCGCCTTCACCGCGCAGGCGCTCGGCGCCGGCGAGACGCGCGAGCTGACCGCGATCCTGGTGCGCGGCTTCATCGTGGCCGGCCTGATCGGCGTAGCCCTGATCGCGCTGCAACTGCCACTGGCCTCCGTGCTGCTCGAGCTGATGGGCGGCAGCGAAGGCGTCACGCGCGCGGCGAAAACCTACTTCGTGATCCGAATCTGGTCGGCGCCGCTGGCGCTCGCCAATTACGTCATCCTCGGCTGGCTGGTCGGCCAGGCTCGCGCCAATCCGGCGCTCGCGCTCCAGGTTGTCATCAATCTCGTCAACGCGGCGGCGACGATCCTGCTGGTGCTGGTCTACGACACCGGCATCGCGGGTGCTGCGATCGCCGCGCTGCTGTCTGAAGCGGCAGGATTCGGGCTCGGCATGATCGTCTGCCGCCGTTATGCGGACGGCGGGTTCGCGGTGCCATACGCAGAGCTGTTCGACCGGGCCAAGCTGATGCGGCTGCTGGCGGTGAACTCCGACATCCTGATCCGCACCGCGGCGCTGATCGCGGTGTTTCTGTTTTTCACCGCCAAGGGCGCGCGGGCCGGCGACGTCACGCTGGCCGCCAATTCCGTGCTCAACAACTTTCTGCTGGTCAGCGCCTTCTTCCTCGATGGTCTTGCGAACGCAGCCCAGCAGCTTTGCGGCCGTACGCTCGGCGCACGCGACGCCAGGGGATTTGCGGATTCGACCCGGCTGGTGCTGCTATGGGGGCTCGGCTTCGCGCTGGCCGTGTCCGCGCTGTTTGCGCTGTTCGGGCCGAACTTGATCGATTTCATGACGACGAGCGAAGCCGTCCGTCGCGGCGCGCGGGAATTCCTGCCCTTCGTCGTGCTCGCGCCGATTCCCGGCGTGTTCGCCTTCGGCTTCGACGGAATCTATATCGGCGCGACCTGGGCGCGCGAGATGCGCAATCTGATGCTGGCCTCGCTCGCGATCTTCCTCGCCGCATGGTGGGCGCTGCAATCGTTCGGCAATGCCGGGCTGTGGAGTGCGCTGATCGCCTCCTACGTCTCGCGCGGCGGCTTGCAGGCCGCGCGCTATCCGGCGCTGTACAGGAAGACGTTTTCGAAGCAGTCGCTGTAACGCGTAGCCCGGATGGAGCGAAAGCGTAATCCGGGGCCTTCGCGTCCGCGGATAGAATCCCGGATTGCGCTGCGCTCCATCCGGGCTACGCGGCGCGAACTACATTCCCGGCCAGTCTTCCGCCGTCAGCGTGGCGGCGTCGGAGCCGACGATCTCGGAGAGAGAATCCCGCCCCGTGCGCAATAGCGTCGAGGCGAGGTCGCGCTTGATCTCGTCGACGAGGCCGAGGCCCTTGTAGACCAGCGAGGAATAGAGCTGGATCAGGCTCGCGCCGGCGCGGATCTTCGTCAGCGCGGCGCCGCCAGAATCCACGCCGCCGACGCCGATCAGGGGGAATGCGCCCTCGACGCGCACATAGGTCTCCGCGACCATCCGCGTTGATAGCCGGAACAGGGGCCGGCCGGACAGGCCGCCCTGCTCCCTGGCGCGCATCTCCTCGCGCAGCGTGCTCGGCCGCGCGATCGTGGTGTTCGACACGATCATGCCGTCGACCCGGCGCGAGCGCGCGACCTGCACGACGTCGTCGAGCTGGGCGAGGCTCAAATCCGGTGCGATCTTGAGCAGCACCGGCGTGTCGCCGGCGCTCTCGCGCACCCGCTGGCGCGCGTCGATCACCCTGGCGAGGAGATCGTCGAGCAGCGCGCCTTCCTGCAGATTGCGCAGGCCCGGCGTGTTCGGCGAGGAGACGTTGACGGTGAAATAGCTAGCGACCGGCGCAAAGGTCTCGATCAGCTTGACGTAATCGTTGACGCGATCGGGCGAGTCCTTGTTGGCGCCGACATTGACGCCGACGATGCCGCCGTGCTGCGCGCGCGCCGCGAGCCGGCGCAGCGCTGTCTCCGCGCCGTCATTGTTGAAGCCCATGCGGTTGATCACGGCCTCGTCGCGCTCCAGACGAAACAGCCGCGGTCGCGGATTGCCGCTTTGCGGCTTCGGCGTCACCGAGCCGATCTCGACAAAGCCGAAGCCGAGCCGCAGCAGCGCATCCGGCACTTCGGCGCTCTTGTCGAAGCCCGCGGCCATGCCGATCGGATTGGGGAAGTTGAGCCCGAACGCACGCACCGCAAGCTTGGGATCGTCAGCGTGCGGCTTGCCCGGCGGCAGGAAGCGCAGGCCCTGGATCGCGAGGCGATGCGCATCCTCCGGATCGAGCCAACGCAGCACCGGCAGCGAGAGAGCGTCGAAAGCGCGGATCACGGGGCAAGCTCCGGAACATCGTGGCCGCCGTCGGAGCGCGTGTTGAGGTTCATCACGGCAATCACCGCGCCGAGATCGAGTTCGCCATAGAGATGCGGAAACAGCTCCTCATTGCGCGAACGCTCCCAGCGCAATGCGCTGCCGAGTGCGTCGCCGTCGACCTCGACCAGGAACAGCGCGCGCTGCCCGAGATAATGCTTGCGCAGGGTCTCGGGAACCTGGGCGGCGGTCGAGAAATGGATGAATCCGTCGCGCAAATCGTCCGCGCTGCCGCCGTAGACACCCTGCCGTTCCGCCTCGCGCCAGGCCGAGGCCGGACAGATTTTGTAGATCTTGACCACCGCTTACGCAGCCCTGTTTGCTCGTTGAGTCTTTTGGGGTTTTTG
The DNA here is from genome assembly GCF_055807555.1 of Bradyrhizobium sp. Ken64. Taxonomy (NCBI): domain Bacteria; kingdom Pseudomonadati; phylum Pseudomonadota; class Alphaproteobacteria; order Hyphomicrobiales; family Nitrobacteraceae; genus Bradyrhizobium; species Bradyrhizobium sp. Ken64. The sequence goes on along the minus strand of NZ_JBVVPA010000004.1, from coordinate 108,910 downwards.
GATCGTGCGGGTCCCTGAAACCCGGGCGCGACCGTAATGGCCGCCCCCTCCGAACTCAAGACTTAGAGCCATTTCCGCTCCGATGAAATCGAAGCAGGGCTCCAAATTCCTGTTTTGACGCATTCCTGGCGCGAACCGGTATCCGGTTCGCTTGAAAACACGCTCACTGCGCCCCTTGCGCAAAAAGCGGAAAACCGGTTGATTCGAGGATAGTTTTCCTGAGTTGCGACGGGCTGGACCTTTCATGGTCAGGCAGGCCAAAGCGCAGAGAATGCTCACTCACGACCGGATCTGGGGTGCACTGGATCGGCTGGCGGCGCGCGCCGGCCTGTCGCCGTCGGGCCTCGCCAAACGCGCCGGACTCGATCCCACCACCTTCAACAAGTCCAAGCGCGTCACCTCCGACGGCCGCGAGCGCTGGCCCTCGACCGAATCGATCGCGAAAGCGCTGGCGGCGGCAGATTCCTCGATCGACATTTTTGCCAGGCTGGTCGGCGACGAGGCAGGCGGCGGCCGCTCGGTGCCGCTGCTCCGCTTCGCGCTGGCAGGCGTGAGCGGCGCCTTCGACGAGTCCGGCTTTCCCATCGGCAAGGGCTGGATCGAATTTGCCCTTCCCGCCGTCGAAGGCAACCACAGCTTCGCGCTGCAGATTACTGGCGAAGCGCTTGCGCCTGCCTATCGCGACGGCGACATTATCCTGGTCGCGCCCGGCGCGCCGATCCACAAAGGGGATCGCGTGGTGGTGAAGACCAAGACTGGCGAGGTGACGGTGGCGACGCTGAAGCGCCGCACGACAAAGGCTCTGGAGTTGCAGCCGCTCGATGCCTCCCAGGCCGAGCGCAGGATGGCGGCGAGCGAGGTCGGTTGGATCGCCCGGATCGTGTGGGCAATCCAGTGATCGCGTCTCCCTTGCGCGTCGTGACCGGCGATGATTTCAGCCGCGCCGCGTTCGCCGCGGGCAGCCTTGCGACTCAGCGTCTCTCTCGCATAGGTTGCGGCCACTTATTGCCGGGCAAGTTCATGTTAGGGGGAATATGATGAATCGCCGTCACGCATTGAAGGCCCTCGCGGGTCTTGCGCTTTGTCCGCTCTGCAAGCCGGCCTTCGCCGCCGAAGGTGCGCATTGGGGCTATGAGGGCGTCGGCGCGCCGGCCAAATGGGGCGATCTCGACGCGGCCAACAAGGCCTGCGCGGTCGGCCTGCAACAATCGCCGATCGACATCGAGGCGACGGTCAAATCGCAACTGCCCGCGCTGAAGCTGAACTGGGGCAAGAGCGCCGACACCATCGTCAACAACGGGCACACGATCCAGCTCAACTTCACCGAGGGCAGCACGCTCACGCTCGGCGACGTCAAATACAAGCTGCTCCAGGTGCATTTCCACCGCCCGAGCGAGCACATGATCGGCGGCAAGAATTTTCCGATGGAGGCGCATTTCGTTCACCGCAACGATGCCGGCGGGCTCGCCGTGGTCGGCGTGCTGATGGCCGAGGGCAAGCCGAACCCGGCCTTCGGCAAGATCGTCAAGACCATGCCGGCCGCGGAAGGCCCCGCGGTGAAGGCGGACACGACCATCGATCCCCACGCCATGCTGCCCACGAGGCTCAGCTACTTCCGCTATCCCGGCTCGCTGACGACGCCGCCCTGTTCGGAGGTCGTCGAATGGCTGCTGCTGACCAACCCGATCCAGGTGTCGGCCACCGATGTCGCCGCGTTCGCAAAGCTCTATCCGATGAACGCGCGCCCGGTGCAGAAGGACAACCGGCGCTACGTGCTGCGGTCGATCTGAGCGGGGGCTGAAGGTCCGTAGCCCGGATGAGCAAAGCGACATCCGGGACCGCTGGTGCGGCTAGCTAACGAAAACCCCGGATGTCGCTTCGCTCATCCGGGCTACGAGTTCGCTACAACGGAAGCGGTCGCCTCACGCACTCCGCGCCAGCGCGCCGTCGATCATGTTGACCGCGTTCTGCACGCCATACACCGCGACAAAGGAGCCGAAGCGCGGGCCCTTTTCCTGGCCGAGCAGCACCTGGTAGAGCATGTTGAACCAGTCGAGTGTCACGCCGGGACGGCCGTCCTTGCCCTTCTTGACCTGGTCGAGGAACGGCTCGCGGCGGCCGATCTCGTAGACGACGTTCTGGATGTCCTCGGCCGAGGCGTCCTGCGGAAGCTGCGATAATGCATCCCGCAAATCCTGCAGCGCCGCGCGCTCGGTCTCGGTCGGTTCGCGGAACGTCTTCGTCGGCGCGACGAAGTCGCGATAGTAATTGATGGCGTAGCCGACCATCGCGTCGAGCTTGGGATGCGTCTGTGGGCTCACGCCGGGCCGATAGCGGCCAATGAAACCCCACAGCGTCTCGGCATTCTCCGCATTCGACGACGACACCAGCGTCAGCAAGAGCTGGAACGTGACGGGCATGTCGAACTTCGGCGGATGGCCGCTGTGAACGTGCCAGACCGGATTGCCAAGCTGCTGCTTGGCGTCCTGCCTGGCAAAGCCGTCGATGAACTGCTGGTAGTCGTCGACGTTGCGCGGGATGACGTCGAAATACAGCCGCTTGGCCGCCTTCGGCTCGCGGTACATGAACAGCGACAGCGATTCCGGCGAGGCGTAGCGCAGCCATTCGTCGATGGTCAGCCCATTGCCCTTCGACTTCGAGATCTTCTGGCCCTTGTCATCGAGGAAGAGCTCATAGTTGAAGCCCTCCGGCGGCGTGGCGCCGAGCGCCCTCGCGATCGCGCCGGAGAGTTTGACCGAGTCGATAAGGTCCTTGCCGGCCATCTCGTAGTCGACGCCGAGCGCGACCCAGCGCATCGCCCAGTCGGCCTTCCATTGGCACTTGACGTTGCCGCCGGTGACGGGCGTCTCGACTTCCTGGTTGGTATCGGGATCGAGATAGGTCACCGTGCCGGCTGCAACGTCGCGCCGGATCATCGGCACTTGCAGCACGACGCCCGTGGTCTTGCTGATGGGCAGGAACGGCGAATAGGTCGCGCGGCGATCGGGTCCGAGCGTCGGCAGGATGATCGCCATCACCTTGTCGTAGGCAGCCAGCATCTTGAGCAGCGTCGCGTCGAAACGGCCGGACGTATAATAGTCGGTCGAGCTCGCGAACTCGTAGTCGAAGCCGAAATGATCGAGGAAGGCGCGCAGCCGCGCATTGTTGTGGTGCCCGAACGAGGGGTACTCGTTGGAGAACGGATCCGGCACGCGCGTCAGCGGCTTGCCGAGATGCGCGGCCAGCATCTCCTTGTTGGGGACGTTGTCGGGCACCTTCCGAAACCCGTCCATGTCGTCGGAGAACGCGAGCAGGCGGGTCTTGATCTTGTTCTCGGTCAGCACATGAAAGGCGTGCCGCACCATCGAGGTGCGCGCGACCTCGCCGAAGGTGCCGATATGCGGCAGGCCTGATGGCCCGTAGCCGGTCTCGAACAGCACCTCGTCCTTCGGGCTTTTCTTCAGCCGCGCGACAATGGCCTTCGCCTGCTCGAACGGCCAGGCGTTGGATTGTTCGGCGAGCGCACGCAGATCGCTCGGGTTCGCGGCAAGATCGATAACGGACATCTAAGGGGCCTCCGGGCCGCGGAAAATAGCGATTTCCGGGCAGAATGCAATTTTGTGAGACCCTCATCCTGAGAGCTGTGACGCTTTCGCTCGTTCGGAGCGCCTCCGCAGCGCATAAACGAGAGCTCATCGACGAACCCAGAACCGCCATTTACCGCGATAAACAGCCCCACTCCGCCTCACGTCCCGCGCGGCTTGACCCGCCGGGTCGGCAGCGCATTCGCCGGATCTTCCGGCCAGGGATGGCGCGGGTAGCGGCCACGCAAATCGGAACGCACGGCACTGTAGCTGCCGCGCCAGAAACCGGGGAGATCGCGCGTCACCTGCACCGGGCGCTGCGCCGGCGACAGCAGTTCCAGCACCAGCGGCACCTTGCCGGCGGCGATCGAGGGATGGGTGTTGAGGCCGAACAATTCCTGGAGCCGTACCGCGATGGTCGGCCCCTGCTCGGCTTCATAGTCGATGGCGAGCACGCTGCCGGTCGGCGCCTCGAAATGCGTCGGCGCCTCGCGGTCGAGCCGCGCGCGCATCTCCCACGGCAACAATGTGATCAACGCGTCGGAGAGATCGCCAGCGGAGATATCCTTCAGCGCGATCTTGTCGTAGAGCGCCGGCACCAGCCAATCGTCGCGCCGCGTGATCAACCCGTCGTCCGAGAGGTCGGGCCAGCTGTCGCCCTCGGCTTTGCGCAAAAACATCACGCGATCGCGCCATTGTTTGGCGGCCTTCGACCAGGGCAGCCGGTCGAGGCCGGCGGCAATGAGCCCGTCGGCGAAGATGCGCGCGGTGTCCTCCGAGGGCGATACGGCGAGTGTCGCCTCGGAGAGCGTGATCGCATGCAGCGCGCGCTTGCGCCGCGCCCGCAGCGCCATCGCGCCGCGATCGAACGATATCTCCTCGACGGATTCGATATGCTCGGCGAAATGCCGCTCGATCTCGTCCTGCGAGATTTGCGCTGCGAGCAGAATGCGCCCGCTCGCCGCCGTGCCTGTCATCTCGCCGATCGCGATATAGGGGGCGCGCGCGAGCGAGGAGGTTTGATCTACGGCAGCACCTCGACCGTTGGCGAGCACGAAGCTGCCATTGCCGCGGTTGCGCGCGACGCGATCCGGGAAGGCGTAGGCCAGCATCAGGCCGGTCGAGAGGCCAGCTTCTCCGATCGCCGCCTTCTCTGACGCCGCCACCTGCGAGGCCCAGCGCCGCGCGAGGTCGCGCGCGCTTGCGGCACGCGAGGAACGGTCGCGGCGGAACTGATCCCGCCGGTGCTCGAGATCGACGCTGTCGCCGCCGAGCCCGCGCTCGGTGATGATGGCAGCGATCTCGGCGGCGGCTTCGCCCTCGCCGGCACGATGCGAATCCACGATCATGCGCGCGAGCCGCGGCGGCAGCGCCAGCGCGCGCAGGCTCTTGCCTTCCGCGGTGATGCGGCCATCGCCATCGAGCGCGTTGAGCTCGGAGAGCAGGCTTTTTGCTTCCTTCCAGGCCGGCTGGGGCGGCGGGTCGAGAAACGACAGTGCGGCAGGATCGGCGACGCCCCATTGCGCGAGATCGAGCACCAGCGAGGACAGATCGGCGCTGAGGATCTCGGGCTGGGTGTAGGGCGCGAGCGAGGCTGTCTGAGGTTCGTCCCAGAGCCGATAGCAGACACCGGGCTCGGTGCGGCCAGCGCGGCCGCGGCGCTGGTCCGCCGCCGCGCGCGAGACGCGCACGGTCTCGAGCCGGGTCAGGCCGATGTCGGGCTCGTAGCGCGGCACGCGGGCAAGACCGGAATCGACCACGATGCGCACGCCCTCAATGGTGAGCGAGGTCTCCGCGATCGAGGTCGCCAGCACCACCTTGCGCGTGCCCTTGGGCGCCGGCGAGATGGCACGATCCTGCACGGCGGCATCGAGCGCGCCGAACAGCGGCACGATCTCGATCGAAGCGTCCTGCACGCGCTCGGCGAGGAGGCTCTGGGTGCGGCGGATTTCGGCGGCGCCCGGCAGGAACGCCAGCACCGAGCCGGCATCGGCCCGCAGCGCCGAGGCGATCGCGTCCGCCATCTGCCGCTCGACCGGCACATCCGCCTTGCGGCCGAGATAGCGCGTCTCGACCGGAAAGGCGCGGCCCTCGCTTTCGACGACGGGCGCTTCGCCGAGCAATTTTGCCACGCGGGCGCCATCGAGCGTGGCCGACATCACGAGGATGCGCAAATCCTCGCGCAGGCCGGTTTGTGCATCGCGCGCCAGCGCGAGGCCCATGTCGGCGTCGAGCGAGCGCTCGTGGAATTCGTCGAACAGGACGGCGGCGATTCCCGACAGCTCGGGATCGTCGAGAATCTGGCGGGTGAAGATACCCTCCGTCACCACCTCGATGCGGGTCGCGCGCGATATCCTCGAGCCGAAGCGGACGCGATAGCCGACAGTCTCGCCGGCGCGTTCGCCCAGCGATTTGGCCATGCGGTCGGCGCTGGCGCGCGCCGCGATGCGCCGTGGCTCCAGCACGATGATCTTCTTGCCCATGGCCCAGGGGGCATCGAGCAGCGCCAGTGGCACGCGCGTGGTCTTGCCGGCGCCCGGGGGCGCGACCAGCACGGCGGCATGATGCGCCTCCAGCGTGCGCGAGAGGTCGTCGAGCACGGCATCGATCGGGAGGGGCGTGTCGAAACTGCGGGGCAAGGCCTGTCCATTCGTCATGCCCGGGCAAGAGCGCGAGGCGCGTCTGCGCACGGAAGCCGCCGGGCATCCACGTCGTCACACTAGAAAACAGACGTGGATGGCCGGGACAAGCCCGGCCATGACGGAATCGTTGCGACGTTGGATCGCTAGCCCTGCACCGGCGGCCGTCCAACGCTCTCATAGACGAAGCCGGCCGCAGCCATCTCCTCGGGGCGGTAGATGTTGCGCAAGTCGACGATGACGGGCTGCGCCATGGTCGCTTTCAGCCGGTCGAGGTCGAGCGCGCGGAACTGGACCCATTCGGTGACGATCACGATCGCATCGGCGCCTTCCGCGCAGGAATAGGCATCCTCGCAATAGGTGATGCTGGGCAGCTCACCCTTGGCCTGCTCCATGCCGACGGGATCGAAGGCCTTCACCTTCGCGCCCATGTCGATCAGGCCCGTGACCAGCGGGATCGACGGCGCATCGCGCATGTCGTCGGTATCCGGCTTGAAGGTGAGGCCGAGCACGGCGACGGTCTTGCCGCGCAGCGAGCCGCCGAGCGCCTGGCTCACTTTTCGCGCCATCGCGCGCTTGCGGTTCTCGTTGACCGCGAGCACGGATTCGACGATGCGAAGGCTCACATCGTAGTCCTGCGCGATCTTGATCAGCGCCTTGGTGTCCTTCGGAAAGCACGAGCCGCCGAAGCCCGGGCCGGCATGCAGGAACTTGGTGCCGATACGGTTGTCCAGGCCAATGCCGCGCGCGACCTCCTGCACGTTGGCCCCCACCTTTTCCGAAAGGTCCGCGATCTCGTTGATGAAGGTGATCTTGGTCGCGAGGAAGGCGTTGGCGGCGTATTTGATCATCTCGGCGGTGCGGCGTTCCGTGAACATCAACGGTGCCTGGTTCAGCGACAGCGGCCGATAGATGTCGCTCATCACCTTGCGGCCGCGCTCGTCGGAGGTGCCGACGACGATGCGGTCGGGGAATTTGAAGTCGCGGATCGCCGCGCCCTCGCGCAGGAATTCGGGATTCGAGGCGACGACGACGTCGGCTTTGGGGTTGGTCTCGCGGATGATGCGCTCGACCTCGTCGCCGGTGCCGACCGGCACGGTCGACTTCGTCACCACGACGGTGAAGCCGGACAGCGACTGCGCGATCTCTTTCGCAGCCGCATAGACGTAGGACAGATCGGCGTGGCCGTCGCCGCGTCGCGACGGCGTACCGACCGCGATGAAGACAGCGTCGGCATCCGCCACCGGCTTGGACAAATCGGTGGTGAACTCCAGCCGCTTGGCCTTGACGTTGGTCGCAACCAGCTCTTCGAGCCCGGGCTCGTAGATCGGGATCTCGCCGCGATGAAGGGCCGCGATTTTTTTCTCGTCCTTGTCGACGCAGACGACGTCGTGACCGAAATCCGCAAAGCAGGCTCCGGACACCAGTCCCACATAGCCCGTGCCGATCATAGCAATGCGCATGAAAAACCCTGTTTGGCTTGGTTAACGAAACCGCAATTCCAAGGCGGTTTAGCATTTTACCGGGGTGAGGGAACAGCCCGCGTACAAAAAACGGCACAGCACTTGTACCGGTAAAGAAATCGTAAGCAGCAAGGCGGCAAACTGCCCCGCGTTCACGCAGATCCTGGCGGAACACGCCTCAAAAAGAGACACCATGGCACCATCAGGCACAATCGCCGCGAGCGGGGGACTCAAGGCCCCCGCGGCTGCGCGTGTCGATTGGGTCGATTACGCCAAGGGCATCTGCATCGTCATGGTCGTGATGATGCATTCGGTGCTGGGGGTCGAGCTTGCCGCAGGAGAGACCGGCTTCATGCATGTTCTGGTGGCCTTCGCAAAGCCGTTCCGGATGCCGGATTTCTTCCTGATTTCAGGCCTGTTCCTATCACTGGTGATCGACCGGGACTGGCGAACCTATCTCGACCGCAAGGTGGTGCATTTCGCCTATTTCTATGTCGTCTGGGTGACAATCCAGTTCGGCTTCAAGGCCCCTGCATTCGCGGCGGAAACGAGCTGGCGCGACGCCGGCTTGCTCTATCTGGAATCTTTCGTCGAGCCGTTCGGCACGCTGTGGTTCATCTATCTCCTGCCGATCTTCTTCGTCGTCACAAAACTGACACGGCTGGTCCCTCCGCCCGCGATCTGGCTCATCGCGGCCGCACTGGAGACGGCGCGTGTCGCAACCGGATGGACCGCGATTGACGAGTTCTGCGCACGCTTCGTCTATTTCTATTCGGGCTATCTGTTCGCGCCCTACGTGTTCGCGCTGTCGGACCGCGCGCGCAATCATCCTGCATGGGCGCTCACAGCGCTCGCGACATGGGCGCTGGTCAATGCCGGCCTCGTTGCGCACGGGGCCAGCGAATGGAAATTCGTATCGCTCGTGCTCGGCTTCGCCGGCGCCTGCGCCATCATCACGATGGGCACGCTGCTCGCGCGCGTGCAATGGCTGAATGTCTTCCGCTTCTGCGGCGAGCATTCGATCGTGATCTATCTCGCCTTCTTCCTGCCGATGGCCGCGACACGGACGCTGCTATTGCGCACGGGCATCATTCCCGACATCGGTGCGGTATCGCTGATCGTGACCATCGCCGGCGTGATCGGCTCGCTCGCGATCTGGCAGGTCGCACTGCGCCTTGGCGGCAATTTCCTGTTCGAGCGGCCCGATGCGTTCTGGATCGCGCCGAAGAAGACAGGGCCGGTGCTGCAGGCGGCGGAATAGCACGCTGTCGTCGCCCGGCTCGACCGGGCGACCCAGTACGCCGAGACGTCAGTGATTCAGCCGGAAAGCCGCGGCGTACTGGATTCCCCGCTTTCGCGGGGAATGACAGCGACGGGATGCGGGGAATGACAGTGGGGATAGCGGCGTCCGCAAGCCAAAAATCCACCTCCCGAGGCTGTCAAATCCCGCAAAAATTCATACATTGCGGCCATGCCCAAGAGCTCCCCAAAGACCACCGCCCAAGCTGACACCAAGGCTGCCGCGCCCAAGGCCGCCGAAACCAAGCCCGCTGCGGCGACAGCTGCTGCCAAGCCCGTCGCCGCGAAAGCGGCCGGCAAGGGCGACCATGTCTTCCTGGTCGACGGTTCCGGCTACATCTTCCGCGCCTATCACGCGCTGCCGCCGATGAACCGCAAGTCCGACGGCTTGCAGGTCAATGCCGTGCTCGGTTTCTGCAACATGCTGTGGAAGCTGTTGCGCGAGATGCCCGAGGACAACCGGCCGACGCATCTGGCGATCATCTTCGACAAGTCGGAAATCACCTTCCGCAACAAGATCTATCCTGAGTACAAAGCGCACCGGGCGCCGGCCCCGGACGATCTGATCCCGCAATTCGCGCTGATCCGCGAGGCGGTGCGCGCCTTCGACCTGCCCTGCCTGGAACAGGTCGGCTTCGAGGCCGACGATCTGATAGCGACCTATGTGCGGCAAGCCTGCGAGCGCGGCGCGAGCGCGACAATCGTGTCCTCCGACAAGGACCTGATGCAGCTCGTCACCGATTGCGTCACCATGTACGACACCATGAAGGACCGTCGCATCGGCATCCCCGAGGTGATCGAGAAGTTTGGTGTGCCGCCGGTGAAGGTGGTGGAAGTGCAGGCGCTGGCCGGCGATTCCACCGACAACGTTCCTGGCGTGCCCGGCATCGGCATCAAGACCGCCGCGCAGTTGATCGTTGAATATGGCGATCTCGAGCAGCTGCTGTTCCGCGCCACCGAGATCAAGCAGCCGAAGCGGCGCGAGGCGCTGATCGAGAACGCCGAGAAGGCGCGCATCTCGCGGCAGCTCGTCTTGCTCGACGATAAGGTCGACCTCGAAGTCCCGCTGGACGATCTCGCCGTCCACGAACCCGATGCGCGCAAGCTGATCGCTTTCCTGAAGGCGATGGAATTTTCCACGCTGACGCGCCGCGTCGCTGAGTTCTCGCAGATCGATCCGGCCAACGTCGATGCCGATCCGGGCTATGCCAGCGGTGCCAGCGTCTTCTCGCCGCTGCCGCCTTCGGACGTCGTGCCGGCCGCGGGAACCGGCGCGCCGGCGCAAATTGCGGCCGGCCAGCGCAATGCATCGGCGAGCAAGGAGGACAAGGCCGCGAGCCCGAAGGGCGCGCCGATTTCTCTCGCCGCCGCACGCGAAGAGGCTTTGCGCAAGCTTCCGGTCGATCGCAGCAAGTACCAGGCCATCAAGACGCTCGCGGAATTGAACGCGTTCATCGCGCGCATCCATGATGCCGGCCATGTCGCGGTCGAAATCCGGGGAAACTCGATCGACCCGATGCAGGCCGATCTCTGCGGCATCGCGCTCGCACTGGCGCCCAACGATGCGTGTTACGTGCCGCTGGCGCACAAGCAGTCCGGTGGCGGTGCCGGCCTGTTCGACGCGGGCCTCGCGCCCGACCAGGTCAAGCATGCCGAGGCGATCGAGGCGCTGCGGCCGGTACTGGAATCACCAGGCATTCTCAAGATCGGCTTCGACGTCAAATTCACCGCGGTGATGCTGGCGCAGCACGGCATCACACTGCGCAACACCGACGATGCGCAGCTGATCTCCTACGTGCTCGACGCCGGCCGCGGCTCGCACGCGCTAGAGCAGCTGTCCGAGCGCTGGTTCGGCCACGCCATGCTCAAGGAGGGCGAGCTGCTCGGCAGCGGCAAGGGCAAGATCACGTTCGACCAGGTGCCGGTCGACAAGGCCGCGCCGCTATCGGCGGAAGGCGCCGACGTGACCTTGCGCGTCTGGCGCGTGCTGAAGCCACGCCTCGTCGCCGAGCACATGACCACAGTCTACGAGACGCTGGAACGGCCCCTGGTATCGGTGCTCGCGCGGATGGAGCGGCGCGGCATCTCGATCGACCGCCAGGTGCTGTCGCGCCTCTCCGGCGACTTCGCCCAGACCGCGGCGCGCGTCGAGGCCGAGATCCAGCAGATCGCGGGCGAGCCGGTCAATGTCGGCAGCCCGAAGCAGATCGGCGACATCCTGTTCGGCAAGATGGGACTGTCCGGCGGAACCAAGACCAAGACCGGCGCGTGGTCCACCACCGCTCAGGTGCTCGACGAGCTCGCCGAGCAGGGCCACGACCTCCCGAAGAAAATTCTGGAGTGGCGCCAGGTCTCGAAGCTCAAATCGACTTACACCGATGCGCTGCCGACCTACGTGAATGCCCAGACCCACCGCGTCCACACGACCTACGCACTGGCCGCCACCACGACGGGCCGGCTGTCGTCGAACGAGCCGAATTTGCAGAACATTCCGGTGCGCACCGAGGACGGCAGAAAAATCCGCCGCGCCTTCATCGCAACGCCGGGGCACAAGCTGGTCTCCGCCGACTATTCGCAGATCGAGCTACGGCTGCTCGCCGAGATCGCCGACATCCCGGTGCTGCAGCAGGCCTTCCGCGATGGCCTCGACATTCACGCCATGACGGCATCGGAAATGTTCGGCGTGCCCATCAAGGGCATGCCGAGCGAAATCCGGCGCCGCGCCAAGGCGATCAATTTCGGCATCATCTACGGCATTTCGGCGTTCGGCCTCGCCAACCAGCTCGGCATCGCGCGCGAAGAGGCCTCCGCCTACATCAAGAAATACTTCGAGCGCTTCCCCGGCATCCGCGCCTACATGGACGAGACGCGCGACTTCTGCCGGAACCACGGCTACGTCACCACGCTGTTCGGACGGAAGATGTACTATCCCGACATCAAGGCCTCGAACGCCTCGGTGCGCGCCTTCAACGAGCGCGCCGCGATCAACGCCCGGCTCCAGGGCACCGCCGCCGACATCATCCGCCGCGCCATGACGCGGATGGAGGACGCCCTGGTCCTGAAGAAACTGTCTGCGCAGATGCTGCTGCAGGTGCATGACGAATTGATCTTCGAGGTGCCGGACGCGGAGGTCGAGGCCACGCTCCCCGTCGTGCAGCACGTGATGCAGGACGCGCCGTTCCCGGCCGTGCTGCTCTCGGTGCCGCTGCACGTCGATGCACGCGCGGCGAACAATTGGGACGAGGCGCATTGATTTTTTTCTTACCTCACCCCGCTTGCGGGGAGAGGTCGGATCGCTCTTGCGATCCGGGTGAGGGGGTACAGGTACCACGGCCATCTCATGTGTGGAGAGAGCCCCTCACCCCAACCCTCTCCCCGTAAGAACGGGGCGAGGGAGCGCACCGAGCGCGCGGCGGCGAATCGAATTGTCCTCCGTGCAATTGTGCGATGGCACGGCGAGGCCTCGCATACTAAGATCGTGCCATCTCCCGCGCCGGTTCAGCTATGCCCCACACCTCCGCCCTGCTCGGCTTCGCCCTCGTCTGCCTCGGCCTCGTGCTCACGCCCGGGCCGAACATGATCTACCTGATCTCGCGTTCGATCACGCAGGGCCCAGTGGCGGGCATCGTCTCGCTCGGCGGCGTGGCCCTCGGCTTCGTGTTCTACATGCTGTGCGCTGCGTTCGGCATCACGGCGCTGCTGCTCGCCGTTCCCTTCGCCTACGACGCGCTGCGCTTTGCCGGCGCCGGTTATCTATTGTGGCTGGCTTGGCAGGCGGTGAAGCCGGGCGGGCGCTCGCCGTTCCAGGTGAAGCAGCTTGCGATCGACAGCCCGCGCAAATTGTTCGCAATGGGCTTCGTCACCAATCTGCTCAACCCGAAGATCGCAATGCTTTACCTCGCGCTGCTGCCGCAGTTCATCGATCCCGCCGCCGGCAGCCTGCTGGCGCAGTCTGTGGTGCTCGGCGCGATCCAGATCGCGATCAGCGTCAGCGTGAACGCCATGATCGCGCTCGCGGCAGGATCGATCGCGCTGTTTCTCGCAAGCCGGCCAAGCTGGATGCTGGTGCAGCGCTGGCTGATGGGCACGGTGCTGGCGGGGCTTGCGGTGCGGATGGCGGTCGAGGCGCGGAAGGTGTAGCCGACGCCGCGAACCACGCGCTCGTGTCCCGGACGCGCTGCAGCGCTCTTGCGGTGCTGCGCAGAGCCGGGACCCAGTGTCGTCGCCGCATGGGCCCCGGCTCTGCAGTGCACCGCTTGCGCGCTGCACTGCGTCCGGGGCACGCGATGCGGAAGCTGAGAAACTAATCCAGCTTCGCCTCCATGCCCCGCTTCACCGCCGGGCGTGCCATCAGGGCCTCGTACCAGCGCTTCACATTGGGAAAGTCAGTTAGGTCAACCTTGTGGCGAGGGTGACGCCAGGCCCAGCCCAGGATGGCAAAATCAGCAACCGAGAGCTCGCCGGCGACGAAGTCGCGGGCCTCCAGCCGGCGGTCGAGGACGCCGTAGAGCCGGCGCGTCTCCGCCATGTAGCGCTTGAGGCCGTAGGCGCGGTCCTGCTCGTTCTCGAGCGCGATGAAATGGTGCACCTGGCCCGGCATCGGCCCGAAACCGCCCATCTGCCACATCAGCCATTCATAGACGGGGATGCGGCCCGAAAGCGATTTCGGCAGGAATTTGCCGGTCTTTTCGCTGAGATAAAGCAGGATCGCGCCCGACTCGAAGATGCTGACGGGCTTGCCGTCCGGCCCCTCGGGATCGAGGATCGCGGGGATCTTGTTGTTGGGCGAGAGTTTCAGGAACTCCGGCGCCATCTGTTCGCCCTTGCTGATATTCACCGGGATCACCTTGTAGGGCAGCCCCATCTCCTCCAGCGCAACCGAGATCTTGCGGCCGTTCGGCGTGTTCCAGGTGTGCAGCTCGATGGTCATTATTCGCATTTCCTTCCCGGGGATATCCGGCATCCACCTACTCCAGAACGTTGCACCCCCACAACCGGCGGGCCGGGATGGCCGATCCCTGTTGACGGGGGAAGCCCCCTCTGGAATGTCGGGGCCGTCGCGGATAAATTCCGCCACTTCCAAAAACGCTCCCGAGGGCCCGCCGTGTCTAAATCAGCCTCCCGCGCCCGCCTGTTCGAGATCATCCGCCGGCGCTCCTTCGGCCGCGGCGAGGTGACGCTCGCGTCGGGCCGCAAGAGCGACTTCTATTTCAACCTCAAGCCGACCATGCTCGACCCGGAGGGGGCGACTCTGCTCGCCGAGCTGACCTATGAGGCGCTGAAGGACGACAATCTCGATTTCATCGGCGGGCTCGAGATGGGCGCGGTGCCGCTGGCCGGCGCGCTGGCGCAGATCTCCTGGATCAAGGGCCATCCCATCGCGGCCTTCTTCGTGCGCAAGAAGCCGAAGGAGCATGGCGCGAAGCTCGCGATCGAGGGGCTGCCCAGGGGCGAGACGCTGGAGGGCAAGCGCGTCGTGATCGTGGAGGATGTCACCACCACCGGGGGCTCGGCGATGAAGGCGGTGGAAGCGGTGCGCGAGACCGGCGCTGAAGTGGTGCTGGTGCTGACCATGGTCGACCGCGAGGAAGGCGCCGACGACACCTTCGGCGCGGCCGGCCTGCCATTCCGCTCGCTGTACAGGGCCTCGGAGTTCTTGAAGGCTTGATACTTCTCGTGTCCCGGGCGCGGCGCAGCGTGTAACGATGCGCCGCAGAACCGGGACCTGGCCTTGCTCCCCCATCGACATAGGCCCCGGCTCTGCAGCGCACCGCTCAAGGAGCGCTGCGCTGCGTCCGGGGCACGAGAGTCCGCGCTAAGACCTCCCCCCTCAACCGCTCATTTACCATCCCGCCTTATGGTGAATCATGTGCTGAGACCTGATGGTCCCGGCCGGTTGGTTAGCGTCGGGTGGAGTAAGCGTTTGCGTACAGTCATGTCCCATGCGCGCCGGCGGCGTCGCGCGATGCTCGTAGCCGCCACACTGGCAGCACCGCTGCTTGCGGCTCCGGCCCCGGTTTCGGCCGAAGGCCTGTTCGACTTCTTCTTCGGCGGAATGCAGCAGCAGCGGCCGCAGCGTGAGGTGCCGCAGCAGGCGAGCTCCTACGCCGACCCCTTCACCGGCCAGCAGAATGCCGCATCCCCGCAATACGTGCCGCCGACGCGTTCGGCCGCGGCCGGCGGCTCGGGACCGGCGTTCTGCGTGCGCAGCTGCGACGGCAAATATTTTCCGCTGATGCGCGGTCTCACCTCGCCCGCGCAGATGTGTCAGGCCTTCTGTCCTGCGAGCGCCACCAAGATCTATTTCGGCTCCTCGATCGACGGCGCCGCGTCGCAGACAGGCGAGCGCTATGCCGACAGCGAGAACGCGTTCGCCTATCGCAAGGCGCTGCGCGCCGACTGCACCTGCAATGGCCGCGAGCCGGTCGGACTTGCTCCGGTCGATCTGGCGCTGGACTCGTCGCTAAAACCCGGCGACGTGATCGCCACCAGCGACGGTCTCGTCGCCTATACCGGCATCCGCGTCGGCAACGACCAGACCGCGGACTTCACCCCCGTCGCCTCCTATCCCGGTCTCACCGCGCAGGTCCGCGCGCGACTCGGCGAGATGAAGGTGGCGCCGGTGCGCGCCGAGACGGTGGCGGCGGATGGCTCCGCCGCGGAGATCGTGCGCGAGACTCTGCCCGACGTGACGGTGCCGAAAACGCAGAAGCCGGCGAAGCGGGCTGGGCTGGAGTAGCTCGGGCTCGTCTGTAGCAAGCCGTCATTGCGAGCGAAGCGAAGCAATCCAGTCTGCTTCCGTGGAGGCACTCTGGATTGCTTCGTCGCAAGAGCTCCTCGCAATGACGGAGGATGGTGGATCACCTTCCGATGATCACGCCGATCACGTTCGGCGCCGCCAGATATTTCTCCTCGATCGCTGCGCGCGCGGCGGCGCGGTTGTCTGCCGTGAGCAGGCCGCGCTTCTCGGCCAGGATCATCCAACAAAAACCCCACCAGTCGGTGAGCATGCCCTGATCGTCGACGAGGTCATACCCCTGCTCCGCGGCGAAGATGCGCGCATGCGCTTCGTCCAGCGTGTCGAGGAACAGATGGTCCTCCGACGAAAACAGATCGTCGCTGACGTCGTCGATGGTGTAGCCCCAGATCGACTGGCACACCGCGTTGAACTCGCGGTCGAACTGGTCGTCGTCGACCGCGTAGCGCCGCGCCGCCTGATGCAGCCGCGACAGCGAGCGCGCGAAATCGGCGATCCTGGTGAGGGCAAATTGATCGAAGGCAATGGTGGACATGTAGTCCTCGCAGAGTCTGGCGGACGCTAGATATTGTGTCGGCAACACGCCGAATCACAATGATATATCAAAGACTTGCTAAAGTGTTCTTAATTTGTTCTGATGCCGGCGCGTTGGATGAGAGCGTCGTTCTGGCGAAAGCCAGGACCCATTACCCCGGTCAGCGTTGCTTTTTGCGAGGTTGGGCCATGAGCAGCTACTTCGTCTACATCCTCGCAAGCCGCCACCACGGGACGATCTATATCGGAATCACCAACGACATCCGCGCGCGGTTTGAGCTGCACCGTTCGGGTCGGGGTTCGAAGTTCGTTCTGAAATACAAGATCTTCCGCCTGGTGCACGTCGAAGTATTTGCCACTCCGCAGGAAGCTATCGCGCGCGAGAAGCAATTGAAGTTCTGGAAGCGGGATTGGAAGATCAAGCTGATCGAGGAGGAGAATCCCGACTGGAATGACCGGTCGGGCCTCCTCTGAAGTCGGGGTAATGGGTCCTGGCTTTCGCCAGGACGACATTTGAGTGGGAGCCTTCGCCGGGACGACACCGTTTTTGTAGCGCGCGATCGTCCTCACATCGCCGACATCAACCTATCCCCACACGCGCTCGCATAAAACTTGCCGCCGCATTGGCGCTTGATGGCGGCGCAGCGCGCGGCGGGCGATGCGTTTTGCGGGAGCGACACGGCGCAGCTCAGGCCGTCGGCGCTGCGGCCGATCTTGCCGGCGGCGAAGGCGGCGCTGGAGGCGGTGATGCAGACGACGAGGAAGGTGGCCGCGGCGATTTCGATCAGCCGTCGCATCACAGGTCTCATCAGAGCTTTCATGGACGTCTCCTCCACACTGATGGCTGAATTGGCCGCCATTCTAGCACCTAATCCACGTTTCCCCGTATGCGTCCGGGTTCCCAAATCGGCCCGTTCCTTGCATAATTTTACGCCAGCGCAGTGCACGGTCGCACCAGCAATGGTTCCGGTACAGAGGCAAGATGCGTAGGGTCAGTAGTGTTCTCGCGACCAGGAAGTGACGACTTTGCAAGATTCATCGTTCCAGCCCAATTTCCCCGCCCCCAACCAGCCCATCGACGAACTCGCGCTGGCTGAGATCAAGGGTGCGATCCTGGCGAAGCTGCGCCTTGCCATCGGCAAGGATGCGGGCATGGCGACCAAGCACGACTGGTACCAGGCCGCCGCGTTGGCGCTGCGCGACCGCATCGTGCATCGCTGGCTCACGGCCGAGAAACACAGCTACGATGCGGGGCGCAAGCGCGTCTACTATCTCTCGCTCGAATTCCTGATCGGCCGCCTGTTCAGCGACGCGCTGAACAATATGGGGCTGCTGAAGATCTTCGAGGTCGCGCTCGGCGATCTCGGCGTCTCCTTGCCGGAGCTGCGCAAATGCGAGCCGGACGCGGCGCTCGGCAATGGCGGCTTGGGCCGTCTCGCCGCCTGCTTCATGGAAAGCATGGCGACGCTGTCGATCCCCGCGATCGGCTACGGCATCCGCTATGATTACGGCCTGTTCCGCCAGATCATCAATCAGGGCTGGCAGCAGGAATATCCAGACGAATGGCTGGGCTTCGGCAACCCCTGGGAATTGCAGCGGCCCGAAGTGATCTATGACATTCGCTTCGGCGGCGGTGTCGAGCATGTCGAAGACAAGGGCCGCGATCGCGCGATCTGGCATCCGTCCGAGACCGTGCAGGCGATGGCCTATGACACGCCGATCGTCGGCTGGCGCGGCCAGCACGTTAACGCGCTGCGGCTGTGGTCGGCGCGCTCGCCCGATCCGTTGAAGCTCGATGCGTTCAACACCGGCGATTATGTCAGCGCCAGCGCCGAGCAGTCGCGCGCCGAAGCCATCTGCAAATTCCTCTACCCGAACGACGAGAGCCCGGCGGGTCGCGAGCTGCGCCTGCGCCAGGAATATTTCTTCGTCTCGGCTTCGCTGCAGGATCTGATCAAGCGGCACCTTGCGTCGGACGGCCAGCTCCGCAGCCTGTCGAGCAAGGTCGCGGTGCAGCTCAACGACACCCATCCGAGCCTCGCCGTCACCGAGCTGATGCGGATCCTGATCGACGATCACAATTTCCGCTGGGACGAGGCCTGGAAGATCACGGTCGCCACGCTGTCCTACACCAATCACACGCTGCTGCCCGAGGCGCTGGAGACCTGGCCGGTCGAGCTGTTCGAACGGCTGTTGCCGCGGCATCTCGAGATCATCTACCGCATCAACGTGCAGCATCTCGCGCTCGCAGAGGCGCGCGCCCCCGGCGACATCGACTTTCGCGCCTCGGTCTCGCTGATCGACGAGAGGAGCGGGCGGCGCGTGCGCATGGGTCAGCTCGCCTTCGTCGGCTCGCACCGCATCAACGGCGTCTCCGCGATGCATTCGGACCTGATGCGCGAGACCGTGTTCCACGATCTCAACCATCTCTATCCCGGCCGCATCACCAACAAGACCAACGGCATCACCTTCCGCCGCTGGCTGATGCTGGCGAACCCCAAGCTGACCGATCTATTGCGCGAGACCTGCGGCGATGCCGTGCTCGACGATCCGACGCAGCTCAGCCTGATCGAAGCCCGCGCCAGCGACGTCGAATTCCAGAAGAGGTTCCGCGCAGTCAAGCTTCACAACAAGACGGCGCTGGCGCGCCTGATCGGCGAGCGGCTCGGCATCAAGGTCGATCCGACCGCGCTGTTCGACGTGCAGATCAAGCGCATCCACGAATACAAGCGCCAGCTCCTCAACGTCATCGAGACCGTCGCGCTGTACCAGGCGATCAAGGACGATCCCAACGGCAATTGGGTGCCGCGGGTGAAGATTTTTGCGGGCAAGGCCGCGGCGAGCTACCGCTACGCCAAGCTGATCATCAAGCTGATCAACGACGTTGCGGAAGTCGTCAACAACGACCCCGCCATCGGCGGCAAGCTCAAGGTCGTGTTCCTGCCCGACTACAATGTCAGCCTCGCCGAAGTGATCATTCCCGCGGCCGACCTCTCCGAGCAGATCTCGACGGCCGGCATGGAAGCCTCCGGCACCGGCAACATGAAGCTGTCGCTCAACGGCGCCCTCACCATCGGCACGCTCGACGGCGCCAACATCGAGATCCGCGACCATGTCGGCGCGGAGAACATCGCGATCTTCGGCATGGAAGCCGGTGACGTGATGATCCGGCGCAAACAGGGGCTGGACGCCTCCGACGTGATCCGCAATTCGCCAAAGCTCCAGCGCGCCATCAACGCGATCGGTGTCGGCGAGTTCTCGCCCGGCGATCCCGGCCGCTTCGAATCGATCGCGCACGCGCTGCGTTATCTCGACCATTACATGGTCAGCGCGGACTTCGATTCCTATTACGAGGCGCAGCGCAGCGTCGATGCGCGCTGGCAGGTGGCGCCGGCCTGGACCCGCGCCTCGATCCTCAACGTCGCGCGCATGGCATGGTTCTCGTCCGACCGCACCATCCGCGAATATGCCGAGGAGATCTGGAACGTGCCGGTCAATCCGACCACGCCGCTGCTGCCTGGCCTGCGCGACGTCGCGGGCTGAATTTCCGCGAGGTGAAATCGGTTACCCACGAGGTAATTGCACAAGCCGGCGGCGGACGTGATATGACGTCCGTCATTGGAAGCCGGATTGAACGATGCACGCCAAACTCCCGCACCCTTTCGACGACGCCACCCGCGTCACCGCCGGCGACTCGAGCTGGCAGGGACACACCAGCGACGATTACTGGGCCTTTGTCGGCCCGTTCGGCGGCGTCACGGCTGCGACTATCCTGCGCGCGCTGATCGAGCATCCGGAACGTGCCGGCGATCCGCTGGCGCTCACCGTCAATTACTGCGCGCCGATCGCGAAGGGGCCGTTCGATCTAGACGTGCGGCTGGTGAAGGCCAACCGCTCCAGCCAGCACTGGAGCGTCGAACTGTCGCAAGGCGGCGGCGAGGTCGCAACGCTCGCCACCGCCGTATTCGCCGAACGCCGGCCGTCCTGGGAGCACAGGGTGGCGCAATATCCGGATGCAAAGCCGTTCGAAGAGACGATGCCGTTCCCGAAGATCGCGGCGTCCTGGGCCAACCAGTATGAATTCCGCTTCGTCGAGGGCGAGATGCGGATCGGCCCGCCCAAGTCCGAGCTCGCCGGCACCTATTCGAAAATCTGGATCACCGACCGCACGCCGCGCAAGCTCGACATGCTGTCGCTGATGTCGATGTCGGACGCCTTCTTCGGCCGCATCTTCCACGCGCGGCGCGAGCTGGTGCCGTTCGGCACGGTGTCGCTGACGACCTATTTCCACACCGACAGCGAAGAGCTCGCGGCCGAGGACATCACCCGCGTGCTGGCGACCGCAGATTCAAAGATCATGCACAAGAGCTACGCCGACCAGAACGCCGAGCTGTGGTCGCCGAACGGAAGGCTGCTCGCGACGACCACGCAGATCGCGTATTTCAAGGCGTGAAGTATCATCCCAGCGTCGTCCCGGCGAAGTCCGGGACCCATAACCACAGGGCTTGGTTTGGCGAAGGCTCGTAGTGACGTCCTCTTCGCCGGTATCTGCACCGCACTCCCTCGATAGATCACGCGGTATGGGTCCCGGCCTTCGCCGGGACGACACCGAGTATGTGCTTGCAGTCGCGCACAAACAAAAAGGGCGGCCTCGCGGCCGCCCTTTTGCGATCAAAGACAGAACAACCTTACTCCGCCGCGAGCTTCACGTCCGGTGCGGCGGCGCGGACCTCGGCGTCGACCTGGGCTTCGAACTTGGCAAAGTTCTTCTGGAACATGCCGACCAGCGCGCGGGCGGTCTTGTCGAACTCGTCCTTGTCCTTCCAGGTGTTGACCGGATTGAGGATCTCGCTCGGCACGCCCGGCAGCGCGGTCGGGACCGCGAAGCCGAAATATTTGTCGGTGCGGAATTGGACGTTGCGAAGCGAGCCGTCGAGCGCGGCGGTGAGCAGCGCGCGCGTCACCTTGATCGGCATGCGCGAGCCGGTGCCGTACTTGCCGCCGGTCCACCCGGTGTTGACCAGCCAGCAATCGACATTGTGCTGGGCGATCAGGTCGCGCAGCATGTTGCCGTAGACGCTGGGGTCGAGCGGCAGGAAGGGCGAACCGAAGCAGGTCGAGAATTCCGGCTGCGGCTCGTTGCCGAGACCGCGCTCGGTGCCCGCGACCTTCGCGGTGTAGCCCGACAGGAAGTGATACATCGCCTGCGCCGGCGAGAGCTTGGCGATCGGCGGCAGCACGCCAAAGGCGTCGGCGGCGAGCATCACCACGTTCTTGGGCTGCGGCGCGCGGCCGGTGCGCGAGGCGTTCGGGATGAATTCGAGCGGATAGGCCGAACGCGTGTTCTCGGTCTTGGAGCCGTCGTCGAAATCGACCACGCGGGTGTCTTCGTCGAGCACGCAATTCTCGAGCACTGCACCGAAGCGGGTCGAGGCGGCGTAGATCTCGGGCTCGGCTTCCTGCGACAGCTTGATGCACTTGGCGTAGCAGCCGCCTTCGAAATTGAAGACGCCGTTCGGGCCCCAGCCGTGCTCGTCATCGCCGATCAGCGTGCGGTTCGGATCGGCTGACAGCGTGGTCTTGCCGGTGCCGGAGAGGCCGAAGAAGATTGCGGCATCGCCCTTGGCGCCGACATTGGCCGAGCAATGCATCGGCATCACGCCGCGCTCGGGCAGATAGTAGTTCAGCGTGGTGAAGACCGACTTCTTCATCTCGCCGGCATAGTAAGAGCCGCCGATCAGCACGATCTTGCGGGCGAAATCGATCGCGACGACGTTCTCCGACTTGCAGCCATGGCACTTCGGATCGGCGCGGAAGCTCGGCATGTCGATGATGGTGAGCTCGGGCACGAACGCCGAGAGCTCGATCGCCTCGGGACGGATCAGCAGCGTGCGGATGAACAGCGAGTGCCAGGCGAGCTCGGTGAAGACGCGGGTCTTGATGCGATAAGCCGGATCGGCGCCGCCATAGAGGTCCTGTGCGAACAGCGACTTGCCTTCGGCATGCTTGAGGAAGTCCTGGTAGAGCGTCTCGAACTGCTCTGCGGTGATCGACTGGTTGCCGGCCCACCACATCTTCTTGTCGGTGGTGGCGTCACGCACCGTGAATTTGTCCTTGGGGCTGCGGCCGGTGAACTCGCCTGTGTCGGCGCAGAGCGCGCCATCGGCCGACAGCACCGCCTCGCCCGCGGAGAGCGAGTATTGATAGAGTTGCGGCGCACCGAGGTTCCAGTGAACCTGCTTGAGATTCTTTAAGCCGAATTTGTCGGCGCCGAAGGCACCGTTGCGCACGCCCGTCTCTTGCACGAAAAATCCTCCTAGAACCCACTCAGCGCGATCATGCTTGGCGCCGCCGCGGTCACCGTGATTGCAGGCCGTTCGGCCTCGGTTGGAACGACCTAATACTGATGAACGCTGGCGTTGCCAAGCTGATCCCTTAGGATTTGGTTTATTCAAGGACCGCGCCAAACGTCGCGCATGTCAGCTCTGAGCAGGCGCATCAAAAAATCAACAATGATCGCGCAACCAAATGTGCGTTTCGGCGTTTCCCAAGGTTATTGCGACGCACAATGCGAAAGACAGTCTCAAGTAAATTCCAAGCCCACCCTATCTTACCTCGCCTTCGCCGATGAGCGCGAAGGGCCCCCACATCGCGGGATAGGCGTTGCGCGGTGACGAGGTGTCGTCAACATAGGTTAACATCGCGCGGCGCAAGGCTTCAGCACGCCCGATCTTTGGTTCGTTTTTGAGCAGCTCGAAAGTCGATGTGGTCAAGCGGGTGGCAGCTTCCGAATCCACGGCCCAATGCGAGACCAGGAGAGCGCGCGCACCGGCGTAGAAGAACGAGCGCGCCAGTCCCGACAGGGCCTCGGCGCCGGGCTTATCGCCTGCGATGGTGTTGCAGGCCGACAGCACAACCCAATCCGCATTGAGCTTGAGCTGGGCGACTTCACTTGCGGTCAGCAGACCGTCGTCGAGCTCCGTGGGCTGATCGGGAATGGAGAGCGCGAGCGAGGGCTCACCCAGTCCCTTGATGTCGCCGGCAACGAGGCCGTGGGTGGCAAAGTAGATGATGCCGTATTGAGCAAGCGCTGCTTGCTTGAGCGTCGTCTCGCTGGCGTCGCGGCCGAGATGAATATCGGCCGCGGAAGCCCCGACATCCCTGGCCACCGCGTTCAACTCATCGGCGGTGTCGGGCAGTTGCGGCAGCGCCTGCGCAAGCCGCGCGCGATCGACGCCGGCACCGCGCCAGAAATCGCTATAGGCAATGGTCGCGATGCTGCGCGCGGCGACCTTGCCGCTCGCGGCGCGTCGCTCGGCGGGCGCTTCCAGTGCGGGATTGAACACGGGATCGCCGAAGCCGGTCATCGGCTTCACGCTCTGGTCCCGGCGCGCGAAGGCGCGCAGCGATTTCAGGCTCACGACCGATGGCAGCACCGAGACGGCCTGACGCCGCAGCAGCCAGGCGGCGCCGCGATAGCCTTCGAGCGTGTCCGGGATCGCAGCCTGCGGCTTCTCGGTGACCAGCAGATGAAACGGCAATGCGGTCAGCGCAGCCGACGGCACCACCAGCAGGCTGCGCTTGTCCTTTGTCAACGCCTCGACCGGACCAAGCAGCGCGAGATGGAGTTCGTTGGCGAGCGCGAGATCGAACAATCCGGATTTGCCGGAGGCATCGCGCGCTTTGCCGACGTCGAGTCCCTTGCGGAATGCCGTCACCTTCTGCGTCAGCGCATCGGCGCCGAGCGAAATGGCCTTCCAATCGACGCCCTCGCGCGTGATCGCGACGACATAGCTCTGCTTGTCGACGACGGAGTAGAGCACCATCGCCTCGTCGGCCGACAGCAGCAGCTGGATGTCCTTTATCGTCAACGGCAGGGGATTGGAGAGCGACGCGTAGTCGGGAAACTCGACCGCGAGCGTCTTCTGCAAGCCCGCACGCTCGTTCGCAATCGTTGCAATCCGCGCGCGGCTGCGCTGCTCGGTTGCGAGATCGCGCTGCGCGGATTGCTTCGACACCGCGGTGACGATCGCCTTGTCGAGTGCCTCGGACTCAGCCGCGAGATCCTGGTCCCGGCGCACCAGCTCCGCGAGCCGGTCGCTGCCGGCGGCAAGCCGCACCGCAAGCTTGTTCACGGCGGATGCGGCGGAGGATTGCGTGCCGCGCTGGATCGCGGCGAGCGCTTCGTCCAGCGCCTTGTCGCTGGGCAGCAGACCTTGTTGGCGCGCGGCGAACAGGACCGGCAACACGACGCGCAACTGGGCGCGATCGCCCCGAAGCGTTGATTCCGCGAACGGCAATGCGTCCGCGGTGCGCCCGGCCACGTAGAGGAAATAAGCGAGATTGCTGGTCGAGGTCATGACCTCAGGATGATCCGGCCCAAGCGCGCGTTCGCGGATGACCAGCGCACGGCGATAGAGCGGCTCGGCGTCGCCGTAGCGCTGCTGGTGCTCGTAGAGGCCGGCGAGATTGTTCAGCGAGCGCGCGAGGTCGGGATGATCCGGTCCCAGCACCTTCTCCCGGATCGCGAGCGAGCGCTTGATCGGCGCTTCCGCATCCGAATCGCGGTTGAGATCGCGATAGACCTGGCCGAGATTGTTCAGGACCGTGGCCACCGCCGGATGCTCGGGGCCGCCGGCCTTCTGATAGATCGCGAGCGCCCGCTGAAACAACGGTTCCGCGTCGGCATAGTGCTGCTGTTTCACGTAGAGCGTGGCGAGATTATTGAGCGACTGGCCGACATCGGGATGCTCGCGCGACAATCCCTTCTCGCGAACGGCGAGCGCGCGCTTGAACAGCGGCTCGGCCTCGGCATAGCGGCTCTGCCGCTGGTAGAGCGCGGCGAGATTGCTCAGTTCGGCTCCAATCAACGGGGTTTCGAGACCGAGCGACCTTTCCATCAGCATGATGGCGCGCTTGTAGAGCGGCTCGGCCAGATCGTCGTGGCCCTGACCGGCATGAACCTGGCCGAGGTTGTTCAGCGCGGCGGCGAGTTCGCGACCGGTGTCGCTCTTCTCCAGGCTCGCGACCATGCCTTGCGCCAAGGGCAGTGCTTCCGAATATCTGCCGGCGCTCATCAGTGCGTTGATCCGCGCGCTCTCCGCGGCGAGACCTTTCTGGGCAACGCCAGGCGTGACAAGCGATGCGGTGATCGCGAGCGTCAAACCCGCAACCAGCGTTAGTTTATTCCATTCTGCCATGACGCTCTCGCCGGCCGCCTTTTGACCAATTATGGTCTTGGGTCGCCGCGATGGGCAGCAGCGTTCAATCTGTTGCGCTCTCGTCCATCCTGGTGCGCGCTTCGCCGGCGAGGCGAACCAGCATCTTGCGCAGCGCCGTGCCATCAACCACGCGCTCCGGAAAATTCAACCGCAAGGCGGTCTGGCCGTCCTGCATGTCGAGGCCCTCCGGATCGCAGCCGGTGCAGCGCCAGTCGCCTGCGGCAGCGCCGAGCAGCTTTGTTGCATAGAGGCCCATGGCGTCGCGGTGGTCGGCATTCATGTGCTCGACCGCCCCCTCCTCCGCCGCCAGCAAGTCCTCGGCCCCCGTGAGGTCCGTGAGGAATTGGTCCGGCTTGAGGTCGACGATCCGGCCGAAGCCGGCGACCAGATGGGTTCCCGTGGGTCGAATCCGGAAGAAGGAGAAATCCTTAAAGGAAACAAAAGCTTCCGCCGAGGGATGGGCATTGAGATACCGTCGCTGGAGCAGATCCTTGTCGGCATCGTCCGGCTCGGCATGGCCGGACAGCATGATTCGGGCGCCTTCCAGCGGATCGCCCGCCGCCCGCTCGTCCAGCATCAGGGACACCCGGCTGTCGGCCAGGATGTTCCTGGTGTGCACGGCCAATCCCGAGATCAGCAGGATCGGAGAGCCATCCGGATGACTCGCCAGATTGACCAGGGAGCAATAGGGATCGCCGCTGCCTGCCATCAACGTCGCCAATGCCCCCTGCCGTGACCGCCGCAGCAGCGATTTGGCGAGCTTTCCGGGGTCGAAATCGGAGGTCGGTTGCATCGGCTTTCTCGGGTCAGGTGGTTGCATGGAGGGCCTTTTTTCGGGTAAACCGGGGCCCGGTTATGGGTCGAGATGCGGCGAATCTGCCGTGTTTCGTGGAACTTGGTCACACTTCAGCCTAGCTTGCATTGCTCGGTGACAAGGTTCGAATGCCAACATCGGCACCCATGTATGCGGCGCATCAGTGGATTGCTTGCCGTTTCAAGCCACGACCCAAACGGAAAGCAGAAAGCAGAGGCTCATGCCCACAATCGCTTTGGTCGACGACGACCGCAACATTCTCACATCCGTCTCGATCGCGCTGGAGGCCGAAGGCTACCGCATCATGACCTATACCGACGGCGCCTCGGCGCTCGACGGTTTCCGCACCACCCAGCCCGATCTCGCCATCCTCGACATCAAGATGCCGCGCATGGACGGCATGGAGACGTTGCGCCGGCTGCGGCAGAAATCCGACCTGCCCGTGATCTTCCTGACCTCCAAGGACGAAGAGATCGACGAGCTGTTCGGCCTCAAGATGGGCGCCGACGACTTCATCCGCAAACCGTTCTCGCAGCGCCTGCTGGTCGAGCGCGTCAAGGCGGTGCTGCGCCGTTCGGCGCCGAAGGATCCGACCGTCACGCCGAAGGAGAACGACGCCAAGGCGCTCGACCGCGGCCTGCTGCGCATGGATCCTGAACGGCACACCTGCACCTGGAAAAACGAGCCTGTGACGCTGACCGTCACCGAATTCCTGATCCTGCAGGCGCTCGCGACCCGGCCCGGCGTGGTGAAGAGCCGCAACGCGCTGATGGACGCCGCCTATGACGACCAGGTCTATGTCGACGACCGCACCATCGACAGCCACATCAAGCGACTGCGCAAAAAGTTCAAGGTCGTCGATAACGAGTTCGAGATGATCGAGACGCTCTACGGCGTCGGCTACCGCTTCAAGGAAGCCTGAGGCGCGCGCGCCTCCACCAAAGACTGAGAGCATCGCCGGTTCTGATTCCATCGGGACCGGGATGGCTCTAGGATGCGGAGACCTTCGCACGAGCTGTCCTAACGCGGGCGTGAGCATTGCTTGACCGAACGCAGCCTGACGAGAACCAGAACGCCGAGGACGTCACCGCCCGCGGCGCTCCGGATCAATTGGCCGAGGACAAGCCGGCCGTGCGGGGCTGGCGTCCGCTGAACTGGCTGAAGCGCGCCGGGCAGTTCTTCTTCGCGCTGTCCTTCTCGAGCCTGACCCGCCGCATCGTCTCGCTCAACCTCGCCGGCCTAGTCGCGCTGGTGGCGAGCATCCTCTATCTGTCGCAATTCCGCGCCGGCCTGATCGACGCGCGCGCGCAGAGCCTGCTGGTACAGGCGGAGATCATCGCCGGCGCGATCGCGGCCTCCGCGACGGTGCAGACCAACGCCATCACCATCGACCCCGACCGGTTGCTCGACCTCAAGCCCGGCGAGACCTATGGCGGGTCGGACGAGTATTCCCCGCTGGATTTTCCGATCAATCCGGAGCGCGTGGCGCCGGTGCTGCGCACGCTGATCTCGCCGACCAAGACGCGCGCCCGCATCTACGATCCCAACGGCAGCCTGCTGGTCGACAGCCGCAGCCTCGATACCGTGGTGCGCTTCCCCCTGCCGTCGGTCTCCGCCGAGAAGCCGGGCATGGTCGAACGCGGCATGGTCGCGGTCCGCACTTGGCTCAATCGCGGCGACCTGCCGCTCTATCGCGAGCTCGGCCCCGAGAACGGCAATGGCTATGCGGAGGTCGG
This sequence comes from Bradyrhizobium sp. Ken64, assembly GCF_055807555.1. Classification (NCBI taxonomy): domain Bacteria; kingdom Pseudomonadati; phylum Pseudomonadota; class Alphaproteobacteria; order Hyphomicrobiales; family Nitrobacteraceae; genus Bradyrhizobium; species Bradyrhizobium sp. Ken64. The sequence goes on along the minus strand of NZ_JBVVPA010000004.1, from coordinate 80,863 downwards.
CGACGCGCTCCAGGGCCAGAAGCGCTCGATGGTGCGGGTCAATGCGCGCGGCGAGGTGATCGTCTCTGTCGCGGTCCCCGTGCTGCGCTCGCGCGCCATCCACGGCGCGCTGATGCTGTCGACGCAGGGCGACGACATCGACCAGATGGTCACCGCCGAGCGCCTCGCCATCCTCAAGGTGGGCGGTGTCGCCGCCGCGGTCATGATCATGCTGTCGCTGCTGCTCGCCAGCACGATCGCAGGTCCAGTCCGCCGACTCGCCGACAGCGCCGAGCTGATCCGCCGCCGCATCAGGACCCGGGTCGAAATTCCCGACTTCACCCGTCGTCGCGACGAGATCGGCCATCTTTCCGGTGCGCTGCGCGACATGACCAGTGCACTCTACAGCCGCATCGAAGCAATCGAGATGTTCGCCGCCGACGTCGCGCACGAATTGAAGAACCCGTTGACCTCTTTGCGCTCCGCGGTCGAGACGTTGCCGCTGGCGCGCAACGAGAACAGCCGCGCGCGCCTGCTCGAGGTGATCGAGCATGACGTCAAGCGGCTCGACCGGCTGATCTCGGACATCTCCGATGCCAGCCGTCTCGATGCCGAACTGCAGCGCCAGGATGCCATCCCGGTCGACCTGCGCCGCCTGCTGACGACGCTCGTCTCCGTCGCCAATGAAACCAAGCTCGGCCATGACGTCGCGGTCGAAATGCGTTTCGAGGGCCGCAGCACGACCGACAATTTCGCCGTGACCGGCCACGATTCGCGGCTCGGACAGGTCGTCTCCAACCTGCTCTCCAACGCACAGTCCTTCTCCGAGCCCGGCAACAAGGTGCGCCTCACCTGCCGCCGCGTGCGCGGAGAGATCGAGATCGTGATCGACGACGACGGCCCCGGAATCCGCGACGACGCGCTGGAGCGCATCTTCGAGCGCTTCTACACCGACCGACCTCATCAGGGCTTTGGCCAGAACTCCGGCCTCGGCCTGTCGATCTCCAAGCAGATCGTCGACGCGCATGGCGGACGCATCTGGGCCGAGAACCGCCCCGGCCCGGCGGACGAGGACGGCGCGCCTACCGTGGTCGGCGCGCGCTTCGTGGTGAGGCTGCCGGCGCTATGAGCGACGGCGGCCCCAGCATTCACGCCTCGGCGGTCAAGGTGGGAGATCTGGCGGTGCTGATCCGCGGGCCCTCGGGCTCCGGCAAGTCGCGCCTTGCCTTCGATTTGATCATGGCGGGACGTAGCGGCGTGCTCGAAAGGGCCGTTCTGGTCGGTGATGACCGTGTCCATCTGGCGACAGTCGGCCGCGAAATTGAGGTCCGCCCCGCCCCGATCCTGGCCGGCCTGATCGAGATCCGGGGGCTGGGAATCCGCCGCTGCGACTTTGTGGAGCATGCGACCGTCGGCCTCGTGGTCGATCTGGACGCCGCGGACGCGGAGCGGCTGCCGCCGGGCGAATCCCTGAAAACAGGCATTTTAGGAGTTGAAATACCGCGAATCCCCATCGGCCGCGACTATTCACCCCTTCCTCTGGTTGTCGCGGCCTTGACCACTACCAAGAGTTCATCTTCCGTTAACCCTTCAGGCGATTGTTTGAAGGGAAATGGTAACCATATGAACCCCACACTCGCGACCGAATAGACCGGCGCAACTCCCCTTATCCATCCGTCTAGATTCAGGGAGATACGCAACATCCCCTCTTGCGCGGGGGCTCTGGATGGTCAAAGTGGCGCGTTCGTGCGGTGCACCAAAAGCGCCCGCGAGGAGTTTTCCGATGATTGGTCTAGTACTTGTGACCCACGGGCGCCTTGCCGACGAATTCAAGGCAGCGCTTGAACATGTCATGGGCCCACAAAAGCAAATCGAAGCGATCACGATCGGCGCCGAAGATGATTCCGATCTCTGTCGAAGCGACATCATCGAGGCGGTTAACCGCGTCGATTCCGGCGATGGCGTCGCGATCCTCACCGACATGTTCGGCGGCACGCCATCCAACCTGGCAATATCCTGCATGAGCCGGCCGAAGGTCGAGGTGCTCGCGGGCATCAACCTTCCCATGCTGGTGAAGCTCGCCAAGGTGCGCGAAGAGCGTCCGCTCCCCGACGCGATCGCGATGGCCCAGGAAGCCGGCCGCAAATACGTCACCATCGCCAGCCGCGTCCTCGCCGGCAAATGAGCGACGAGGCGCCGCAAGCCGGGACGGGCGTGCCCGCGGGCGCGATCTCCAAGGACCTTCTGATCATCAACAAGCGCGGCCTGCACGCGCGGGCCTCCGCGAAGTTCGTCCAGGCCGTCGAGCGCTTCAGCGCGCAGGTCTGGGTGACGCGCGGCGGCGAAACCGTCGGCGGCACCTCGATCATGGGCCTGATGATGCTCGCCGCCGGTCCGGGCACCACCATCACGGTCGCCGCTGCCGGCGATGATGCCGAAGCAGCGCTCGCGGCGATCACCGAACTCGTTGAAAGCAAATTCAACGAGGAAGGGATCTAGGCGGCGTCGCCTCGATCAATTCCCCGGCGGCGCGATGTAGATGTTCCAGCTCATCGACGGACCGGCCTTGCCGTGGGTGAAACGGCGCGTCGTCATCACGATGCGCTCGGCATTCGGCGCAACTTCGGACACCCATTTCTCGAAGGCCGGCAGGCGGCCGTCGGCCGGATCGAACACGCCGATGAAGCCGTATCGCTTGACGTCATCGGGCGAAATCAACCCGGACCCCCAGGCTTCGAGCGGCGTGAACGCGGCCGGATGATCCGGGCTGTAGAACACCATCGGCTGGATCGACTCCATGGTGCCGGCGACGACCGCCCAGCGCGAGGCGAAGCGCGCGTGCCAGGCCTGCGTCAGCTCGCGCGCGAGATCCGAGCGCGCGCCATAGGTCGCCGTGTTGCCCGCATTGGCCGCCATCTCGCGCGCGGCGATCCAGGGCGAGGCAATGAGCGTGGCGACGCTGAGCACGAGCCAGATCGCGACAATGTTGAACAGCGCAGCGCTCTGCACCCGCAACGCCGGGATCGCGACCAGCGAGAGCGGCACCAGAAAGAACAGCGAGATGCCCCAATCGGTCTTCATGTAGATGCTGAAGGCCAGCGCGCCGAGCGCGGGGCCGACCGCGACGATGATCTGAATGAGCCAGACGTTGCGCGCCTGCGAAAGGTTCACGCTCGCATTCGCGCCGCGCGCCCAGGCCCGCGTGACGATGCGCAAGGGCGCACGCAGGAGCAGCCTGAACCAAGGCGGCACCAGCGCCATCGCCAGCGCGGCCAGCGCCACCGGCAATGCCAGCAGCGCGACATTATGCAGGGCATAGCCGGCCACGAGCTGATGCACCTGGCCGCTGTCCTCGAGGCTGTAGGTGTCGCCGGCATAGGTCAGCGGCACGAAATGCGCGTCCGCCAGCCAGACGATGTGCGGGATCATCGCCGCCGCCATCGTCGCGATCGCAACCCATGGCGCCGGCGACGACAGGAATCTCATTCGCTCCGGATGGATCAGCGCGGCAAGCCCGATGGCGCCGATCATGGTCAGCACCCAATATTTGGTCATCAGCGCCAGCGCGCCGGCAAGGCCGAGCAAGACTCCGGATTGCCAGCTCCGCTTCTCGAACGCATTGAGATAAGCGAGCACGAGGAGTGGCAAGGTGACGAGCTGGAGCAGGTCGGGATTGTACTTGAAACCCTTGAAATTGAAGATCGGGTAGAGCGCGACCATCACCACGACCAGGAACGCGCGCCGCGCATCCACGACGCGCAGCGCGATGAGCCAGCAGATCACCATACCGGTGCCGACGGTCGCCATCGCCAGCGCATAGGTCGCCCAATCCGTCGGCGGGAACAGTGTGAACCAGAGGCCGGCGACCCAGCCCGACAGCGGCGGGTGCTTGCCATAGCCCCAGAGGAATTTCTGGCCCCAGCCCCAGGCTTCCGCGACGTCCATGTGAACGTCCTGCGCGGCCTTGAGATTGATCAGGATGAAGGTCCAGAGCACCGCATGCAGGATGGCGAGCTGGATCACCAGCCACAGGCGCGCCTCGGGGCGGGTGGCGCTGGCAACCAGCCAGGCCCGGAAACGCTTGAAACTCACCCGGGCTTTTGCGCGTGTCCGGGTGGAGGGGATCGAGGTTGTAGACATGGCCGCTTGGGTAGCGCGTTTCGCGCTTGAGTGAAATCAGCTTGGCGTGAATGAATGACGGCCTGGAGCACGGAAACGATACGGAATCACCGGGCCATTAGTTCCGGGCGATATTCAAAGTGCATCGTGTCGTAATGATACCATTTGCCTCCCCAGATGAACCCGTGGCGTTCGAAGATATCGACGATCTCCTGCGGCATCCTGTTCTTGTACGGGATCGACTTTCCGCGGCCCGCCCACAGCCAATAGTCGGAATATCGCAGGTTCAGATCGATCGCGACGGCATAGCCATGCATGCTCATCTTACCGGTATCGGCGACCGGCCGGCACGACAGCACGCCGGCAATGGGAAAGGCTGCGGCCCTCAGCGCTGGTTCGAGCTTGTCGATTTCCGCCGACACCTCCTTGAGCCGATCCGCGACGCCATTGATCCGCGTCACCTGGACCGCCTTCCCCCATGATCGCGGCAACCAGGTGATGGTCACGAGATTCCGCTGCACCGCTCCGGCACGGCAGTCGCCATACATCTTCGTGAAAAACGCTTCGTTCCGGAATCTGCCGGGATCGGCGTTCAACGCGGGCGGCGCAGAAGCCCCTACGGGATAGGCCAACCGGAGCTGGTCGATGATCGAGGCATTGCGCAGCCGCTGGTCAAACGATTTGTCGTCGACACCATCGTCCACCGGCATCTTGGTGCCATCGCGCCACGAAATTTGCTTGCCATCGTGGCCGGTCAGGAAATCGGGATAGGCACGCACCAGCTGATCCAGAAGTTCGGTTCTGGTTTGAGCGTCCGCCGGCACGGACGCAGCCACCAAGGCGACGACGATCTGTGCTGCCCGCAATGCGATTGTCATCGACGCCTGCCGGCCTGATCGAGCAGTGCGGCATTCGTCTCCTCGATCGAATTGAGTTTCGGATTCCACGTGTTGGGAGCGTACCACGGGAAGCGTTCAAAACGGGCCTTGAGATCTGCCGCCTCGAAATATCGCCCCCGCCGCGCGTAGATCTCGTTGCGTGCGATACGGATTTCCTCGTTCGACAGCCCGCGCAGATCCGCCGGCGTGAGTAGGCGTCGATCTGAATCGGGAAAGATGAAGCTGCCTTGAACCGGGCCGCCGGATTCATAGCGGTCGATCAGGGCGACATTTGCCTTCTCGATGGCGTTCAGCGGCGGGTCCCAAGTGCGCGGTACATACCAGGAGAACTTGCTGAACCTCGCCGTCAGTTCGGGCGAGTTGAAGTAGCGCCCTCGCCGCGCAAAGATTTCGTTGCGGGCGAGGCGCAGCTCTTCCTTGCTCAGCGTCTTCAAATCGCCGTCGGCAAGCAGCCGGCTATCCGAATCCGGGAAAAGGAAATCCGATTGGGTTCTCGCAACCGGAGGTGTGGAAGGCGGAAGGTTCGCAGGGGGCGACGCCACCGTCGCCGGCACGTTGACCGGCGCGACCTGCACTGCAGGCGCGCCTGAAAAGTAGAATGATCCATCGATCGGCGAGCTGGAGACCCAGGGTTGCTGCGAGCTACCGGTCGAGCGCTTCACAATGAGCCCCACCTGATTGAACGCCTGGAGCACGTCGAGCCCGGGTCTCTGCATCGTCTCGACCAGCGCCCGCGTGTAGGGACTGTGCCCATCGGATCCGTCGAGCGCGACGTTGCCCGGTTGCGTGGCGTAGGAGAGCAGCGTTCCCTCCGGCGCCCGGATTTGCGCCAAACCTCCGTCGGAGCCACGGAGGCCGCGACCACCGAACGGATTGTTCCTGCATGCATCGAGAATGACGATGTTCAGCTTGGTTCCTGCGCCGTCCATCTGCCGCAGCACCAGCGCGGCGTCGACCATTTGGAAATCCACATCGGACTCGCGCGTCGGATTCGCCGAGACCGGAACGAGATAGTTCGTGCCGCGGACCTGGATGCCGTGTCCGGCGTAATAGAACAGGGCGACATCTGCGCCGATCAGCTGGTTGCCGAAACGTTGGACCGCATTGTCGAAGCCTGCCTTGTCCAGCTCGACCTGGGCGCCGCCGCCGACCAGCGTGAAGCCGAGCCTATGCAAGGTATCGGCCACCAGCAGCGCGTCATTCCTGGGATTTTCCAGCCGCGACACGTTCTGGTAGGCGGAATTGCCTATGACGAGGGCCACGCGTTTTTCAGCAGCGGCCGGGAAGGCGAAACACGCCGCAACCAGCAAAGCGGAAAGGCGCTTCCAATGCATTGCCTGTTTCCATGACAGAAAGCCGGAAAACTAGCAGAGGCGGTCGCTGAAATCGATGGCAGGGAGGCCGGAGATCGCAGCGGCTGGCGGATCGATGCCGTCCACCCTCCTGGTCCCGCGGGAGGCAGGGCCGGCTGCCCCGTCCCGGACGCGCAGGCGCACTGCCGGGCGCGCCTTCTGGGGGCGCAGCAGGACCAAGTGAATGGTTGCCGCACGGGGGTGTGAGTGGTATCCCGCGCCCATGACGACCGTCCCCATTTCCAACATCCGCAATTTCTCCATCGTCGCCCATATCGACCATGGCAAATCGACGCTGGCCGACCGCCTGATCCAGATGACCGGCGGCCTCACCGACCGTGAAATGGCGGGCAAGGAGCAGGTGCTCGATTCCATGGACATCGAGCGCGAGCGCGGCATCACCATCAAGGCGCAGACGGTGCGCCTCGCCTACCGCGCCAAGGACGGCAAGGATTACATCTTCAACCTGATGGACACGCCCGGCCATGTCGACTTCGCCTACGAAGTCTCGCGGTCGCTGGCGGCCTGCGAGGGTTCCCTGCTGGTGGTGGATGCCAGCCAGGGCGTCGAGGCACAGACACTCGCCAACGTCTACCACGCGCTCGATGCGGGGCATGAGATCGTTCCGGTCCTGAACAAGGTCGACCTTCCCGCCGCAGAGCCGGAGAAGGTCAAGCAGCAGATCGAGGACGTCATCGGCATCGACGCGTCCGAGTCCGTGATGATCTCGGCCAAGACCGGCCTCGGCGTGCCCGACGTGCTGGAAGCGATCGTCACCCGCCTGCCGCCGCCGAAGGGCGACCGCGACGCGACGCTGAAGGCGCTGCTGGTCGACAGCTGGTACGACGTCTATCTCGGCGTGGTGGTGCTGATCCGCGTCGTCGACGGCGTCATGAAGAAGGGCAGCCGGGTCCGCATGATGGGCACCGGTGCTGCCTATGACATCGAGCGCGTCGGCTTCTTCACCCCGAAGATGACGCAGGTCGACGAGCTCGGCCCCGGCGAGATCGGCTTCATCACCGCCGCGATCAAGGAAGTGGCCGACACCCGCGTCGGCGACACCATCACCGACGACAAGAAGCCGGTGACCGAGATGCTGGCGGGCTTCAAGCCGGCCATTCCCGTGGTGTTCTGCGGCCTGTTCCCCGCCGACGCCGACGACTTCGAGACCTTGCGCGCGGCGATGGGCAAGCTGCGCCTCAACGATGCCAGCTTCTCCTACGAGATGGAGACCTCGGCCGCACTCGGCTTCGGCTTCCGCTGCGGCTTCCTCGGGCTGTTGCATCTGGAGATCATCCAGGAGCGTCTGTCGCGCGAATTCGATCTCAATCTGATCGCGACCGCGCCGAGCGTGATCTACAAGATGAGCCTGACCGACGGCCAGGAAATCTCGATCCACAATCCTGTCGACATGCCTGATGTGGTCAAGATCGCGGAGATCCAGGAGCCCTGGATCGAGGCCACGATCCTCACCCCCGACGAATATCTCGGCAGCGTGCTGAAGCTGTGCCAGGACCGCCGCGGCGTGCAGAAGGAGCTGACCTATGTCGGCTCCCGCGCCATGGTGAAATACGATCTGCCGCTCAACGAGGTCGTGTTCGACTTCTACGACCGCCTGAAGTCGGTCTCCAAGGGCTACGCCTCGTTCGACTATCATCTCACCGACTACAAGCCGGCCGATCTGGTCAAGATGCAGATCCTCGTCAACAACGAGCCCGTCGACGCGCTCTCGATGCTGGTCCATCGCACCCGCGCCGAAGGCCGCGGCCGCGCCATGGTCGAGAAGATGAAGGATTTGATCCCGCCGCACATGTTCCAGATCCCGATCCAGGCAGCGATCGGCGGCAAGGTGATCGCGCGCGAAACGGTGCGCGCGCTGCGCAAGGACGTCACCGCAAAGTGCTACGGCGGCGACATCACCCGCAAACGAAAACTTCTGGAGAAGCAGAAGGAAGGCAAGAAGAAGATGCGGCAGTTCGGCAAGGTCGACATCCCGCAGGAAGCTTTTATTGCCGCGCTGAAGGTGGACAGCTGAGGCGCGGGCTGAGGCCGTTTGGGCCTGATGGGGATGGGTTCGGCGTGGTATGTTGAGGCCGGACAACAAAAGTGCGAAAACAACCCCATGCACAGTAGACGGCCCCTTGTCAGCATTACGCTTTTTCGATTTTGCGAAATTCGCTTGCCCCGTCGGGCAAAACACTGGCATCATGCCATCGTGGCAAGCGGTGTGATCGGCAGGGCCGAAAACGCGACGCGGCTCATTGAGACGCGGTAGTTGGCGCATTCAAAACCTTTCTGAATTGGACCAGACTGAACGCGCCGATGCTGCTTGTCCCGACAAAGGCGAAGCCGGCCAGGATGGCCAGCCTGCGATACGCGGCTTCCGTCCGCTCGCAACCGCCAGGTCCCCTCAGCATATTGAGGTCGCTCATTGCGCAGGAGCGGTCCTGGCTCCCGGTCGTGACAGGGTCCGGCATGATCCGCTCGATCACAATCAACGTGCCGCTGGCCGGCAGCGCGTCCCGGCAGTTGCGCAGAATGACCTCGCAACGCTCGTCCTTCCAATTGTGGAGGATACTCTTCATCAGGATCGTATCGGCGCCCCCCGGAACCCGTTCAAAGAAACTGCCGGCGACGAACCGGCAGCGATCGGCGATGCCAAGCCGATCAAAATGCGCACGCGCTCCCGCCTCGCAGCGCGCAAGGTCGAAGGCAATGCCCTCAAGATGCGGGTTGCGCTTGAGCACGCCACCGATCAATTCGCCGGTGCCGCCACCCAAATCCATGACAACGCGCGCGACCGCGAAGTCGTGGGCTAGAACGATCTTTGGAACGATGGTCCTGGTGAGACTGACCATCGCAGCATTAAACACGCGATTCCGTTCCGGCGCATTGGCTGTCGCGGCATAGCGATCGTCGCCATCGCCGCGCAACTCGCCCGCGCTCTTCCCGGAGCGCACCGATTCGACCAATCCATTCCAGGACTGCGCGAGCATCTCGCCCTCAAAGAGAACCCAGTCCTTGAACGATGGGTCGGCCGTCTCATCGAGCTGCCGCCCGAGATCGGTCATGGCAAAGCGATCCCGGTCCACCTGCCTGCAGAGGCCAAGTGTCGTCAGGGCAACGAGCAGTCGGCGCAGCGCGCTTTCATCGGCGGACACCAGCCGGGCGAGTTCGGCCAGCGGTTTCGCCTCATCTCCGATGGCTTCGGCGAGATTGAGCCTCGCCGCAGTATAGATCACCGCGGTTATGCGATGCGACTGCACTAGATCAAGCACGGATACCGGCCCGCTCATGTGTGCCTCCTGTCAATGCCGCGCTCAATCGGACGGGACGAACCCCGTTTCCTGTACGATCGCCTTCCACCGGTCGGATTCCGATGCGATCAGCCGGGTGAAGTCTTCCATCGCGATCGCATCGGGCTCGACGGCCAGCTTTGCCATGCCGGCCCTGACCTCGTCGGTGCGCACGGCCGCCTGGATCGCGGCATTGAGCTTATCGACAATCGGCGCCGGCGTCTTGACCGGAACGAAGAACGCAAACCATGTGAGGTCCTCGAGCGACGGGTATCCGGCTTCTCGGACCGTAGGTACCGTCGGAACGAACGGACAGCGGCGCGGCCCGGTGGTCGCCAGCGCGCGAAGATCTCCAGACTGGACAAGTCCGAGCGAGCTGCCGATCGGCATGACGGTCGCTGCAATCACGCCCTTGACCAGATCCTGAATCGCGCCAGCGCCTTGATAGGGTACGTGAAGAAAATCGAAGCCCGCGCTGCGGCCCAGCATCGCACCGAGAAAATGCAGCGTGGTTCCGGCGCCCGGCGTACCATAGGTGGCAAGCTTCGGATTGGCGCGGCACCAGGCAACGAAATCCGCCAGCGTCTTGACATCGCCCGGTACCTTCGGGCCGACCGTCAGCAATGTCGGGGTCGAGGCGACGGTCGACACCGGGGTGAAATCACGCGGCTGGTACCTCAGCGTCTTGTAGACGTGCGGAAAAAACATCATGAAGCCGAGCGGCGCGAACAGCATGGCCGATCCGTCGGCATCGGCGTTCTTCACCGCCTCCACTGCGATGCGACCGCCTGCTCCTGGCCGGTTCTCGACCACGATGGTGTCCGCATAGCCGCTCATCTGTCCGGCCACAAGCCGCGCCATGGCGTCCTGGAACCCGGGCGAGAAGCCGTTCAGAATGTGCACGGTTTTCGAAAGAGGCTGTGCGAGCGCGCGCGGCACAGGATACGTGGCCGCGAACGCGGCAGCGGCGGTCGATAATACGTCACGGCGCGTGATCATTGCCTGTCTCCCTGACCAAGCCGAGCGTTTCCGCGCGGGCTTTTCCTTTCGAAGGTGACCAGCGCAGCAGCTTCCGCAGGTACGGACGTATCGGGTCGCACGAACACGAAGCGGGACATCGTAGATATCTGAGTGTCGTCGCTGCCGTCCTGGCCGATCAGGATGAGGCCTGCTCCGCCATTCGCCACCGACAGAACAACCGCTTCACCCGCCCATGTCCTGACAGGTTCCATCCCAATGATGAGAAACTCACCGACCGGCTGGTCCAAATACTGGAGTCTCAGCTGCGGCGCGATTTCGGACGGCGCAAGGGCAAAACCGAGCTCTTGCGCGCGCACATAGATTGCCCGGAGCGACGTTGTCTCGCCTTGAAAGCCCAGCTCGGCAACGGACACAGCAACGAGCGCAACCTCCGCCTTCTTGCGGATCAATGTAAAGGCCGGTCGCGCCAGTATTTCAGTAGCCGAGTTTCCGACGCCGCACCCCATTGCACTCATCGCGTTGCGAAGAGCGAAAGTATCCGCGAACGTCCCGATCAGAATCGTCTTCCACACCAGGACATCTGCGGCGTGGCCGACCGGAATCGGCGATCCGAGAGCCGGCGGAGCTGACTTGACTGCCAGATGCCTCCGCAGGACGTGTTGAGCGGTGCATTGAGCCTCCGCGCGATCTGCGGAAATCAGGCCAAGCAAGTTGAAAAGCAGCAAGATCGCAAGCGCGTTGCCAACGCGCCAGTGTGTCGAACGATCGGGCATTGCGCTTCCTTGCCGCAAGGCGATGTAGTCAATACCGGCGCGCGTCGCGCCGAGATCCATCAGTTCCCGATCACTGAGGGCACAGAGAGCGATTTGTGCCCTCAGCAGTCTGCGGCGCTTCTCCCATGCGCTCCAGACCCGCAGGAAACAGTTGGGAGCTCGCTGCACGGGTGTGGCAGTCCGTCGCACCCGTGCAGCGCCATCGATGGCACTCATCGGCGATATCCCTTAGCGATGCCTCTACTGATGGCAGGCTGTCAGGATTGGGCCGGGCACGCTTGACGTGCAGCTTACATTTTCCTTACCGGCGGCTTATTCTTTACGTCCCAACTGGTGAAGGCAGCTTCATCCGGCGGAGTGTCGTCTACAGGAGTGGCAATTTGCGCTATCTCTTTGATGAACACGTGTTCGACACGGATCGGCGCGAGCTGCATCGCGGGGCTGATGTCGTTCCCGTTGCGCCACAGGTCTTCGACATTCTCGATTACTTGATCCGCAACAGGGAGCGCGTTGTCAGTAAAGACGACCTCATGAACGCCATTTGGAAAGGGCGTATTGTATCGGAGGCTGCGCTTACGACCCGCATGAATGCCGCCCGGACCGCAGTTGGCGATTGCGGGCAAGCCCAACGCCTGATCAAGACGATCCCGCGTAAGGGCTTCCGTTTCGTCGGAGCCGTCCGGGAAGCACCGTCGCCAAATTCTTTGGCAGCCGTCCAATACCAGCCAGAAACGGCGACCGCGCCCCTCCCACTCCCGGATAAGCCCTCTATTGCCGTCCTCCCTTTCGTCAGCCTCAGCTCCGATCCGGAACAGGAGTATTTCGCAGATGGCATCGTGGAGGAAATCACGATGGCTCTCTCTCGCTTTCGCTGGCTGTTCGTGATCGCGCGCAATTCGAGTTTTGCGTATAAGCGCCGGGTCGTTGCTTTAAAGCAGGTTGGTCGCGAGCTTGGTGTGCGCTACGTCCTCGAGGGTAGCGTGCGTAAAGCCGGAAATCGAATTCGAATCGCGGGACAGCTTATCGATGCCGAAACTGGCGCACATCTCTGGGCAGACCGCTTCGAGGGGCCGATCGAGGATATGTTCGATCTGCAGGACAGTCTGACGGCCAGTGTCGTCGGCGCGATTGCCCCGAAGCTGCAGCGTGAGGAGATCAAACGGGCAAGGCGCAAGCCTACCGACAGTCTGGATGCCTACGACCATTACCTGCGTGGGATGGCGAAGGTTCGTTGGTCCAACGACGCGAACACCGAGGCACTGCAGCTATTTTGCAAGGCGATCGAACTCGACCCTCATCTGGCCTGTGCCCATGGCTTGGCCGCCTGGTGCTATGTTCGGCGCAAGGCGAATGGCTGGATCAGCGATCCGGCAAAGGAAATTGCGGAAGCCACGCGGCTAGCCTGGAGGGCGGTAGAGCTGGGGACAGATGATCCATTTGCACTATCTGTCGGCGGATATGCACTGGCCTTTATAGCCCATCAGTTCGACGACGCCGCGGCTTTCGTGGACCGGGCGTTGGCTGGCAACCCCAACTTCGCACAAGCATGGTCCACCAGTGCCTGGTTGAGGGTTTGGCGAGGGGAGCCAGACCTCGCCCTCGAACACGCTGCATATGCCATGAGGCTTAGCCCGCTCGACCCGCCGATGTACTACAATACTCAGGGGGCCATGGCGTATGCGCATTTTCTGGCGGGCCGCTATGATGTGTCTGCGTCATGCGCTGGGAGCGCTTTGCGCGGTCGTGCCAATTTCCTGCTTCTGACCTGCGTTTCTGCGGCTAGCAACACACTCGCAGGGCGGCTCGACCGCGCACAACGATCCGTCTTGCAAGCTCTCGAACGCAATCCCGATCTGCATGCCAATCTCAGGAATCTGGCACCGTTTCGCCGAGAAGACGACTTCGCAGTCTTCGCGCAAGCCCTTTGCGAGGCAGGCCTCGCAGAAAGGCACGACGCTGCCAACCCTGACCGGGCGGACTGATGCTCGCTGCTTACATTATTCCTGCCGAAGGCCTATTGTCCGCAGAGAACTGCTCCCGCACCCTCGGAGAATAGAGGGCAGGCTTGGGACTGGTGCCGAGCGCTAGTTCTTCGAGGACTGCGCGTTGGACACCGAGCGGCGCGAATTGCGGCGCGGACCCGATGTCGTGCCGACGGCCCCCCAGGTTCTCGATGTGCTCGCACATCTGATCCGCAGCCGGGATCGCGTCGTCAGCAAAGACGATCTCGTCAACGCGATTTGGAATGGCCGGATCGTATCCGATGCGGCGGTGACGACCCGGCTGAACGCCGTCCGACGAGCGATCAGTGACTCCGGTCAGCAACAACGTCTTATCAAGACATTTCCACGAAAAGGCTTTCGTTTCGTCGGCGCTGTGCAGGATGAGGATCGACGACCAGGAGCCGCGGCAGCGATTACGATCGCGGTTACCTCTGCAAACGCTGTTGGCGAACGGCGATCCGCTGGATGGCCGCAGTATCAGAGGTCGTTTAAGGCTCGTCGGCAGCGTGCTGGCGTCGGTCGCCGCCATCGGCGCAATTGTCGGCGGCCTTGCGGGATACTGGAATGTCTGAAAGACGGTCCGCGCTGACGCAAAACGGAAAGCTCAAAATATCCAGGCACAACCGACAGTCAGGCCCGAGATCGCGCCTCCTCTCTCTCATCGTGTTGCCCTTCGCCAGCCTCAACAACGATCCAGCGCAGGAACCTTTTGCCGACGCTATCTCGACAGATTTGACGACCGATCTCGCGCGAACGGCCGCCACTACCCATCCTGCGCGCATCAGGCGAATTGCTTCTACGCCGGAGGCAGCGTCACCCCGGTCAACCCGCCCAGTCTGTCGAGAAGCCTTTCCTGAAAATCGGGATCGGTCGCTTCGTGCGCCGGCTCCTGTTGGCGGAGGTCATGCCAGTAACGACCGCTGACCAGGGCGGCGGGATCATCGCTCACCGCCAGCCAGGTCTGCGTCCGTTGTCCGGTGGCCACGCCGACCGGCGCTCCGGCACCGCCCATTTTGGTGCGCGCCCAGCCGGGATCGACGGCGTTGCTCAGCACCTGCGGCCAACGCCGCGCCAAGGCAAAGGCCAGTGCGACCATGTGCAGCTTGCTCTCCGCGTACGCCTTGGCGGGATCCCAGGTTCGCCTCGTCCAGTCGAGATCGCCTAGCGATCCCTCTCCGCCGCGATGAAGTCCGCTGCTGAGATACACCAGGCGATCGGGGCGCTTCATCAGGGCGGTGAGCAAATAGGGCGCGAGCGTGTTGACCGCCAAAGTGGAGGCGTGGCCTTCGGGCGTCGGGCCGCGGCTGCGCTCGGTATAGACCCCGGCGTTGTGGATGACCGCGTCCATTCGTCCGATTGCGTTGACCTGATCTGCCAAATGTCTGGTCTGGGCGGCGCTTTTGAGGTCGCCGATCACGACCCGTGCGGATTTCGATTCAAGCCCGGCGATTGCCGCCGCGCGTTCCGCCGATCGTGCGTGCAGGACCTGTTCGAGGAGAGACTGGGCAGCCGCGCGGCCCAGACCGTCCGTGCTGCCCGTGATGAAGACGATTGCCATTGCCGCTCCTGTCCGGTCCCCGCTTCGGCGCCTGCGTCGAAAGCTCAAGGAGAATGCAACATGTTCGACTGATCATGCCGTGGCGCAAGGAGCGCCGAACGAAGACATCACAACCGAACAATCTTCCAGGACGCGCATTAACATTCGATAAGTGGGGAATGACCGCATGTCGAATTTCGTCATGCTGCTGGTCGAGGACGACTCGCTCCAGCGCGAAGTTCTATCCGACCTTCTCAAGGACGAAGGGTTCGAAGTCGTCGAATGTGCCACCGCGGAAGCGGCGGAGCTTATCGTCGCGTCCACGGGCAGGGAGCTGCGGGCGCTCATCACCGATCACAACCTCGCGGGAAGAATGACCGGGCTCGAGCTCGCAGAGTACGCGCGCAGTGCTCATCCGGGGCTGAACATCGTGCTGATGTCGGGGACGGTGATGGCGCCGCTGCCGCCCAATACGACCTTTTTGCGCAAGCCGTTTGCGCCCGCCCATTTGCTGGCGGCCGTGTAGAATCAGAATGCCCTTGAGGGTCATCCGCCCGAATTTTCCGCGCCGACGGCGTTCTCGCTTTCCGGCACCGTCAGCCGGACGGAGTGACCCTGCCGCATGGCGAGCGATGCCGCGGCCACAGCCGCCTCGAAGGCGGCTTCCTTGGTCTGGTAAGTGTTCCGGATTTCGCCATCGTGGTCGACGTGCCAGGCACCGTCCGTGCCAACGATATCATAGGCTGCGAGGCCCATAGTCTATCCCTCCTTTCATGCGTCCGGCGTCGCCTTGGACGCCTGGGTGCTGCTCACCGGGTCTGACGCCGGGAAACTATCCTTCAAGCCCTTGTCCAGCTCGTCGTCCCTGGCCTTGTCGCGTCGGATGCCACGCTTGAGATCTTCCGCGTTCTTGTCCGGCGGTGCCGGATCGAATTTCTCGGTCATGCAAGTGTCCTTTCGCTACCTCAAACGCCTTGAGCGCCCGACCGTTCCTTTCCAGGAACCAGAGCCAGTATCGCTACCGCCGCGCGGCGAGCACGTTCGAAGGAGGAATTTGCAACGCTGCGCGCCTCTCGCTGAGGGCATGATCGAACAGTTCGAGCACCAGGCCGAAGGCTGCCAGTTCCTCCTCCTCGATGGCGCCGTCATCGTAGCAGCCAAGTGTTTCGACGATGATGGCGTCGACCTCCTGCTGCATGGCCAACAGTTCGTGGTCGAACTCCGCAGTGCGCACCTTGGAAACCAGCGCCAGAATCCTGTTGCGATGGCCAGTGTTCTCGTCGCGTTCATCCCGATTCAGATATTGACGCAGCCAGGCGCCGGCCGAGCCGATGCCGGAGAGAAGCAGGAGCGCAAACCAGAAATAGTCGCCGTATCTGTCGAGGAAGGTGCGCTCGGTCCCGTCGATCACGGCCGCCGCTCCCCGGTGAACCGGCAGCTCGGCTTCTTTCTCGGTGTCCGGCTTGGTGATCTGCGCAGCGCCAGGCACCTGCCTGGCAATCGCCTGGCGGAGGGCGAATTGCTGGCGGTAAAACGCCGCCACTGTCGTTTCGGACAAGGCATTCCGCGCGACGATCAAATGGCTGACACTGACGGTCTCAACCTTGTCATCCGGCCGGGCTGGACTCGCATTGAAAATGCTTGGCGGAATTTCCTCCGATTCATAACGAGGATGCTTCAGGGCGATGGCTTCCGACGCGTCGATCGCGAGAAATTTCGGCTCGCCACGCGTCCGGGCGGTCGCGGCAATCGCGTCGGCGGTTATCTTGCTATCGAGCGGACCGACAGCCATGAAGGCGTCGAGGCTCGGGTCACGCGCCAGCTCCTCAAGCTGGCCCGTGCCGAATTGAGCGACCGTGACCTTGTCCGGCTCCACACCGGCGGCGCTCAGGATGACTCTCAGCAACGCGGCGTTCGCCGGGGTCGCGCCGATCACCCCCACCTTGTGCCCCGCGAGATCGGCGACCTCCTTGATTTTCGGCGCCGGCCTTCGCTTGGAGCCCTTGCCCGCAACTCCCGAAGAAGACCACAGCACGACGAAGTTCTTGCGCAAGATGACGACTGTTTGCGCGTCGGCCGGCATTTCCAGATCGCCGCGACCCACCGCAAGGTCGGCCTTGCCGGCACCGAGCAGAGCGAGAGCTTCGGCAGCCCCGGCGGTCGTGATCGGAGACAGCCTCACGGTCCTGCTCTCGTTGGCAAAGGCCTCGGTCATCGCCTCGATCACTTTGTGATCGTTGCTTCCCGGCGGTCCGACGGCAATCCGAAGAGTTATCGGCCGCAGCGCGTAATACAATGTACCCGCAGCGGCACCGAAAGCGAGAAATCCGATGGCTAAAATCAGCAGCAGGGTCTTCGTCTGTCTCCGCCCTCGGCGGGCTGCGTCACTGCGTTTCATCGGAGCATCAGACGAGGACATTTGCCGCTGCCGGTTGGAGGCCAAAATCGCTGCCTGTTTCGGAAGAGTATCATGCTGTTCTGGAAAACGATAATATCCGAGCAGCGCCAATAGTTTCTTGGGGCCGGCGTGAGCTCTTCGAGCTCGCGCCATCATCTCTGATTCCGCACTTCACGCAGCGATTGCCGGATTGACGGCACACCACCTTGATCGTCTTCGCCAAATAGACCACCATCGCGCGATTGACCGCTCACGGCAGAATGGGGCGAGGAAACGCGAATGTCCGAGCTTCCTGGATCTGGCCTGACTGAACGGACGCCGTCGGCGCTGACCATGCAGATGCTCGCGCACGCGCCGATGAGCGACATCATCGATGCCTTGGCCGGCGGGCGGATCACCGCGAGGGCGCTGGCCGAATTCTATCTCGCGCGCATCGCGGCCTATGACCGCGACGGGCCTAAACTCAACTCGGTCCGCGCACTCAATCCCGATGCGCTCGCGGGCACGCTCGACGGCACGAGGCCGTCGGCCCAGCGGCCGCTGGCGGGCGTGCCGATCCTGCTGAAGGACAATATCGCGACGGGCGACGAACAACCGACCACGGCGGGCTCGCTGGCGCTGGAGGGCGCGCGCGCCAGGGATGATGCCACCATCGTCAAGCTGCTGCGGCGCGCCGGCGCGGTGATCCTGGGCAAGGCGAACCTGACGGAGTTCGCCAACATGCTCGCGATCGACATGCCCTCGGGCTATTCATCGCTGGGCGGCCAGGTGAAGAACCCCTACGCACCAGGGCTGATGGACGAGCACGGCATCCCGGTTCTGACCCCAGGGGGCTCAAGCTCGGGTTCGGCGGTCGCGGTGGCGGCCGGACTGTGCGCGGCCTCAATAGGCACCGAAACCTCGGGCTCGCTGCTGTTTCCCGCCGGCCTGAACGGACTCGTCACCGTGAAGCCGACGGTCGGGCTGATCAGCCGTGCCGGCATCGTGCCGCTCGCGCACAGCCAGGACACCGCCGGGCCTATGACGCGCACGGTGCGCGATGCGGCGATGCTGCTGAATGTGCTGGCTGCCAAAGACCCGCTCGACCCAGCGACGCAAGAGCAGCGGCGGCCGGCCGACTACACCGCCGGCCTCGTCACCGACGCGATGAAGGGCGCGCGCATCGGCGTACCGAGCGATCCCGCTGACCCGCTGAACGATTGCTATTACGGCAAGCTGCCGGCCAAGTCGGCCAAGCTGATGGCTGGGGTGATCAAGGTGCTGGAAGATCTCGGCGCCATCATCGTGCGCGCCAGCATGCCAACTCTTGGCTGGATCGGTGGGCCGGGCACGACCATGGCCGTGCTCAACCGCAATCCGCTGAGCGCCCACAAAGGCACGGTCGCAAGGCCGCCGGTCGTCTTTCTGTACGAGCTGAAGCACGATCTCAATCTCTACCTGAGGGATTGGGCGACCAACACTGACATCAAGACCATGGCCGACATCGTGGCCTTCAACGCAGCGAACGCCGACAAAGCGCTGCGATTCGGGCAGGACCACTTTCTCGCCGCTGACTTGACCAGGGGCGATCTCAGCGAGCCCGAATACAAGTCCGCACGTGCCATGGACCTGCTCTCCGCCAGGACGCGCGGCATGGACGCCTATATGAACCAGCACGAGCTCGATGCGGTGCTATTCCCCGGCGCCTATGGCGCCGCAATCGCCGCCAAGGCAGGGTATCCCAGCGTCATGGTGCCTGGCGGCTTCGTCTCGGGGACAGACGACGGCAAAGACACGCCCGACTATCCGCTCGGCGTCACTTTCGCAGGGCGCGCCTGGAGCGAGCACAAGCTGCTGCGGCTGGCGTATGCCTTCGAGCAAGCAAGCAACGCACGCAAGCCGCCGCCGGCTTTGCCCGAGCTGTGATGTCGCCCGCGTCAGCGCGAGCTTGCGAGATCGAACCGTCATTCCGGAGCGCGCCAATTGGCGCCGGCCCGGAATGACGGTGGGACCAGCTTGATCCTCCCCGCCAGATAGACCACCATTGCCTCCTTACCGCTCACAGCAAGAATGGGCGAGGAAACGCGCATGAACGCAACTCCCGGATTTGGCCTCGTCGAGCGGGCACGCGCCATCCAGCCGCTGATCGCGGGCGAGGCTGACGAGATCGAGCGGTCGCGGCGGCTGACGCCGGCCGTCGTCGACGCGCTGATCGAGAACGGGCTCTATCGCGCGCTGCTGCCGCAGAGCCTTGGCGGCGTCGAAGCGCCGCCGGAAGCCTTCATGCAGATGCTGGAGGAGATCGCGAAAGTGGATGCCTCCACCGCCTGGTGCCTTGGTCAATGCACGGTCTGTGCGATGATCGCGGCCTCGCTCGACCACGACACCGCGCAGGAGATCTTCAATACGGCGCCGGGAATCCTCGCCTGGGGCGCGATCGCGCATGAGGCGCGCATCGTCGAGGGCGGCTATCGCGTCACGGCGCGCTGGGAGTTTGCCTCGGGCTCGCGGCAGGCGAGCTGGCTCGGCGCGCATGTCCGCATCGTCGGCGCGGACGGCGCGCCGCGGAAAAATGCCGACGGCTCGGCGGAGGTGCGCACCATCCTGTTTCCGGTCGCGAGCGCCGTGTTGCACGACGTCTGGCAGGCGATCGGGCTCGCTGGCACCGGCACCGATTCCTACGAGGTCGCCGACCTGTTCGTCCCCGAGCGCTTCACGGCATTTCGTGACGTGCCGTCCGCGCTACGCGAGCAGGGTCCCCTTTACAGGATCGGCACCGGCTCGACCTTCGGCCTCGGCTTTGCCGCGGTGTCGCTCGGCGTGGCGCGCGCCACGCTGGATGCCGCAATCGCGCTGGCGCGCGGCAAGCATCAGTCGCTGGCGGCCAGCGCCATGCACGACAACCCCGCGGTCCAGGGCCTGATCGGCCGCACCGAGGGCGACCTGCGGGCCGCGCGCGCCTATCTCTATGCGACGGCAAGTGCGATGTGGCGCGATCTCTGCGCGACCGGCGCCTTCAGCGCGGCGCATCGGAGCTCGGTTCGCCTCGCCGCGACCTGGACCATTCACCAGTCGGCCAAGGTGGTCGACACCGCCTATCACATGGCCGGCGCCACGGCCGTATTCCGCAGCAATCCGTTCGAGCGCCGGTTTCGCGACATGCACGCCATCGCCCAGCAGATCCAGGCGCGCGACACGCATTACGAGGATGTCGGTAAGATGATCCTTTCAGGGGAGCGCTGACGTCGACCAGTTTGCGAAAGTGCACGCACGCTGACCTATGTTGAGTTCGCCATCCGGTGTCTTCGCCGCTGAACCTTTGTAGATTTTGCCGGACCAATTTCTATAGCTACAAGAACAACAGCTTTCCGCTGTGACCGCGCCGACCATTTGGAAGTGATAATTCTGAATTTTTTATAGTGCGCTGCCTTTGCGCAAGAGAGGTCCATTATGGGCCGAACAGCTGGCAAGAAAGTCAGTTGCCATGCCATACGGCGCCATTCGCCGGGATGGTATCAACCTAGCATTCTCATTGTTGCCATCGTCTGCATCGCATGCACTGTCCTGTTCGCGAGCGAAGCTCTGGCTCAATGCTCGGCGCGAGACGCCCTACGAAATCACCTGAAGCTCAGGCAAGCGCCGTCTGATGGGCCGCAAGTCCCGATCAAATCCGCCGTCGATCACCCCGTGTGGAAGACGATCAGGATCGGGACGTTTGCTAACTTCTTCGCCCTCAGCAACGCTTTGGATGCGGCAGGTTGCGGCATCGGAAACTCGGCCGGCGAAATTCTCGCGCGACCGACGTTTACCGTCAGCGCCAAGACAACGAGCGTAGAGCTTTTCACGGTGTCGGCGGCCGACCTGGGCTTTCGGACCGACACGGCGTTGCTGGCGGACATTTATGCGCGGGCCAGACAGTTGGGTTTCGGCCTTGCGGCTACAGAAGTGGGACCACAACTGAGGCTTCAATATTTCGACCAGCCGATCGGTGAGTTTCTCATCATCGGAATGGAGCCAATCAGGACCTGGCAGGGCGCCCCCGTCATCTTGAATGTCGCCAATGGCGGCGCGGGACTCATCCTCATCGGCCAGGATGGCCGCGCCGACGCTCAGATCCCCGTGGCATCCCGTTTTGTATTCGTGCGGACCAACCAAACCGCTCCTGCCGAGGGGCATGAGGCCGTATCGCTTGTCGGTCACTGAACTTTCAACTGTGCGCAGGCTCGAGTAGCAAGGCGGCTCCTCCTGCGTGACCGGAGAAGGCGCCGTGAGGCGCAACGCGGCACGTCTCGCCGCGACCTGGACCATCCATCAAGCTGCGAGGAGCGTCGACACCGCCCAGGGTCGGCGCGACCGCCGTGTTCCGCAGCAATCCGATCGAGCGCCGCTTCCGCGACATGCATGCCATCGCCCAGCAGATCCAGGCACGCGACACGCACTATGAGGATGCCGGTAAGATGACCCTTGCCGAATACCGATAGTCGAGAGCGAATGACGCTGCGGCGCTTTGTCTCTCGTGACGACGAACGGCCGGGTCATGCTCTGCCCATGCGTTCACTGCATTGAGTCATGCAAACGGGCCGTAGCGATTTCCGTGGAAACACGGAGGCCAGCCGCCTTGTTGTTAAGCAATTTCTGGGACCGTTTCGCAAAGCAAGTTTTGGAAATGCCTGGGAATTTCAGATGTTCAAACTCAAGTCGATTGCGGCCCGCCTCGTTCTCGCCATCGCGCTCACTGTCGCGGTGGCCTGCGCCATCCTCTCCGGCTTTTCGATCACCCAGCAGCGGGCACTGACGCAGATGGCGCTCGATCAGCAGCTCAAGCTGCAATATGAGAGCGTGATCGCGGCGATCGACTACGAGGGGCGTTCGGCGCTGGCGGTCTCGTCCGTCATTGCGGCGCTGCCGCCGGTCGGCGACGCCATTGCCAGGGGCGACCGTGACAGCCTGACCACCCTGCTCGGCGATGCCAACAAGGCGCTGAAGGCGCAGGGCATCCCGCTGATCACCTTCCAGGTTCCGCCGGCGATCTCGTTCTTCCGCGTCCACATGCCCAAGTCCTTCGGCGACGACGTCTCCGGGCGCCGCGCCACCGTGGTCGAGGCGCTCAAGACCGGCCGCCAGATCGTCGGCGTCGAGCCGGGCCGCGAGGCGCTCGGCATCTTTGGCATGACGCCCATCGTACGGGACGGAAAAAATCTCGCCAACGTCGACGTCGGCGCAGCCTTCGGCAAGGAATTCGTCGAACGCGCCAAGAAGCGCTTTGGGATCGACCTCGCGGTCTATTCCGTCGACGGCAATAATCTGAACAAGCTGTCCTCGACCTTCGGCGAGAACGCGGTCGCAAAGCCAGACGAGTTGAGAGCCGCGATCGACGGCGCGCCGCTGCAGCGCGAGGCCGAGCTCGACGGTCATCCGGTCGCGGTCTATGCCGGGCCGATCAAGAACTATGCCGGCGCGCCGGTCGGCGTGGTCGAGATCATCAAGGATACGACCGAATACGAGGCCGCCTTCGCGGCCGCAGAGCGCCATCTGATCCTCGGCACGGTGGCGATCCTCGCCGCCGCCATCCTGTTGGCATTCCTGCTCGGACGCGGGCTGTCGCGGCCGCTCACCGCGATCACAGCCGTGATGAACCGTCTGTCGAGCGGCGATACAAGCGTCACAATTCCCGGCAGCGAACGCCGCGACGAGCTCGGCACTATGGCCAAGTCGGTCGACGTGTTTCGCCGCAACATGCTCGAATCCGTCGCGATGCGCGAGGCGCAGGAGGCCGACAAAGCCAAAGCGGAGGTCGAGAAGCAGGTGCTGCAGCGCCGGATGGCGGATCGTTTCGAGGCCGACGTCAAGGGCGTGGTCGCAGCGGTCGCCAAGGCGACCGAGGGCATGCAGAACGTCGCCGGAGAGATCACGTCCAGCGTCAACGGCACCTCACAGCGAGCCTCCGCGGCGGCAACCGCCTCCGAAGAAGCCTCAACCAGCGTCAACGCGGTCGCGGCCGCGACCGAAGAATTGGCCTCGTCGGTCAACGAGATCGGCCGTCAAGTCACCCATTCCAGTCAGGTTGCCAGCGGCGCGGTTGTGAAGGCCGCGGAGACGACGGAGATGGTCACGAGCCTTGCGACGGCTGCCGAGCGCATCGGCGACGTGTTGCGTCTCATCAGCGAGATCGCGAGCCAGACCAATTTGCTGGCGCTCAATGCCACGATCGAGGCCGCGCGCGCCGGCGAGGCCGGTCGTGGCTTTGCGGTGGTTGCGTCCGAAGTAAAGGGGCTCGCCAGCCAGACCGCAAAGGCTACCGACGAGATCGCAAGCCAAGTCACCGCGATCCAAGCCGCCACCGGCAATTGCGTCACGGCAATCTCCGGCATCAGCGACACCATCCGCGAGATCAGCGGCATCGCCACCACCATTGCCGCCGCGGTCGAAGAGCAGGGCTCGGCGACGCGGGAGATCGCCCGCAGCGTACAGCAGGCCTCCGCCGGCACCACCGACGTCTCCGCCAATGTCGCCGGCGCAAGCCAGGCGGCGGACCAATCGCGGGAGCTGGCGGGGAATGTGATGGTGGCCTCGGGTGAGCTTGGCGAGCATGCGTCGGCGCTGATGAAGAGCGTGGACACGTTTTTGGCGGGGCTGCGGGCGGCGTAAGGGACCCCGCAAGCGGGGGGCAGCGCCGGTCCAGCGACCGATCACGCCACCAGCGCGGCGTCCTCGTCTACTCCGTCGATGCCGCGCTGCGCGGCGAGCAGGCTGATGATCTCGGCGTTCGGCCGGGCCTTGCTGAACAGAAAGCCCTGGCCTTCGTCGCAGCCTTCGGCGCGGAGGCAGCTCAGCTCGGCTTCGGTCTCGACGCCTTCGGCGGTGATGGTGACGCCGAGGCCTTTGCCGAGGCTGACGATGGAGCGGATGATCGCCTGGGCCTCGCGATTGGCGCCGAGATCGCGCACGAAGGACTGGTCGATCTTGATCTTGTCGAACGGGAAGCTGCGCAGATAGCTCAGGCTGGAATAGCCGGTGCCGAAATCGTCCATCGAGATGCGCACGCCGAGCGCGCGCAGGGCATGCAACGTCGCCAGCACCTGGGCGCTCTTCTCCAGCAGCAGCGTCTCCGTGATCTCGAGCTCGAGCCGCCGCGGCGGCAGGCCCGAATGCTTCAGCGCATCCGTCACCACCGAAAGCAGATTGCCGCTGCGGAACTGGAGCGGCGACAGGTTGACGGCGACGCGGACGTCGTCCGGCCAGGTCGCGGCATCATGACAGGCCCGGCGCAGCATCAGGCCGCCGAGCGGATTGATCAGCCCGGTTTCTTCCGCGACCGGAATGAACTCGGCCGGCGAGACCATGCCGCGCTCGGCATGCGGCCAGCGCACCAGCGCCTCGAAGCCGGTGATGCGGCCGCTCTGGAGGTCGATCAGCGGCTGGTAGTACGGCCGGAGCACGTCGTTCTGGATCGCGTCGCGCAGCTCGACCTCGATCTTGCGGCGGGTCTGCGCTTTCGCATCGAGCGCCGCCTCGAAGAACGCGAACGAGCCGCGCGCATCCAGCTTGGCGCGCGACAGCGCCATGTCGGCGCTCTTGAGCAGCTTTTCGGAATCGTCGCCGTCGCCCGGCGCCATCGCGATGCCGATGGAGGCGCTGATCACCACGGAATGGCCGTCGAGCAGATAGGGATCGGCGATGGCTTCGAGCAGGCGCTTGGCCAGCAGCACCGCATCCTCGGGACGCGTCAGGCCGCTCTGCACGATTGCGAACTCGTCCGAGTTCAGCCGCGCCAGCGCGTCCTCCTCGCGCAAGGTCGAACGCAGCCGCTTGCCGACGCCGCGCAGCAGCTTGTCGCCGACCGCGTGTCCCAGCGTGTCGTTGACCGCCTTGAAATTGTCGAGCCCCAGCATCAGCAGGGCGACCTTGTCGGTGCTGCGCCTGGTATGCAGCAGCATTTCGTCGACCTGCTGGCGCAGCAGATTGCGGTTTGGCAGACCGGTCAGCCCGTCATGCTGGGCCATGAAGGAGAGCCGCGCCTCGGCGCGCTTGCGCTCGGTGATGTCCATCAGCGCGAGCAGCACCGCGGGCCGCTCGGCATAGGTCAGTTCGCGGGAATAGATCGCAAGGTCGATCAGGGCGCCGTCGGCCTTGACGTGCTTCCAGGTGCGTCCGGCCTGCTCCTCGCCGACCGAATCGGCGGTCCAGGGCGGCTCGCTGTCGAAAGCCTGAAGGGAACGGATCGTCAGCTGCTCGAACTCGGCGCGGCTGTAGCCGTAATGGGCGACCGCGGCATCGTTGACGCCGAGGATGCGCTCGTCGTCGAGTCCGCAGACGATCATGGGGACGGGATTGCCGTCGAACAGCAGGCGGAACGAGGCCTCGCGCTGCTTCAACTCGGTGATGTCGACGCGCAGGCCGACGACGCCGCCGTCGTCGGTCAGCCGCTCGTCGATCAGGATGACGCGGCCGTCCGCCAGCTTCTGCTCGTGGCGCGAGCCGGGCTGATAGAGCTTTTGCAGCCGCTCGGCGATCCATTCTTCCTCGTGGCCGGCGGCTTCCGGATAGTCGCCGCGGGCGACGCCAATGCGCAGCGTGTCCTCGAGGCGCGCGCCTTCCTCGAACAGATCGGCCGTCTTGCTGTAGATCTCCGCGTATTGCTTGTTCCAGAGGACGTAGCGGCCCTCGGCATCGAGAAACACGATGCCTTGCGGCAGGATGTCGATGGCCTGGCGCAGGCGCTCGTGGGATTTGCGCGCTTCCGCGATCGCGGCCTCAGCCTCGGCACGGCTGCGCAGAACTTCGTCGCGTTCGGACGGAAGATGAGGGGCGCGCGCAAAGCGCGGCTTGCGCGGGTGCCGGCCGCCGAGCGCGCTGCCCTTTCGCTTTTTCGGCTTTCGAAACCCCAAACTCAACTTCACTCGTCCCAGTCGCGCCCAGCGACCGCAACTCTTGGGGCAAGTGTCTGAAAAAAAGGTAATCTTGGGTGGCATCGCGGTGGGACGCACGGTCTGGCAGTCTCGAAAAAACAACCCTCATTGCCCGTTTGCAAGGCGCAGCAGTGCCGATGGGCGCTCCAGGCGCATCGCGTCGTCGTCTTCGGAGAACGAGATGGCGCAAATTTGCGCGCCGCCTTGAATCATTTCCGGGATCGCGCGCGATTGCATGCAGAAGGGGGGGAGCACGCGTCCCGCGCACGAATTTTGGTCAATGGATGAGAGGGTTATCGCGCCGTTAAAAATCGGCCGGCCGACGCACTGGGAACTGCGACTTTGAGGCGATATTTCAGCCAAGGGACTGTTTCTTAACCCTGACGCGGTGTTGGGCTATAAGGATGTCAGCATGAGTCCCCGCCGCCTCGCCCCTCTCCTCCTCGTCATGACGCTCCTGGCCGCCGGCGACGCGCTGGCCCAGGACAAGGGCAGCGTCAACCCAAAACCGCTGCCGCCGCTCGCCAATCCGAACGATCCCAGTATTGGCGCCAAGGAGCTGTTCGCGCGAAAGCTGCTGCCGTCGAAGGGACCGGCGCACGTCATCGGCTCCTACACCAAGGGCTGCATCGGCGGCGCCGAGCAGATGCCGCTCAACGGCGACAATTGGCAGGTGATGCGGCTGTCGCGCAATCGCAACTATGGTCACCCCGCGATGATCGCGCTGATCAAGCGGCTTGCGGCGAGGGCGCACAAGGACGCGGGATGGCCAGGCATCCTGGTCGGCGACATCGCCCAACCGCGCGGCGGGCCGGCGCTGTCCGGCCATGCCAGCCACCAGATCGGCCTCGATGCCGACATCTGGCTGACGCCGATGCCGGACCATCGGCTCTCGCGCGAGGAGCGCGAGGATATGTCGGCGGTGATGATGGTGCGGCCGGACCGGCTCGACATCGATCCAAAGGTGTTCACGCCGGGCCATGTGCTGGTGCTGCGCGACGCGGCGCAGGAGCCGGCGGTGCAGCGCATCTTCGTCAATGCCGCGATCAAGAAGGCGCTCTGCCGCGACGCCAAGGGCGACCGTTCCTGGCTGTCGAAGATCCGGCCGTGGTGGGGCCACGACTATCATTTCCACATCCGCATGCGCTGCCCGGCGGGCGCGAGCGACTGCGAGGGCCAGCCGTCGCAATCCGACGACGAAGGCTGCAAGCCCTCCGATCTCGCCTATTGGTTCAGCGACGGCGTGCTGCACCCCAAACCGCCGCCGGAGCCGCCGAAGCCGAAACCGCCCATGACGCTGGCGCAGATGCCGGCGGCGTGCAAGGCCGTGCTGCACGCGGGCAATGCGAAGCCGTAAAGCCTCCGCGGTCGTCCCCGGGATGACGAATCCCTGGTTGGCGCCATGCGAACCGTCGCCTTTGACCTGTTCCGCCACCCTGTTATGATGACCCAGCGATCGCTTGCCGGACCGTAAGTCCGTCGGGCTTGCCGGAACAGCGCTTCCGCCGGTCGCAAGCCTCATTCAACCAACGCCGTCTTGCGCGCGCCGCCTTGCGTGCCGTGAGCGCGCGCATGGAGCGCTTCCGATGTCCCGCCTTTCCGTGCTTCTTTCGGCTTTGTTCCTTCTGGCCGCGGGCCTTTCGCCTGCTAGAGCCGAGGACAAGACCATCACCGTGTTCGCGGCAGCCTCGATGAAGAACGCGCTCGACGAAGTCGACGCCGCCTACACCGCCAGGACCGGCGTCAAGTTCAGCGTCAGCTATGCCGCAAGCTCCGTGCTCGCCAAGCAGATCGAGCAGGGCGCGCCGGCCGATGTGTTCGTCTCCGCCGACACCGACTGGATGGACTACGCGATCTCCAAGAAGACCATCAACGAGCCGACCCGGGTCAATCTGCTCGGCAACAGCATTGTGCTGATCGCGCCGAAGGATTCCAGGCTCGACAACGTCCCCATCGCGCAGGGGTTCGACCTCGCAAAACTCGCCGGCGACGGCAGGATCGCGACCGGCGACGTCAAATCCGTGCCGGTTGGGAAATATGCCAAGGCGGCGCTTACGAGCCTGGGGGCCTGGCAGGCGGCCGAGCCGAAATTCGCCATGGCCGAGAGCGTGCGTGCCGCGCTGACGCTGGTCGCGCGCGGCGAGGCCAACCTCGGCATCGTCTATTCCACCGATGCCAAGGTCGAGCCCGGCGTGAAGATCGTCGGCACCTTCCCGGCGGATTCGCATCCCGCGATCATCTATCCCGTCGCTGCGACCACGACTGCAAAGGGCGAGACCAGCGACTACCTCGCCTTCCTGCGCTCGACCGCCGCCAAGACCATTCTTGAAAAATTCGGTTTCAAGTTCCTGATCAGCCCCTCGACTTGATTTGCGATTTGATGCTCGACATCTCTCCCGCCGAATGGACGGCGATCCTGCTCTCGCTCAGGGTTGCCGTGATCGCTACGCTGGTGGCAACGCCGTTCGGCATTGCGCTGGCATGGCTGCTCGCGCGGCGCGATTTCTGGGGCAAGTCGGTGCTCGATGCGCTGGTGCATCTGCCGCTGGTGCTGCCGCCTGTCGTCACCGGCTATCTGCTGCTGCTCACTTTCGGCCGGCGCGGGCTCGTCGGCGGTTTCCTGGCGGACCATCTTGGCATCGTCTTCGCCTTCCGCTGGACCGGTGCTGCGCTTGCCTGCGGCTTGATGGCGTTTCCGCTGCTGGTGCGTCCGATGCGGTTGTCGATCGAGGCGATCGACCGCCGGCTCGAGCAGGCCGCCGAGACGCTCGGCGCCACTCCTTTCAAAGTGTTTTTCACGGTGACGCTGCCCTTGGCGCTGCCCGGCGTGCTCGCCGGCATGGTGCTCGGCTTTGCGAAAGCGATCGGCGAGTTCGGCGCCACCATCACCTTCGTCTCCAACATTCCCGGCGAGACCCAGACGATTTCGTCCGCGATCTATTCGCTGATCCAGACCCCGGACGGCGACGCCGCCGCGGGACGGCTCGTGATCGTCTCGATCGTGCTGGCGCTCGGCGCGTTGATCGCCGCCGAATGGTTCGCCCGCCGCGCCACCGCGCGCCTGCACGGGAATTGATCATGCTCCGTGTCGACATCGAAAAGCAGCTCGGCGAGTTCTCGCTGTCCGCCGCCTTCGCGAGCGAGGGCCGCGTCATCGGCCTGTTCGGAGCGTCGGGCGCCGGCAAGACCTCGCTGGTCAACATGATCGCGGGACTGCTGCGGCCCGACCGCGGCACCATCGTGGTCGACGGCGAGACCGTCGACGACAGCGCGGCCGGCATTCATGTCCCCACCTGGCGCCGCCGCATCGGCTATGTGTTCCAGGATGCGCGGCTGTTTCCGCATCTCAACGTCGCGCAAAATCTCGACTATGGCAGGCGGATGAACGGCCTCGCGCCCGATCCGGCGCAGCACAAGCGCGTCATCGAGCTGCTCGACATCGGCGCGCTGCAGGGTCGCCGCCCCGGAAAGCTCTCCGGCGGCGAACGCCAGCGCGTCGCGCTCGGTCGCGCGCTGCTGTCGAGGCCGCGCCTGCTGCTGCTCGACGAGCCGCTCGGCGCGCTCGACGAGGGTCGCAAGCTGGAGATCCTGCCCTATCTGGTGCGGCTGCGCGACGAGGCCAACGTCCCCATGGTCTATGTCAGCCACGACGTCGCCGAGCTGCGCCAACTCGCGACTCAGATCGTGATGCTGAAGCAGGGCCGCGTGACGTCGTTCGGCGGGGTTAAGGTGTTGACGTGAGGGGGGGCGTTGAGCAGGCAACGGTTGAGGCAAGCCGCCGGCCCACCCTCCGCCGTCGTCCTGGCGAAAGCCAGGACCCATACCGCGTGATCTATCAGCGGCCGGTGGTGTGCGTACCAGCGAAGAAAACGTAACTGCCGGTGTTCGCAAAACTACTCCCCGGGGTAATGGGTCCTGGCTTTCGCCAGGACGACGTTGGGGCGGGTTCGTAGACCGAGACCATCACCGAGGACCGGCTGAGCAGATCGGCGAGGAAGTGCGTCAGCTCAGAATTGCCGAGCGCCTCGACGAGATGAACGTGGAGCGCGCCCGACAGCCGCACCGAGGCGGCGCGGTCCCCGCGCGTTGCGGCGGCGCGCTCTGCTACCGAGACCCGCCACTACCAACCGCGATCGACGTTACGCACCTCGCCCGTTCGAGCGTCCACATCGACCTCCATCCAGCGGCCGGCGCGATCACGGCCTTCGATCTGCCATTCATCGCCGAGGAACTCGGTGTGCGAGACGGTCATGACGCCGATGTCGGTGGCGACGTCGAGTGCGACCTGCATCGATATCTGGTCGCCGGTGTCATAGGCCATCGCAGGCGCTGCCGATCCGAGGCCGATCGCAATGATCGCCGGCAAGATGAACTTTTGCATGGATTACTCCTGTCAGGTGCGTTTACGCCGCTAAGAACGAGCGGCATCACGGAGCGTTCCGGGAGCAGCCGTCACGAAGACGCGCAAATCTTCGGCGGTTGCGGCGATTTGGTGGCGGTTCCCGCGCCGTCGCCACCGCTCTCCGCCGTCGTCCTGGCGAAAGCCAGGACCCCCAGGGAGGAGTCGTTGGAACAGATCATCACCACCAGCATTCGCAAAACAGCTGGCGGTGGTTATGGGTCCTGGCTTTCGCCAGGACGACATCGGGGAGGCATGTCGCTTCAACGATTCTCACGGCCACGACGCGCGAAACGCCGCTAAACTCCCGCCACCGAGCTCCACAAATCCGCCAGCTTGCGCCGCAGCGCCTGCCTGCGCGTCAGCGGCGGGGGCGTTTCCTCGTCTTCCGGCAGGCGCAGGCCGACGACGTTGACGCGGCCACCGGAGATGGAGCGCGCCACAAGCACGATCGGATCCAGCACGAGCTCCGCCCCCTCTTTCGGCGCGCGGTCGAGATGCACGTCGAAATAATCAGCGAGCGTGTGCCAGCTCTCGTCCTCGCTCACCTTCACGCCGTAGATCTCCGCGAGCTCGGCGAGCGTGTGTTCGCCGGAGACCATGAAGTCGCCCAGCAGATGCGGGTCCGGCGCCGAGCTCGGCTGCATGTCGACGAAGAAGCGGTCGAGCGATTCGGCCTTTTCCGGCGGCGCCAGCAGATAGATGTAGTCGCCAGGCGCGATGGGCTCGGCTTCAATCGGCGTCAAAATGCTCTCGTTGCGTATCACCAGCGTGGGCTTCGACCAGGACGGGATCAGGCCGCGGCGAAAATACAGGCTCTTCGGCCGCACCGGATAACCGACGAGCTGCTGCTCGAGCTGCCCGGGCAGATCCAGTTCGACGCGGCGCGGGCCGCGCTCGGCGCGCGGCAGCGCCACGTGCAGCTTGCGCGCGGCCGGCGCCAGGGTCCAGCCTTGCAGCAGGAGCGAGATGATGACGACGACGAAGGCGACGTCGAAATAGAGATAGGCCTTCGACAGCCCGACCAGCATCGGGATCGAGGCCAGGAAGATCGCGACCGCGCCGCGCAGGCCGGTCCAGGCGATGAAGATCTTTTCACGCCAGTTGAAGCGGAACGGCGCCAGGCACACGAACACGGCGATCGGGCGCGCCAGCAGCATCAGGACGAATGCGATCCCGACCGCCGGCAGCACGCTGCCGCCGAGCCGGCTCGGCGAGACCAGCAGGCCCAGCAGCACGAACATCACGATCTGCGCCAGCCAGGTCGCGGCGTCCAGGAAGGCCACCACCGAATTATGCGCGCGCGTCGGGCGGTTGCCGATGATGATACCCGCGAGATAGACCGCGAGGAAGCCCGAGGCGTGCATGATCTGCGAGCCGCCGAAGATGACGAGCGCGGCGGTGGTGACGAACGGCGCATGGAGGCCCTGCGGCAGCGCGACCTTATTGAGCGCGATGACGACCAGACGCCCGCCGATGACCCCGACGACGGCGCCCAGCACGGCCTCCTGGGCGAACTCCATCATCACATGCGCGGCCGTGCCCGTTCCCAGCGAGATGTATTCGACCAGCATCAGGGTCAAGAAGATCGCGAAGGGATCGTTGGTGCCGGATTCCACCTCCAGCGTCGCGCCGACGCGCGGGCGCAGGCGCAGGCCCTGGGTATGCACGAGCAGGAACACTGCGGCCGCGTCGGTCGAGGCCACCACGGCGCCGACCAGCAGCGACTCCGTCCAGTTGAGGTCGAGCGCATATTTCGCGAACGGCGCCGTGATCAGGGCGGTCAGCAGCACGCCGACGGTCGCGAGCACCATGGACGGCGCCAGCACGGTGCGGATGCTGGCAAAGCGAGTCCGCAGGCCGCCGTCGAACAGGATCAGTGCGAGCGCGACCGAGCCGACCAGATAGGTGGTTCGGACGTCGTCGAACTGTAGCTGTCCGGGACCGGAATCGCCCGCGAGCATGCCGATCGCGAGGAAGACGAGCAGAAGAGGCGCGCCGAAGCGCAGCGCAAGCAGGCTTGACAGGATCCCGGCCAACACCAGGACGGCGCCGAGCAATATGGCGAGGCTGACAGTGTCGAGGGAAGCCATGCGGTGCTGCGGTTACTCCGGGAGATCGACGATTTCAGTCAGGCGGCCACCGGCCGGGCACTCCCTCGCCCCGCTTGCGGGGAGAGGGTGGGGTGAGGGGGAGCCTCCGCGGGGGTGGTGACAGTGGGACTCGCGGAGAGTCCCCCTCACCCGAAATTCAAGCTGCGCTCGAATTTCGACCTCTCCCCGCAAGCGGGGCGAGGTGAAGTGTGCCGCGACCAACAGATTTGCCCGTCTCGAAAACATGCGCTTCAGCATCCTTATCGTCGCTACCCCTGCACGCCAACCCATTTTCTCCCGCTCGCGGCAATCTGCCCGCGTTTTGCGGCCTTAACGCACTTCACTTGGCGGTGTATCGGTGGTCCGGCCGGGTCCTTTATGGGATTCTCCGGCGCGCTCGAATCAACACCTCCCGCCCGCTTCCCGACGAGACCGATGGACATGGACCTCAAAGACTTCATGGAGTTCGTGCAGACCACCGCGCGCAGCGTCGGGGCCGAAATCTCCTCGCCCTGGTTCTACCTGCAATTCGGGCTCATTCTGGCCGCGGCCGGCATCGCCTATGCCACGGAAGCCGCCGTCCGCAGCCGCGTCGACATGACCTCGCTGGCGATGCGCTGGCCGCTGCCGCTCCGGCACTTCGCCCGGGTGATGGTCGCCAGCGCCTCGACGGCGGCGTTCACGCTGCTTGTGATCGTCTCGCGCGTGGTCATGTACCACGCGACCTGGCCGAGCCGCAGCTATCTCCTGATGGTCGCCGCCAAGCTGGGGTTGGCCTGGCTCGCGATCCGGCTCTTGACCTCGGTGCTGCGCAACGCCTTCATCGTCAAGCTGGTGTCGATCACAGCCTGGTTCGTCGCGGCGCTCTCGATCCTCGGCGAGCTCGATGCGACGGTCGACCTGCTCGACTCCTTCGCCATCGTGCTCGGCGGCCTGCGGCTGACGCCGCTGCTGGTGATCAAGGCCGGCGCGCTGCTGCTCATCGCGCTCTGGCTCACCAACATCGCCAGCAATTTCGCCGAGAGCCGGATCAACTCGACCACCGATCTGACGCCATCGGTACAGGTGCTGCTGGTCAAGATCATCCGCATCGGCCTGCTTGCGGTCGCGATCGTGATCGCGCTCGGCACGGTCGGCATCGATCTCTCGGCGCTCGCGGTGTTCTCCGGTGCGGTCGGCGTCGGCATCGGTATCGGCCTGCAGAAGATCGTCGCCAATTTCATCTCGGGCATCATCCTGCTCGCCGACAAATCGGTGAAGCCTGGCGATCTCGTCACCATCGGCGACAACACCGGGCGGATCAGCGCGATGAAGACGCGCTATATTTCCGTCGCCGCCGGCGACGGCCGCGAGTTCCTGGTGCCGAACGAGGATCTGGTGACGCAGAAGGTCGTCAACTGGACCTACACCGACAAGAACACGCTGGTGAAAATCGCCTTCGGCACCAATTACGACGCGGACCCGCGGCTGGTCTGCAAGCTCGCCGCCGAGACCGCGGCCGCGCATCCGCGCGCACAGAAGGGCAAGCCGCCAAACTGCATCCTGACCGAATTCGCGGAAGCCGGGATGAAGTTCTCGCTGACCTTCTGGATCGCCGACCCCGACGGCATGGACAACGTCAAGAGCGACGTGATGCTGGCGCTGTGGGACGCCTTCAAGCGCGAGGGCATCCGGGTTCCCTATCCCGTGCGCGAAATCCGCGTCCGCGGCGGTGCCCTCCCGGTGGAAACCATCATGGAAGTCCCGAATTGAGCCGGCTTTTCGGCGCATGCGCGCCAAGCTTGGCTTGCATGAAGGCTCGCGATCATTAAATTAGGGCCTTAAATCAGACCCTTGCGCCCACCTCGATACCGGCCCCGTGCCGAGAAGACCGCATCCGCATGAGCTACGTCGAAGCTACCGATACCTCGCTGCGCAAGACCGGGCAGATCAAGCTGCATGGGCCAAGCGCCTTTGCCGGCATGCGCAAGGCGGGAGCGCTGGTGGCGAAGTGCCTCGACGAGCTCACCGACATCGTCGGGCCGGGCGTTCCGACCGAGCGCATCGACCAGTTCGTCCGCGACTTCGCCTTCAGCAACAATGCCTATCCGGCGACGCTGATGTATCGCGGCTACCGCTATTCGACCTGTACCTCGCTCAACCACGTGGTCTGCCACGGCATGCCCGGCGACCGTCCGCTGAAAGAGGGCGACATCGTCAACATCGACGTCACCTTCATCGTCGACGGCTGGTACGGCGATTCCAGCCGGATGTATGCGGTCGGCCCGATCGCCCGCAAGGCCGAGCGGCTGATCGAGGTGACCTATGAGGCGATGATGCGCGGCATCGCCGCGGTGAAACCCGGCGCCACCACCGGCGACATCGGCCACGCCATCCAGAGCTTCGTCGAGCCGCAGGCCATGAGCGTGGTGCGCGATTTCTGCGGCCATGGCCTCGGGCGCATGTTCCACGACGAGCCGAACATCATCCATATCGGCCGGCCCGGCGAAGGCGTGCAGCTGAAGCCCGGCATGTTCTTCACCATCGAGCCGATGATCAATCTCGGCAAGCCGCATGTGAAGATCCTGTCCGACGGCTGGACCGCCGTGACCCGCGACCGCTCGCTGTCGGCGCAGTTCGAGCATTCGGTCGGCGTCACCGCCACCGGCGTCGAGATCTTCACGCTGTCGGAGCGGCACGGCGAGAAGCAGATCGGGTGATGGCCCGGCTGACGGCTGACCTTCGGGCCGCTGGCTGGCGTGAACCGGATTTGACGCCGCAATTGACGGTTGCAAAAACGATTGCCCGCGGCAATGCTGGCGGCCGATGCCCGCCAAGACCGACCACGACAAAAGCAAACCCGAAGAAGCGCCGCACTATCTCGGCCATCGCGAACGGCTGCGCGAGCGCTTCTACAGCGCGGGTGCGGACGCGCTCAGCGACTACGAGCTGCTGGAGATGGCGCTGTTTCCGGCGCTGCCGCGGCGTGACACCAAGCCGCTGGCGAAGTCGCTGATCAAGATATTCGGCTCGTTTGCCGAGGTTGTGCATGCGCCGGTGGCGCGCCTGCGCGAGGTGGACGGCATCGGGGAATCCGCGATCCACCAGCTCAAGCTGATCGCGGCGGCGTCGCATCGCGTGGCCAAGGGCGGAGTCAACAGCCGCAACGCGCTGTCGTCCTGGAACGAGGTGATCGACTATTGCCGCACCAGCATGGCGTTTGCCGAGAAAGAGCAGTTTCGCCTGCTGTTCCTCGACAAGCGCAACCAGCTCATCGCCGACGAGGTGCAGCAGACCGGCACCGTCGATCACACCCCGGTCTATCCGCGCGAGGTGATCAAGCGCGCGCTGGAATTGTCCGCGACCGCGCTGATCCTGGTGCACAACCACCCCTCAGGCGATCCCTCGCCGTCACAGGCCGACATCCAGATGACCAAGGCGATCATCGACATCGCAAAGCCGCTCGGCATTTCGGTGCACGACCACATCATCGTCGGCAAGAGCGGCCATGCGAGCCTGCGCGGGATGCGGTTGATCTAGTAGCAGTATCGCGGGTCGACCGGGACATAGGAGCCGTCCCGGCGCTGCATGTAGCAGCCGCGCTGATAGGCGTAATAGCCAGAGCGGCGGCGTTCGCCCTCGGAGGCGATCGCAGCCCCCGTACCGGCACCGACGACGGCGCCGATGGCAGCGCCGCGGCCTCCGCCGATGGCGCCACCCACGATCGCTCCGCCGACGCCGCCGAGGATGGCACCGCCAATTGCGTCCTGCGCCGCCGCCTCATGAGCAGGCATCGCCATCACGACTGTCAGACATGCCGCGATAGCGAAACTTCCAATGCGAAGACCTCGAAGCATGCTCGCCCTCCCCTGTGGTCAGACAAGTGATAGCGCCGCAGCCGGATTCGGACCAGAAGAATCACCACGCCGGGACCCGGCACTTCTCGCGATGGCGTCGGAGGCTCGGCTGGAAGGCGGCCCAGACCATGGCGCGCGCGCCGCGGGCCAGCCGATTCATCTCAAGCATCGATCCAGCGCTGCACGGCCTCGGCGGTGTCGGCCGGCGTGGTGTTGAAGCAGATCGCGGCGTCAGGCGCCAGGCGGTGGACGAGGTTGAGCACCTTCTCGAACAGCAGCAGGCGCTCCCTAGGCTCGCGCAGCCCCGCGCCGATCACGATGCAGTCGAAATTCTCCTCGCGCAACGCTGCCGTCACAGCGGCTTCCGCCGCGGCATCGAGATCGATCAGGCAACTCGTGACTTCGTAACCGAGATCGCGCAGGCGCAGCAGCTGCGCATCGATATAGTCGCGCACGAGCGCCGGCGTGAGCTGCGGGAATGCACTGTAGTCCGCGTTGCCGGGTTCGATGCCGATCGCGAGGACGCGCGTGGTCATGCTGAGCTCCTTGCCGGACTGCCTCGCGTCGCTAACCGAGCAGCGGCCCTCTCGGTTCCCTCACCGGCGGTCGCCCTGATCCCGGTCCTGCCGCTCATTTTCCCGGCGAGGTTGTAACCCACTTCACACGCGGCGGCGCGGCGGCCTGCCAGACTTGCGGGAGATCACGCTGGCCTCGCGCCCTGATCACGGCACTGGTCCATTTCGACTGACGCGCAGTTGCGAAAATCCATTCATTGCGGGAGCGGAAAATGATTTCATTCGAGAGTCTGAAAAGCGAATACGAGGGCAATTGGTCCAATCTCGAGATCCGGCCTTCACGCCTCTCCGACGCGAACGCGGTCGCGCGCAAGGCCATCAACGGCAAGGCGACCTATCAGCAGATCGAACGGCTGACCGGCGTCCCCTGGTATTTCGCTGCCCTCTGCCACTACCGCGAGTCCAATTTCGATTTCGACACCTACCTCGGCAACGGCGAAACGCTTCATCGCGCCACGACCATCGTTCCGAAAGGGCGCGGCCCGTTTGCCACGTTCGTGGACGGCGCCGTGGACGCCTTCAGAATCGAGAATTTCATCGGCGCTCACGACTGGGGGATCGCGCGGATTCTGTTCCGGCTCGAAGCGTTCAACGGCTTCGGCTATCACGCCAAGGGCTGCAATTCGCCCTATCTCTATGGCGGTTCGACGCTGTATGGCCCGCCCGAGGCAAGGGCTGGCAAATTCGTCCGCGATCATGTGTTCGATTCGAACCACGTCGATTCCCAGCTGGGCACCGCGGTGATCCTGCATGCCATGATGTCGCTGGATTCCTCGATCACCCTCGACGGCAGCCCGCAATTCGCCAGCCGCGCGGAGCCGGAGGACGACGCGGCGTCGACGATCGTTCTCATGCAGCAGGCGCTCAACAAGCTCGGCGCCAATCCGCCGCTCGCCGAGGACGGCATCAGCGGACCAAAGACCAGAACCGCGGTCTCGCAGTTTCAGCAGCAGAACGGCCTGAGGGATACCGGACTTCTCGACGGCGCCACGGTCGCCGCCCTCACGCGCGCTGTGCAGTCGGGCCCCACCGGATCGAGCGGCGATGTGTCCAGAATCATGAAGCGGCTGGAGGATCTCGCGCAATTGCTGCGGCCACCGGTCGGCGCCGTGATCCCGGCAACGACGACATCGGGCAATACGCTGCCCGCCACCAATGATCCGATCAGCCTGTTCGAACGGCTCTTCTCCCTCGTCAACAAGACCGCCCCCATGCCAGGACCCCTCACCCCGACCAGCCCCGCTCCCGTCGATCAATTGAAGCAGGTCGTCGACCTGCTCGGCACCTTGCTCAACCGGGACGGCAAGCCCGTCCTCGGCCAGGTCAATGGCGCGCTCGGCGATACCATCGGCAAGATGCTCGACGGCAAGAAGACCGCGCTCGGCATCGGCGGCTCGCTGATCACGGCGCTGCTCTCGTCAGTGACCGCGAGCCCCAACGCAGGCGGTATTGCCGGACTGCTCGGGACGCTCGTGTCGGCCGTGCCGGGCCTCGGCCAGTTCGCGATGCCGATCTCGCTGGCGCTCACGGCCTGGGGCGTGCTTGGCAAAATGGAGAAGTGGGCCCAAGGCACCGCGCCGCCGCCCAGGCCGACGACCTAGCCTGAGGTCATCCTTCGAGACGCCCGCCTATGGCGGGCCCTCAGGATGAGGTCGCGTTTTGCGGCGTCTACTGACGCAGCATGATCAGGGGATCGGCGGTATCGGGGACGCGCCGCCATTGCGCGTTGTCGTCGGCCTCGAACTGCCAGGCCTCACCGGCCTTCGACAGCAGGATGATCTGGCCGCGGTCGAGCCGCCATTGCGTCGGGTTGAACTGCGCGATGGCCGCATCGCATTTCGGCTTGAGGAAGACCTGGAAATTGTCCGGCCCGGCTTCCGTGTTGGTCAGCGTCAGCCCGCAGACAGGCTGGCCGTTGCCGCGCACGATCGACCAGTCGCCGATCATCTGGTCCATCGACTTCGCCATCGAGCGAGCGGCGGCGAGGTCTTGCAGGATGTAGACGCCCTCGCCCTGCCGCAGGCCCTCGAAGATGCCGGCCTCGACCTCGGTGAAGTCGATCACGGCTTCACCGCTCGCATCCTGCAGGCGGACGATGTCGAGACCCCTGACGCTCCAGGCGACGATGTCCTTGGTGAAAGGCAGCGCGGCCTTGCAGGCCGGCTCCAGCTCGAGCTTGAAGCCTTGAGCAGCAGTGTCGGCCTTGAGCGTGACGACGCAGGTCTTGCTGCGCTCGGTGGTCGAGAGCTCCCACTGCCCGGGCATTTCCTTCTTCAGGGTCGTCGTATCCTGCGCCAACGCGATGCCGATCGCGGCCAAGTAGGCCGCGACGGCGAATGCAACGACCCGAAGAGCTCTCATCAGCGCCCCTTGAAAGGCGTTTCCGCAACCGGCGTCAACGGCGCCTTGCCTGAGAACCAGGACTTAAGATTGTCGACCACGAGCTGGTCCATCGCATTGCGCGTCACCACCGAGGCCGAGCCGATATGCGGCAGCAGCACCACGTTCTGCATGGTCTTGAGCTCGTCCGGCACATTCGGCTCGGCCGCGAACACGTCGAGACCGGCGGCAAGGATGGTGCCGGACTTGAGCGCCTGGACCAGCGCAGGTTCGTCGATCACCGAGCCGCGCGCGACGTTGACCAGCACACCGCGCGGGCCGAGCGCCTTCAGCACTTCGGCGTTGATCATCTTGTTGGTCGAGGCGCCACCGGGCACGATCACCATCAGCGTGTCCACGGCCTTCGCCATCTCGATCAGGTCGGGGTAATGTTTGTAGGAGACGTCCTTGGACGGATTGCGGGTGTGATAGACCACCGGCACCAGCGAGGCATCGAGCCGGCGCGCGATCGCCTGTCCGATCCGGCCCATGCCGACGATGCCGACCTTGCGATCGCGCAGCGAGCCGACGCTGAGCGGATAGTTCTGGGTCTGCCAGAGACCGGAGCGCACATAACGGTCGGCCTTGATGAACTCACGCACCGTGGAGATCAGAAGCCCCATCGCGACGTCGGCGACCTCCTCGGTCAGCACGTCGGGCGTATTGGTCACGATGATGTTGTGCTCGGCGGCGTATTTCGCGTCGACGTGGTCGTAGCCGACGCCGAAGCTCGCCACCATCTCGATCTTCGGCAGCTGCGACAGCGAATCCCTGTCGGCGCGCACGGTGTGATAGGTCACCGCCACGCCGCGGATCTTTTCGCGGATCGCCGGCGTCAGCCGCTCGAGATCGCCCCGCGTCTCCGCCTTGTGCACGACGAAATGATCGGAAAACCCGTTCTCGAGGATCGGCCGGACCGGCCCATAAATCAGAAGGTCGATCTTTTCGGACGAAATCGAACCGGTGGTCATCAGTTGTCCTTTCCAAGCGCGCTCTCGTGCCAGCGCCGTAAAACGAGGTGGGAAACTAGCGCCAGCACCCCATAGATGACAATCCCGGCCAGCGATAACAGCAGCAGCGCTGCGAACATGCGGGGTATGTTCAAGCGGTAGCCGGATTCTGCGATCCTGTAGGCGAGCCCGGAGCCGGCGCCGGCCGTTCCCGCCGCGATCTCGGCCACGACCGCGCCGATCAGCGACAGGCCGCCGGCAATGCGCAGGCCGCCGAGAATATAGGGCAGCGCCGCGGGCAGCTTGAGAAAGCGCAGGGTCTGATGCGGCGAGGCGCCATAGAGCTGGAACAGGCCGGCGAGGTTGCGATCGACCGAATTGAGCCCGAGCGTGGTGTTCGACAGCACCGGGAAAAAGGCGACGATGAAGGCGCAGACCACGACCGCGGTCTGTTGCTCCAGATAGATCAGCAGCAGCGGCGCGATCGCGATGACCGGCGTGACCTGAAGCACTACGGCATAGGGGAACAGCGATGCTTCTACCCATTTGGACTGATTGAACAGCAGCGCCAGCGCGATGCCGCCGATGCTGGCCGCGACAAAACCTTCAAGCGTGGTCAGCAGCGTCGCGGCGAGCGACTGTGACAGCACCGCCCAATCCTTGATCAGTGTCACGAATATGACGGAGGGCGCCGGCAGCACGTAAGGCGGGATGTCCTTGATGCGGACCACGAGCTCCCAGGCGAGCAGGCCCGCCGCGAACACGATGACGGGCAGCATGAAGCGCACCGCGCGTTGCGCACCGGACGGCTTCGCAGTGACGGAAGCTTGCGCGTTCATAGCGTCGACTGCCCTGCATAGGACGGCGCCAGCGCCGCCGACACTTTGCGGCAATAATCGGAATAGGCGACTGAAGTGCGAAACTCCTCGCCACGCGGCTCGACCGTCTCGATGCGGAAGTCGGCCTGGATGCGGCCCGGCCGCGCCGTCATGACCACCACGCGCTGCGACAGATAGACGGATTCGAACACCGAATGCGTGACGAAGATGACGGTCTTCCCAAGCCTGCGCCACAGCGCGAGCAAATCGTCGTTGAGGCGGAAGCGCGTGATTTCGTCGAGCGCGGCGAACGGCTCATCCATCAGGAGGATGTCAGGGTCGGTGACGAGCGCGCGCGCCAGCGACACCCGCATCTTCATGCCGCCCGAGAGCTCGCGGGGAAAGGCGTCGACGAAATCGGCAAGCCCGACGCTTGCCAGCGCCTCGTCGGCACGCGCGCGCGCTTCCGCCTTAGGAACGCCTGCGAGCTTCAGCGGCAATCGCACGTTCTCGCGTACGCTGGTCCAGGGCATCAGGGTTGGTTCCTGAAACACGAAGCCGATGCCATGTCCTGGCTGAACTTGACCTGGCTGCGCATCACCCACGCGACGCGCCAGCCTCACGATACCGGATGACGGCGCGCTGAGCTCAGCAATCAGCCGCAGCGCGGTGGATTTGCCGCAACCTGACGGGCCCAGCAGCGAAATGAACTCGCCCTTGCGCACCGCAAG
Organism: Bradyrhizobium sp. Ken64; assembly: GCF_055807555.1. Lineage (NCBI taxonomy): Bacteria > Pseudomonadati > Pseudomonadota > Alphaproteobacteria > Hyphomicrobiales > Nitrobacteraceae > Bradyrhizobium > Bradyrhizobium sp. Ken64. The sequence goes on along the minus strand of NZ_JBVVPA010000004.1, from coordinate 38,857 downwards.
ATCGAGCGGGCCGAGCGCCAGCACGCCGTTGTCATAGGTCTTCGTCACGCCGCGCAGGCTGACAGCCAGGGCCGTCAGGCCGGTCTCGGCCCCCGCCGACGTTTGGACTGATGACATCGGCCTTGCGCTACGGCTTGCTCGGGCGCAGCTCGGCGCCGACGCCCTTGTTGACGAAGCGCAGCGTATAGGATTTGCGGAAATCGAGGTCCGCCTTCACCACGCCCGCCTTCACCATCTTGTTGAAGAAGGAGGTGTAGCGCTCGTCGCTCATCGCGCCGATGCCGTTCTTCAGCGAATCGCCGGAATCAACGATGCCGTATTCCTTCATCTTGGCGACGGAATAGGCGAGCAGCTCGTCGGTCATCTCCGGATTGAGCTTCTTGATCATGGCGTTGCCGGCGGAATTGTCGCGGTAGATGTAATTGTACCAACCGACCATGGAGGCATCGACGAAGCGCTGCACCAGATCGGGCTTCTTCTCGACCACGTCGCGGCGGCTCTCGATCAGGGTCGAATAGGTGTTGAAGCCGTAATCGGCAAGCAGCAACACGTTGGGCTTGAAGCCGGCGGCCTTCTCGACCGCGAAGGGCTCGGAGGTGACGTAACCCTGCATCGCGCTCTTGGGATTGGCAATGAAGGGCTGCGGATTGAAATTATAGGGGCGAACGTTCTTCTCGCTGAAACCGTATTCGGATTTGAGCCACTGGAAATAGCTGGTCATGCCCTCCTTGGAGACGAACAGCGTCAGCGGCTTGAGGTCCTCGATCTTGGCGACCTTGGCATCAGGCTGCGTCAGCATCACCTGCGGATCCTTCTGGAACACCGCGGCGATGGTGACGACCGGGACGTTGTTGGCGACCGCGTCGAACGACATCAGCGTGTTCGCGGCCATGAAGAAATCGATCTTGCCGGCGATCAGAAGCATCCGGTTGTTCTCGTTGGGCCCACCGGGAACGATGGTGACGTCCAGCCCATATTTCTTGTAAGTGCCGTCGGCGACGGCCTGGAAAAAGCCGCCGTGCTCGGCCTCGGCGACCCAATTGGTGCCGAAGGTGACCTTGTCCAGCGTCTCGGCGCGCGCCGGGGCCACCGAGACGAAAGCGGCCATCAGGCCCGCCGTTAAGGCTCGCCGCAGATGAGAGGGGCTCATGGTGGGACTCCGTCGATCGCTTCTAGCCGATGTCCAAGCAACGCGATAAAACCGCAAGACATTCAGGGACGCGAGCCGGCCTGGCCCGCGTCCCCTGATACCCCAAATTACGCGACAAATTCGGGCAAAGAAACCTTGATGACGCCTTCCCGCGACTGGACCGAGATCCGCTGGGCCGATACCAGCCCCGCCGAGGTTTCGCGCTGGATCGCGGTGCTGCCGCTGGCGGCGACCGAGCAGCACGGCCCGCATCTGCCGCTCGAGACCGACGTGCTGATCGCGGGCGCCTATCTCGCGCGGGTGCGCGAGCTCCTGCCCGACAGCGCTCCGGCCACTTTCCTGCCCGTTGAACCGATCGGGATTTCCACCGAGCATATCGACTATCCCGGCACGCAGACGCTGCCGACTGACATCGCGTTGAAAAAATGGACCGCGATTGGCGACGACGTCGCGCGGCGCGGATTGAAGAAGCTCGTCATCATCACCAGCCATGGCGGCAACAGCGCGGCCATGATGCTGATCGCACAGGATTTGCGCGCGCATCAGAAGCTGTTCGTGGTGACGACGTCGTGGTCGCGGCTGTCGGGCGCGGACAAGCTGTTCCCGGCCGACGAAGTGCGTCACGGCATCCACGGCGGCGCGATCGAAACCTCGATCATGCTGGCGCGCTATCCCGATCGGGTGCGCGGTGATGCGATCGCGGATTTTCCCGCGAGCAGCATCGCGATGGAGCAGCAATATCGCTGGCTGTCGACGCAGCGACCCGCACCATTCGCCTGGCAGGCGCAGGATCTCAACCCCAGCGGCGCTATCGGCAATGCGACGCTGGCCGTGGCCGCGAAGGGCGAGCAGCTGATCGACCAGGGCGCCCGCACTTTTTGCGAGCTGCTTGCCGAGGTTGATAACTTCGACGTGAACAGGCTCGCCACAGGCCCGCTCGGCTAGCGCTCATCCTCCTGGAATCATTCGGAAAAGATCCATACTCGACCTCCGCTTTTGCCGGATTCGAACCGGACGCGCGGAGCCTCCGTCCAACTCGGTACGCGGGCCACAACGGACCGCCTCAACCCGGATGGAGTTTCACATGTCGATCAAGACCAAGATTTTCGCAGTTGCCCTCACCGCGCTCACCCTGACCGGCAGCGTCGTCGCCACCACCTCGCAGGCACAAGCCAAGCCGCTCGGCTGGGGCGTCGGCGTCGGCCTGGGCATCGCCACTGCCGCCGTCGTCGGCTCCGCGATCGCCGCCAGCAACGACCCCTATTACAACGGCTATCACCGCTGCGGCTGGGCCGCCCAGTACAACGCCTTTGGCCAGTACGTCGGCCGCGTTCGTACCTGCTTCTGATTTGAGTCCCTGAGGCCGATCTCACGTGGATCCTGCGTCCGACACGGGCGCCTCATCCACCCCGTGTCGTGCCCCCGACCCCGCCCGGATGTCCCCCCGGGCGGGGTCAACCGTTTTGGGACCTTGGAATTTGTTGCAGTCCCGTCACATCGCGATGCGAACCATCCCCTGCGGCAATCTGCACTAGTTGCTATTGCGAATTAATCGCAATAAGGTTCGCAACGGGCCCAGGAACTTGGGAGGAAGTCGCGCCGAATCGGGATCATCTGGTCCGATCGCGGAGCGCCTAAGCCTGATGACAGGGTCGCCGCGAATCGGCAGGGATAGTGCGGCGAGTGGACACATTCGCGTTGGGGGCGTGCGTTTTGACGTTGAGAGCTCACCTTTACAGGTATTTGCGAACGGCCGCGGCGATTACCTCGGGCGTACTGGCTTTTCCCGCCGCCAGCCGCGCGGCCGATCTGCCGCTGAAGGCACCGGCCTTGAGGGCGGTCCATGACTGGACCGGCCTCTATATCGGTGCGCATGCCGGCTTCACCCGCGGCACGTCCTCGGCCACGCTGACCGATCCCACGGTCGCAACCGACAATCATGTCTTCACCGGCGCGAGCGGCGGCGTGCAGGCCGGCTACAACTGGCGCCTCAATTCGGGCTTCCTGCTCGGCGTCGAAGGCGACATCTCCTTTCCGAACTACCTGCCTTCCAACCATGTGGTGTCGTCGGCTGCGACCGCGCTGTCGAGCGCGGAGGAACGTTGGGACTATGTCGCGAGCCTGCGCGCGCGGCTCGGCTACACCACGGGCGCCTTCATGTTCTACGCGACCGGCGGCGCCGCTTTTGCCGGCGAGCGCTTTCTCTCGACACCTGCAGGCGGCACTGAGGAGAAGGTGTTGAACACGCGGTTCGGCTGGACCGCCGGCGGCGGCGTCGAATATGCCTTCGCGCCGCACTGGAGCGCTCGGCTGGAATATCTCTACAGCAAGTTCGAGAACGCCCACGTCACCTTCCCCTCCGGCGCGCAATATTCGTCCTCGATGGATTTCCAGAGCCTGCGGATCGGCCTCAATCGCAAGATCGACTGGCCGGGCCTGCCGACCTACAATCCGAAGTCGGACGTGACGGACACCGAATCCAGCCGCTGGGAGATTCACGGCCAGTCGACCGTGCTCGGGCAGGGCTACCCCGCGTTCCGCGCCCCCTATACCGGCCCCAACAGCCTGCTCCCGTCGCCGGATTTCCAGCAGACCTGGAGCAACTCGCTCTATCTGAATGCGCGGCTATGGGATGGCGGCGAGGTCTATTTCAATCCCGAGCTGCTGCAGGGCTTTGGCTTCAACAACACGACGGGCGCTGCCGGCTTTCCCAACGGCGAGGCGCAGAAGTCCGGCTTCCCCTATCCGCACTTCAACGCCTCGCGGCTGTTCGTGCGCCACACCTTTGGCTTCGGCGGCGAGCAGGAAGAGCTCACCAGCGGCCCATTCCAGCTGGCCGGCAAGGCCGATATCTCACGCCTGACCCTGCAGATCGGCAAGCTCTCCGTGGTCGACGTGTTCGACGGCAATTCCTACGCGCACGACCCGCGCAAGGATTTCATGAACTGGTCGATCTGGGCATCCGGCGCCTTCGACTACGCCGCCGACAAGCTAGGCCTCGGCTATGGCGCAACGGCCGAATTGAATCAGAAGCAATGGGCGCTACGCGCCGGCTATTTCCTGATCGACGCGCAGTCCAACTCGAACAATTTCGACATGAATATCGGCCGCCGCGGCGAATATGTCGTCGAGCTCGAGACGCGCTATTCGCTGTTCGGCCAGCCCGGCAAGCTGCGCACACTCGGCTTCGTCAACAGCGCCTATTCCGGCAGCTATCGCGAGACGCTGGACAATCCCCTGCTTAACCTCGACATCAGCCAGACCCGCCGCGGCCGCCTCAAATACGGCTACGCTTTGAACGTCGAACAGGCGATCACCGACGACGTCGGCGTGTTCGGCCGCTGGAGCTGGAACGACGGCCGCAACGAGATCATGGCCTTCACTGACATCGACCGCAGCCTGTCCGGCGGCGTCTCGGTCAAGGGAGCGAAATGGGGCCGGCCCGACGACGTCGTCGCCATTGCCGGCGCGATCAACGGCCTCTCGCAAGACCATCGCGACTTCATCGCCGCCGGCGGCCTCGGTCCGCTGATTGGCGACGGCCAGCTCAACTACCGCAGGGAACGCGTGCTGGAGACCTATTACGCCTACGCGCTGAACAAGGCCCTGACCTTCACCGCGGATTACCAGCTCATCGTCAATCCCGCCTACAACGCCGATCGCGGCCCGGTGTCGGTATTCTCGGGACGGTTGCACGGAGAGTTCTGAGCGCTCCCCGCGGCGCGTTTTCTAGGCCGCACGGATCGCGTCCAGGAACTTCCCGACCTCGACCTTGAGGCGGCTGCTCTCGCCGGACAGCGACTTCGCTGACGCGAGCACGGTGGAGGAGGCCAATCCGGTCTGGCTCGCGCCGCGCTGCACGTCGACGATGCTGGCGGAGACCTGTTGGGTGCCGCGCGCCGCCTGCTGCACGTTGCGGGAAATCTCCCGCGTCGCCGCGCCCTGCTCCTCGACCGCGGAGGCGATCGCCGATGCGATCTCGGACATGCGGGTGATGGTGTCGCTGATCGACTTGATGGCGCCAACGGAATCCTCCGTCGCGCTCTGGATTCCCGTGATCTGCTGGCTGATCTCGCCGGTGGCCTTGGCGGTCTGCTCGGCGAGTGCCTTGACCTCGGAGGCGACCACGGCGAAGCCGCGTCCGGCCTCGCCGGCGCGCGCCGCCTCGATCGTGGCATTGAGCGCCAGAAGATTGGTCTGGCCCGCGATCTGGCTGATGAGTTCGACGACGTCGCCGATCCGGCCGGCAGCCTTGGCGAGCTCGCCGACATAGTCGTTGGTCCGCGCAGCCTGCTGCACCGCTTCGCTGGCCACCCGCGCGGAGTCCTGGACCTGCCGGCCGATCTCGTCGACCGAGGACGCCATTTCCTCCGCGGCCGCGGCAACGGTCTGCACGTTGCTGGAGGCCTGCTCGGAGGCGGCCGCGACGGTTGCGGTGACCTTTTCCGATTGATCGGCGGTGCTCGTCAGCGTTCCCGCCGACACTTCCAGCTCCGACGATGCCGACGAGACGGTGTTGATGACCTCGCCGATCAACGCTTCGAAATCGCGCGCGATCTGGTCCATGCGCTGGCTGCGCCGGAGTTTCGCCTCGGCTTCCACCGCGGCGGCCTCGTCGGCGGCCTTCTTGGCCGAGAGCGAATCCTTGAAGTGCTGGAGCGAGCCCGCCACCTGGCTGATCTCGTCATTGCGGCCCGTCACTGGAATCTCGACCTCGTGCTGTCCGGCGGCGAGCGTTGCGATCACGTCTGCGAGCCGGCTGAGCGGCGACACCACGCGCCTGCGCAGCATCATGGTCACGCCACCGAGTGTCCCCAGCAGCGCCAGCACCGCCACGCCCGCGAGCGCGAGCATCGCCAGCGCGCCGTCGCGCGCGGCCGAGGCGCGCTCGGCAGCTTCCGCGAGCGCGGCATCGCGCACGCCGTAGAACATCTGGATGGCGGGCACAATGACTGTGGCCAGCTCTTCGGCGTTGATGCCGTACTTGCCGTCGCCACGTGCCGCAGGCATCTCCTTGTCCACGGCAGCGGCTGCTTTCCCAAAATAAGAATCGATCGCCGCTTTCAGCGCGGTGGCGATGCGAGGCGGGCTTCCGAGCTGGTCGATGCCGGCCTCGATGCGCTCGCGGTCCGCCTCGACACGCCCCTGCATACGATCCATCAGCGAGAATTCGGCTGCCGTGAGCGGTCGGCGTGCGCTCAGCGCCGGCGACAGCGTGGCGGCCCGGCTGCCGGCCGAGACGCGCAGATCCTGTGCGGTTCGCGCCAGGCCCAACAGTGCCGCAAGCGAGGAATCGGCATTGATGACCTTCGCTTCGAGCCGGTTCATGATCGGCTCGATATTGCCGATGACCTCTGCAATGCCCGGTAGGAAGCCCTTGACGACAGCGCTGTCGCGCGCCGCCAGGGGGACGCTCATCGCGCGGTCTGCAGCGGTGTAGATATCCTTGAGCCGCCGGGCGGTACGGTCCAGGCTTTCGATCATCGGTCCGGAATCATCCAGCACAAGGATGGCGCGCCTTGCCCCCTCGAATGCGGCATCGGCCGCTTTCGCGGCTTTCGCGGCGCCGTCGATCTGGGCCTGCGTCGCAGAATTCTCCTGGAAGATCGGGGAAATGTAGGGGGCACGAAGGCCGGCAACGTGCTGACTGACCATCAAGGTCGCACCAAAGGCGTCGACTGTCTTGATCGCGTCGGAGCGGTTCGTGAAGATGCGCGCCTGGGGTATGAGCACCTCGGCGCCAAGGATGACTGCAAACACCGTCACCGTCAGCATCGACAGCGCAAAAAGTTTCCCGATCCGCATTCTGATCCCCGAATACATTCCTGTAAATGTCGAGAACCTAGCTGGTCGCCGCTAAGAGCCCGTTAAGCAACGGCATGCCCGTAGTTCCGCGGGGTATGGGCTTCGAGCACCTTCCGGGACGGCGTCGCCGAGGTTCCCTCGCGGTGACGGATGCGACAGAATCGTCGGCATTTCTTCCTCGAATACCTATATCAAGGCCTGTGCCGCCATCCGGCCACACTCCCTTACCTCGGAACATCAATGCTCTCCGCCGAACTCGCCATCGTCGTCGTCCTGATCGTCATCAACGGCTTGCTGTCCATGTCCGAGCTGGCCGTGGTCTCGTCACGCCCGGCCCGGCTGTCGATGCTCGCCGCCAAGGGCGTCCGCGGCGCCGAGCGGGCGCTGATGCTCGCAGCCGATCCCGGCAAATTCCTCTCGACGGTGCAGATCGGGATCACGCTGGTCGGCGTCCTCTCCGGCGCGTTCTCGGGCGCGACGCTCGGACAGCGGCTGACGCAATGGCTGCTCGAGCTCGGCCTGTCCGCAGGAATTGCCGACATCGTCGGAGTGGGCCTGGTTGTCACGCTCATCACCTACGCCACCCTGATCGTCGGCGAACTGGTGCCCAAGCAGGTGGCGCTGCGCGATCCCGAAAGCATCGCGGTCAGGGTTGCACCCGCGATGCACGTGCTTGCGAAGGTCTCGCTGCCGCTGGTCTTCCTGCTCGATCTCTCCGGCAAGCTGATCCTCACGCTGCTCGGCCATGGCGGCAAGTCCGAAGAGAAGGTCTCGGAAGACGAGATCCATCATCTCGTCAGCGAAGCCGAAAGCGCGGGCGTGCTCGAGTCAGGTGAAAAGGAGATGATCGCGGGCGTGATGCGGCTCGGCGACCGGCCGGTCGGCGCGATCATGACGCCGCGCACGGAGGTCAACGAGATCGACCTGAACGATACGCCGGAGAGCATTCAAGCGACCATCGCCAAGAGTCCGCATTCGCGCTTTCCCGTGTCCGACGGCGACCGCGACAAGCCGATTGGCGTGCTCCAGGCCAAGGACCTGCTGGTCGCCTTCATGAACGAGCGCACGCCGGATTTGCGCGTGCTGGTTCGCGAGGCGCCCGGCATTCCCGCCTCAGCGGATGCCCGCGACGTGCTGGCGATCCTGAAGGCTGCGCCGGTGCATGTCGGCCTCGTCTACGACGAATACGGCGCCTTCGAGGGCATCGTGACGACGGCTGACATTCTGGAATCGATCGTCGGTGCCTTCCATTCCGAGGAAGGCCCGCCGGAACCGGCCTACGTCAGGCGCGCGGACGATTCCCTGCTGGTCTCAGGCTGGATGCCGGTCGACGAATTCGGCGAGCTGCTCGGCATCGAACTGCCGCCGCACCGCTACAACACCGTCGCCGGCCTCGTGCTGCAACAGTTCAACGTGCTGCCTGATGTCGGCGACGCCTTCGACTTCGGCGACTGGCACATCGAGGTGGTCGATCTCGACGGACGGAGGATCGACAAGATTCTCGCGAGCCGGCGGAGCGAAGTAGAGACGGGGTGAGCCACTCTCGTCGTCCCGGACAAGCGCAGCGAAGCGGAGCGCAGATCCGGGACCCATAGCCACAGGATTGAGTTTGGCGAAGACCGGTAGTTGCGCGGTACTGCTGTCTGCGCATGATCGACAGATCACGCGGTATGGGTCCCGGATCTGCGCTGGCGCTTGTCCGGGACGACGGCGGAGTTTGTGGTTAGAGCTTGCGCCAAACTCAAGCCCCTCACCCGAACCTCACCCCGATCCGCTTTTCCTTGCGCCAGATCACGGTGCAGGCGAGATGTGTTCCGTCGGCCTGGACCAACAGGCTGAAATGGTCGGGGATGCCGACGGGACTGCTGACGTCGAGCGCGGCGCCGGTATCTGACAGGTTGCGGATGGTGCAGTCGATCGCGCCGCCGCCGAACTCGATCGTCCCGGCCTTCAGCACGCGATGCCTTGCCCTGTCGCGCCGCTCGTCCATGGCGACAATCTACACCCAAAGTTGAACCAAACGTTAAACGCAGCCCATTTCGCGATGCCTTTACGCACGGGGGCCTGCGGCCTTGCAAGTGGACCGGCGTCCTACAGCGCCGGCTGGAACGTCTCCGTCCGCGCCATCCGCCAGGCGTCGCGGAAGCGCGGGTCTTCGGTGCCTTCGAGCAGCTCGCCCGGACGCAGCGACGGATAAAGCTGCGCGAAGGATTTCACGTCCGTCGTCGAGGTGCGCTGGGAGAAGTGGATCGGGCGCAGCTGCTGCGGATGCTCGAGACCGGCCGCGGCGATCAGCTCGGTCAGCGAGTGCAGCGTCGCAAGGTGATAATTGTGCACGCGGTCGATCTTGAGCGGAACGTAGAGCGCGCGCGCCCGCGTCGGGTCCTGCGTCGCGACGCCGGTCGGGCAGCGGTCGGTGTGGCAGCTCAGCGACTGGATACAGCCGAGCGAGAACATGAAGCCGCGTGCCGAATTGCAGTAGTCCGCGCCGATCGACATGGCGCGTGCCATGTCGAACGCGGTCGCGATCTTGCCGGAGGCGCCGATCTTGATGCGGTCGCGCGCGTTGATGCCGATCAGCGCGTTGTGGACGAAACTGACGCCCTCCCGCATCGGCATGCCCAGATGGTCCATGAACTCCAGTGGCGCGGCACCGGTGCCGCCCTCGTTGCCGTCGACGACGATGAAATCGGGATAGATGCCGGTCTCGATCATCGCCTTGCAGATCGCCAAAAATTCCCAGGGATGGCCGATGCACAGCTTGAAGCCGGTCGGCTTGCCGCCGGAGAGCTTTCGCATCTCGCCGATGAACTGCATCATGCCGACAGGTGTCGAGAAGGCGCGATGCGAGGCCGGCGAGATGCAATCCTCGCCCATGGCGACCCCGCGGATCTTGGAGATCTCCTCCGAGACTTTCGCCGCCGGCAGCACGCCGCCATGACCGGGCTTGGCGCCCTGGCTGATCTTGAGCTCGACCATCTTGATCTGGTCCTGGCTCGCGACGCGCGCGAAGGCTTCGGGATCGAAGGTGCCGTCGAGATGGCGGCAACCGAAATAGCCCGAGCCGATCTCCCAGATGATGTCGCCGCCCATCTCTGCGTGATAGGGGCTGAAGCCGCCCTCGCCGGTGTCGTGCGCGAAGCCGCCCTTCTTGGCGCCGGCATTCAGCGCGCGCACGGCGTTCGGGCTGAGCGCGCCAAAACTCATGGCGGAAATGTTGAACACCGAAGCCGAATACGGCTTGGCGCAATCCGGTCCGCCGATGGTGACGCGGAATTTCTCCTCGGCATGTGTCTTCGGCGAGACCGAGTGATGCATCCACTCATAACCCTGGCGGTAGACGTCCTCCTGGGTGCCGAACGGACGCTTGTCGAGCTGCATCTTGGCGCGCTGATAGACCACCGCACGAATGTCGCGCGAGAACGGCATGCCGTCCTTCTCGCTCTCGAAGAAGTACTGCCGCATCTCCGGGCGTATCTCTTCGAGCAAAAAACGGATATGCGCCGAGATCGGGTAGTTGCGGAGAACGGCATGACCCTTCTGCATGAGGTCGCGGACGCCAAGCAGCGTCAAGGCGCCGAAGATCAGGATCGGGATCAGCAGGATGTCGAAGATCTTGCGGTCGGCGATGCCGATGCCGATCAGCAGCGCGGTGACCACCGCGCAGATCGTCAGGACGATGAAGCGCGGGGAGAATGGCAGCAGCAGGGTTTCCATGATCCCCTCTTCCGCCAGCGGCAGCCGTTTGGGCGATAGGTTGGACGATAAGTTGGACGATTCCTGCGTCTTATTCACGTCGGCCACGATTCCCATCCTCTCGCCAGCATGAGGCGGTACGATACGCCCGCGCCTGTCATACGGATATGACGCGGCGGTTGTTTCACGCTAGCGAATTCGGCGGGGACAAATCAATCAGCCCGATGGGCGGGCTTTTGCGGTGCAGCAGAGGGGGGCCGACGACCACACTCACCGCGGTCGTCCCGGCACTAGGCCGGGACGACAAGAGAGCGCGGCGATTACCGCTCGACGAACGCCTTTTCGATCACGAAATGGCCGGGCTTGTTGCCGGAGCCCTCGACAAAGTCGCGGCCCTCGAACATCAGTTTCAGCTCCTCGAGCATCGCCGGGCTGCCGCACATCATGATGCGGTCGGTCGCGATGTCGAGCGGCCCCTGGCCGATGTCGTTGAAGATCTGCTCGGAGCTGATGAGGTCGGTGATGCGGCCGCGGTTCTTGAACGGCTCGCGGGTCACGGTCGGGTAGTAGATGAGCTTGTCCGCGAGCAACTCCCCGAACAGTTCGTCCTCGCGAAGGCCGGCGACGAGCTTCTCGCCATAGGCGAGCTCGGAGACCTGACGGCACCCGTGCACCAGCACGATGCTGTCGAATTGGTCGTAAACCTCGGGGTCCTTGATCAGGCTGGCGAAGGGCGCCAGGCCCGTGCCGGTCGAGAGCAGCATCAGCCGCTTGCCGGGAATGAGATTGTCGGTGATCAGCGTGCCGGTCGCCTTGCGGCCGACCAGGATGGTGTCGCCTTCCTTGATCTTCTGGAGACGCGACGTCAGCGGGCCGTCCTGAACCTTGATCGAGAAGAACTCGAGCTCTTCCTCGTGATTGGCGCTCGCCATGCTGTAGGCGCGGAGCAGCGGGCGCCCCTCAACTTCGAGGCCGATCATCGCGAACTGGCCGTTCTGGAAGCGGAAGCCGGAATCGCGGGTGGCGCGAAAGCTGAACAGAGTGTCGGTCCAGTGCTGGACGGAAAGAACTTTCTCTCGGTAAAACGCGCTCATGATTTTCGCTATTCCGAATAATTGCGGGTTTAGGGCAAAAGCGCTGCCCGGCCCCTGAAAGCGGGGCGGACACCATTGCCATGGCGGAGGATTTCGCGAGTGTGATCTACGCCATTGAGACCAATAATCAACCTCGTTCCGGATGCAATTGATGCCGGTCAAACCGGCATTTGCGGCGGAAATGGTCGCATCATTAATGGATCTGCTGTCCGGCGCATGCGGAGGGCAATTTCTTTTCCCTCCGAGGCTCGAATACAGCACTTAATTTCCGTAGCGCTCGCGAGAATTTCATTAAGAATAGCTCTGATTTCACCCCCGTTTGGCGCCGTTTCCCGGATTTTGCGGCTTTTGGCGCCAAGATCGACTGGAACTGGCGACCGGGACCGGCGACAGAGACACATGGCGAGCGGCGAGCGGATCTTCGTCCAGGCGATCAAGCGCTATTGCGCAACCCATGGCATTGCGCTCGATGTCCGTGCCGATGGCTGGCTGCTCGCGATGCGCCGGGGCGAGCAACGCCGCTTCGCGTTCGGCTACGACATCGGCCTCAACAGCGCCATCGCGCACCGACTGGCCAACGACAAATCGGCCACCGCCGAAGTGCTCGCGCTCGAGGGCGTGCCCTGCATTCCCCATCGCCTCTTTCTCAATCCCAAGTTGGGCGAGAAAGTTGTCGGCGTCGCCTGGCGAGAGGCAATGCTGGCGCTGCTTCACGACAATCCGCAAGGCGTGGTGGTGAAGCCGAACGAGGGGACGTCGGGACGATCCGTTTTCAGGGTCACGACGGAAACAGAGCTCGATCATGCGGTTGGCGAAGCTTTTTCGATCAGCGCCGGACTCGTGATCTCACCCTATGTCGTGATCGAGGACGAAGTTCGCGTGGTCCTGCTCGATGATGTGCCACTCGTCGTCTACAGCAAGCAGCGTGGCTCGGATTGGCGGCACAATCTCGATGCAGGCGCAAAGCCCGTGCTGATGCAGGACGGCGATCTTCGCACAGCCTGCGCAAAGCTCGCCATCGACGCCGCCAATGCCATCGGCATCACCTTCGCCTCGGTCGATCTCGTGCACGTCGACGGCGTCTGGCGTGTGCTCGAGATCAATTCCGGCGTGATGATGGAGACGCTGGCGAAGCTGCATCCGGAGCTGGTGCGGACGACGTACGATGCGGCGCTGGATCTGGTGTTTGGGGACAAACACTGAACCGACACGCGCGCGGCGGCTTCAACTCACCGCCAGCCGATACGCGGCCTTGGCATTCACACCGAACGCCTTCTCCCGCACCTGCGGCCCGAGCTTCGTCAGGCAGGCCTCCAGCGCGCCCTTGATCTCACCATAGCTGCCCGCGAGCAAACATACCGGCCAGTCCGAGCCGAAGATCAGGCGATCTTCGCCAAAGCATGTCGCGGCGTGCGCGACGAACGGAAACAGCCGCTCCGCATTCCAGTCGCTCCAAACCGCTTCCGTCGCCAGCCCCGAGACCTTGCACCAGACATTGCCGCAGGCCGCGAGTGCCGCGATGCCATTGGACCATACAGTGCTTCCACCATCGGCGATCGGCGGCTTGGCTGCGTGGTCGAGCACGAAGCGCGCCTGCGGGAAGGCCTGTGCGGTTGCGATCGCGGCCGGCAGCTCGCGGGTGCGGACCAGGAAATCGTAGGCGAGATCGTGCGCGAACACGGCCGTGAGGCCGCGCTGGACGTCCTCGCGCAACAGCCAATCCGGGTCGGCCTCGTCATGGACCTGGTGGCGGATGCCGACCAGCTTGTCGCCGCCGGGCGAAGCACGCAGCCGGTCCAGCGTCTCGCCGAGTGCAGCGTCGGTCAGATCAGCCCAGCCGACGACGCCGATCACCGAGGGCGTCGCATGCGCGATCCGCAGGAATTCCTCGGTCTCCGCCAGCTCGGAGCGGCACTGCACCAGGATGCTCGCGTCGATGCCGTTCGCCTTCAAGAGCGGCGCGAGATCGGCCGGACCGAAGGCACGCCGGATCGGCGTGAGCTCGGGCGCGTCCATCCAGGGATAGTCGGCGCGCGCGGGATCCCAGAAATGCTGGTGAGCGTCGATGATCATGCCCTACGCTCCGCCGGGCAATGGAGCGCGGGCATCGACGAGTTTTCGCGCACGCAGCTCCTGCCAGAACGCCGCCGGCACCGCCATCTCCGACATCGCGATGTTGTCGGCAATTTCCGCGGCATTGCGTGCGCCCATCACGGCGACCGTGACCGCCGGATGGGCCATGCAGAAATGCAGCGCCGCGGCTTTCAGCTCGGTGCCGTGCTTGCGGCAAAGCTCGTCGAGCGCGAGCGCGCGGGCGACGAGTGCCGCATCCGCGTCCTGATAGTTGAACTTAGCGCCCGTGTGCGGATTGGCCAGGATGCCGCTGTTGTAGATGCCGCCGAGCAGGATGCCGATGTTCTTCGCGGCGCAGACCGGGAACAGCGCATCCAGCGCGCCCTGATCGAGCAGCGTGTAGCGGCCGGCGAGCAGGAAGCAGTCGACCGGAACGGTCTCTGCGAACCGGACCAGCATGTCCGACTGGTTCATGCCGGCACCGATCGCCTTGACGGTGCCCTCACTGCGCAGGCGCTGGAGCGCGCGGAAGGCGCCGGCGACGGCGTCGTCGTAGTGGTCGTCGGGATCATGCACGAGCAGGACATCGACGCGGTCGAGCCCAAGCCGCGCCAGGCTTTCCTCCACCGACCGCATCACGCCGTCATAACTGAAATCGAACACCGGCCGCTCCCGCGACGTGGCCTTGTAATGCTCGTCCTCGGCGGCGGCGCCATCGGGCGCACGCAGCAGACGACCGACCTTGGTCGAGATGGCGTAGGAGTCACGGGGCTGTTGCCGCAGGAATGCGCCGAGGCGTCGCTCCGCGAGGCCAAAGCCGTAGAGCGGCGCGGTATCGAAGAAGCGGATTCCGAGCGACCAGGCGCGGGCGATGGTCGCCTCCGCATCGGCATCGCTGACGGGGGTGAACAATCCGCCGAGCGGCGCGGAACCGAGGCCGAGCGAGGTGACATCGAGAGAGCCGAGCCGCGACCTTTTCATTCCAATTGCCTCGTCAGTCTTCCCCAACAGCAAAACCATCTCTCCCGCTTGCGAAAACCGCAAGCGGGAGAGGCACGCGAGGAGCGCGGGGCTGGGGACGCTCCTATTTCAGCATCTTCGCGACGTTGTCCTTGGTCACGAGATCGAGGCCGGTATAGATGATCTCCGGCACCTTCTGGCCCTTCTTGATCGCCAGCAGAGTGTCCATCGACTTCTCGCCCATCTCGAACGGGCGCTGGCCGGTCAGCGCGTTGGAATAGCCATCGCGCAGCAGTTCGAGCTGCATCTTCAGCGTGTCGGCGACGACGAGGGTGAACTTGCCGGCATCGATGTCCTTCTTGTTCTTGTTGACGAAGGCCTTGTAGCCCTCGGGCGCGAACATCGGCCAGCCGCCGACCGGTACGATCGCGGCGAGGTCCGGCGTCGCGATGCGCAGGTCTGCCATCTGCTGAACCGCAAGCGCGGAATCGTCGTTGCAGAAGGTCGGCGACCCAGCGACCTCGACCCATCTCGAACCCTTGAGCGCTTCCCGCACGCCGTCGACGCGCTCGGCGAGGTTCTTGGCGCCCGGACCGCCGGAGACCACGGCATATTTGCCGCCCTCGGGCCGGAGCTGCAGCAGCTGCTTGCCCAGTGCGAGACCGAAGTCCTTGTTGTTGGTGCCGATATAGGCGATGCGCTTGGAGCCCGGCGCATCTGCGTCAAACGTGATGACGGGGATGCCGGCCGCGGCTGCCGCGTCGATCGACTTGGTCATCGCCGCAACGTCGGCGACCGAGATCGCAAGCCCATCCACCTTCTGCGTGATGAAGTCCTGGATGATCTGCGCTTGTGTCGCCGGCTCGTGCTCGATCGGCCCCTTGTAGATACATTCGACGTTGCCGAGCTCCTTGGCGCGCTTGAGGCAGCCATCGCGCGCCACGTCGAAGAACGGATTGTTCATCGCCTTGGGCACGACCGCGAACTTGTAGGTCTGGGCGAACGCCGGCGTTGCCATCATCGCGACGGCCATGCCAGCCAGAAGTAATTTCCTCATAGTTTCCCTCCACACTTGTGATGCCTATCCTTTGAAAGTTTCCGGGAGGCGGATAGACGTTAAATCGTTATTCTCCCGGAAAAGTCGTCTCAAGTCATGCGCGACCGGATGCGGTCGACCAGCACGGCGAGGATGATGATCACGCCCACCAGCGTCTGCTGCCAGTAGGAGTTGACCTGCGCGAGCACGAGGCCGTTGCGGATCACCTCGAGCAGCACGCAGCCGACGATGGCACCGAGCGGCCCGCCGACGCCGCCGGCCAGGTTGGCACCGCCGATGACGGCCGCGGCGATCACGTTCAGCTCGTACGAGGTCGCCATGTTCGCGGGCGCCGATCCGAGCCAGCCCGAGATGATGATGCCCTGCAGCCCCGCGGCGAGCGCGCAGACCACATAGACCTGGATCTTGACGCGCACGACCGGGATGCCGGTCAGCTCGGCCGCCTTCTCATTGCCGCCGAGCGCGAAGACATGGCGGCCGAAGGAGCTGTGATGCAGCACGACCGCCATGATCGCGGCGAGGATCACCAGGTAGATGAAGGGCATCGGCACGCCGAATATGTCGCCCGAGGTGAGCGCATAGAAATAGTTGGCATCGGGGCCCCCAGGGAAACTGCCGCGGCCGTTCGAGACGACATAGGCGAGCCCTCGCACGATCGAGAGCATGCCGAGCGTGGTTACGAACGGCGACAGTCCCAACACCGCGATGCAGAAGCCGTTGACGAACCCGACGAGCAGCGCGACCACCAGCCCGGCCAGCACCGAGAGCAGCAAGATCAGGCCCGGCACATTGGCAACCGCGGTCTTACCGTCGGCGGCCAAGTGGACGAACGGCGATCCGGGCGCCGACAGCTCCACCATCACCATTGAGGTGATCATGGCGGAAAAGCACATCATCGAACCGACCGAGAGGTCGATGCCGCCGGTGATGATGACGAAGGTGATGCCAAGGGTGGCGATGGCGATGAAGGAAAAGTTCTTCGCCACGTTCTGCATGTTGCCTTGGGTAAAGAAATAGGGGCTCGCAAAATGCATCACGAGGAGCAGCACTGCGAGCGCGACCAGGACGTAACCGGTCTGCGAGGCGAACAGGCCGCGCTGCCACCATCTGACCTTGCCGATGTTGGTGAACGTGATCGGAGATTCCAATTGCATCGCCATTTACGCAGCCTCCTTCGCGCCGGTGATGAGGGCGGTCACCTCCTCGG
Organism: Bradyrhizobium sp. Ken64; assembly: GCF_055807555.1. Lineage (NCBI taxonomy): Bacteria > Pseudomonadati > Pseudomonadota > Alphaproteobacteria > Hyphomicrobiales > Nitrobacteraceae > Bradyrhizobium > Bradyrhizobium sp. Ken64. The sequence goes on along the minus strand of NZ_JBVVPA010000004.1, from coordinate 21,815 downwards.
GGCTGGTGTCCCGGATCGGCTTGTCGGCACGCTTCTCGCCGCGACGCATGACGATGACGCGGTCGCACACCGCGAACACGTCGGGCATGCGGTGCGAGATCAGCATCACGGCAACGCCCTGCTCCTTCAGCCGGTGGATCAGGCCGAGCACCTGCTCGACCTGGCGGACCGAGATCGCGGCCGTGGGCTCGTCCATCATGACCAGCTTCGCGTTGGAGAGCCGCGTCCGCGCAATCGCAACCGCCTGGCGCTGGCCGCCCGACATCTGCTTGACGAGGTCGTCGGGGCGCGTCTCCGAACGCAGCTCCCCGAACAGCTCCAGCGCACGCGCCGCCATCGCCTTGTGGTCGAGCAACGCGAACGGCCCGATCCTGCGCTTCAGCTCGCGGCCGAGAAAGACGTTGGCCGCCGCCGTGAGATTGTCGGCGAGCGCAAGGTCCTGATAGACCACCTCGATGCCGACGCCGCGGGCATCGACGGGCCGGTTGAAATGAACCGCGCTGCCGGCGAAACGGATTTCGCCGTGGCTGGGGCGGAAATTGCCGGCGATGATCTTGACCAACGTCGACTTGCCCGCGCCGTTGTCGCCCATCAGGCCGACGACCTCGCCGGGGAGGACGTGCATGTCGACTTCATGCAGCGCGCGGATCGCGCCGAACTCCTTGCCGATGCCGGTCAGCTCGAGGACCGGTGTCGCTTGTGCATTTGTCATCAGCGGCCTTCCTCAGACGTAGCGGTTGACGAGGGATTCCAGATATTCCTGCCGGCCCGAGCGCGGCTGCGGGTCAAAGCCCGGGCCGTGCGCGCGGTCGGCAAGTTCGGCGAGCGAGCGCTGGCCGCCGAGAATGGCGCGGCCCTCTGGCCCGGCCCATCCCTCGTAGCGTTTCGCGAGCGGCGCAGTGAGCACGCCGGCGTCGAGCATGTCCGCAGCGGCGAGCAACGCCCGCGCGCAGGCGTCCATCGAGCCGACATGGGCATGGATCAGATCGTCGGGATCGATCGACTGGCGGCGAATCTTGGCGTCGAAATTCAGCCCGCCCGAGCTGAAGCCGCCGCGGCTCAGGAGCTCGTGGAACACCAAGGCAAGCTCGGGCACGTTCATCGCGAACTGGTCGGTGTCCCAGCCGAGCAGATCGTCGCCGCGGTTGATGTCGAGCGAGCCAAACACGCCCAGCGCCTCCGCGAGCGCGACCTCGTGATGGAAAGAGTGGCCGGCGAGGATGGCGTGGTTCTGCTCGATGTTGAGCTTGACGTCCTTCAGCAGGTCGTAACGCGCGAGGAAGCCGTAGCAGGTGGCGACGTCGAAATCGTATTGATGCTTGGTCGGCTCCTTCGGCTTCGGCTCGATCAGGATCGGTCCCTTGAAGCCGATCTTGTGCTTGTGCTCGACGACCAGCGAGACGAAGCGGCCGAGTTGGTCGAGCTCGCGCTTGAGATCGGTGTTGAGCAGCGTCTCGTAGCCCTCGCGCCCGCCCCACAGCACGTAATTCTGGCCGCCCAGACGGTGCGTCACCTCCAGGGCGGCGCGGACCTGGCCGGCGGCATAGGTGAATATCTCGGGATCTGGATTGGTGGCCGCGCCCGCCATGTAGCGGCGATGCGTGAACAAATTGGCGGTACCCCAGAGCAGGCGCACTTTGCTCGAGGCCATCTTGGCCTCGAACAGATCGGCGATGGCATTGAGGTTGGCGACGGATTCCGCCAGTGAGTTCCCTTCCGGCGCCGCATCGACGTCGTGGAAGGTGAAGAAGGGCACGTCGAGCAGCCGGAACAGCTCGAAGGCGACGTCGGCCTTGGCGCGCGCCTGCGCCATCGCATCGGCGCCGTGGTGCCAGGGCCGCAGGAACGTCTCGCCGCCAAAGGGATCGCCGCCGGGCCAGCACAACGAGTGCCAATAGCAGACTGCAAAGCGCAGATGGTCCTCCATCCTGCGGCCATGGACGAGGCGGTCCTTGTCGTACCAGCGGAAGGCGGGCGCGTTGTCCGCATCCTTGCCGGCGAAGGCGACAGGTACGCTCGTATCGAAGAATTTCGCTGACGCATTCACTTAGGCACACTCCTTCAACGCAGGATAAAGCTCGCGCCAGCGGCGATAGGCCTCGTCATAGGCCGCAGCCACGGATGCGCGAGGCGTAAAGCTCGCGAGCCGACGCGGACGGGTGCAAACCGCAGCCGCGTCTTCGCCGGTGGCGGCGAGCCGGCCGAGCCTGGCGGCGCCGAGCGCCGCACCGACCTCGCCCTCCTCGACGCGGTGGACGGGAATGCCGAGCACATCGGCGCAGATCTGCGCCCACAGCGGCGAGCGCGAGCCGCCGCCGACGAGATCGACCTCGGGAAGCGGACCGCTGGCCGTGCTCAGCGCCGCCAGATTGTCGCGCGCGGCGAAGGCGACGCCTTCGAGCACGGCCTGAACGATCTGGGAGCGCCCGGTCGCACCGCGCAGGCCGACGAAGGCGCCGCTTGCGGCGGCATCGTTGTGCGGCGTGCGCTCGCCGTCGAGATAAGGCAGGAATTGGACCGGGCTCGGTCCATCGACACGCTCGCCGAGCGGTGCCAGCAGCGCTGCGGCCGGTGTCTCCATCACGCCCGCGAGCCAGGCCAGCGAAGCCGCAGCCGACAGCATCACGCCCATCTGATGCCAGCGGCCGGGCAGTGCGTGACAGAACGCATGGACCGCCGAGGCCGGCGCCGGTGCAAACCGATCCGTGACGCGGAACACCACACCTGAGGTTCCCAGAGACAGAAACGCATCGCCCGGCGCGATGGCGCCGAGCCCGATCGCGCTCGCGGCATTATCGCCGGCGCCGCCGGCGATAACGACATCCTTTGCCATGCCCCAGCGTTGCGCGTAGTCCGGCGCGAGCGTCGCGCTGACCTCGCTGCCCTCGACCAAGCGCGGCATGTGATGAAGGTCGAGCCCGGTGGCATGCAGCAGCAGGGCCGACCAGCGGCGCAGACCGACGTCGAGCCACAGCGTGCCGGCCGCGTCCGACATGTCCTCGATCATCTCGCCGGTCAGGCGATAGCGGACATAGGCCTTGGGCAGCAGCACCTTTGCGACGCGCGCGAAGATTTTCGGCTCGTGCCTGGCGACCCAGAGCAGCTTCGGCGCGGTGAAGCCGGGCATGGCCAGATTACCGGCGATCGCGTGCAGCGATGGGCAGCGCCGCTCCAGCGCGACGCATTCGGCGTGCGAGCGGCCGTCGTTCCAGAGGATCGCGGGACGCAGCGGCCGTCCATCCTCGTCCAGCAACGTCGCACCATGCATCTGGCCCGAAAGCCCGATGCCGCGCACCCGCGCGACCTCACGCGGATGGCGGGCGGCAAGATCGTCGACCGCGCCGACCGCCGCATCGACCCAGCCGTCGGGATCCTGCTCGGACCACAGCGGCGCGGGATGCGACAGCGCAAGCTCGCGCACCGCCGTCGCGAGAACCGCGCCGGCTTCGCTCACGAGCACCGCTTTCACACCTGATGTGCCGATGTCGATTCCGAGATACACGCCATCCTCCCTTTCGCCTGTTACGGTGCGCGAACTCAAAGTCGCCTTATCCGCAACGGGTCGTTTTGAATTCCACCTGCCGCTAAGGCAGATTCTCTCGCATCACGATGTCGATCCTGATCTTCTCCTGTTCGCGCAAGATCGGCTCGCCACGCGCGAGCGCGAGCAGCACGCGCACGGCGGCGCGCGCTTCGTGTCCGGGGTTCTGCGAGATCGCGGCATGCATCACGCCCTGCAGCAACAGCCGGCGCGTCAGCGCGGTGAGGTCGTGTCCGACGAACACCACCTGCTTGTCGCGACCGGCATCGCTCAATGCCTTCTCGTTCAACGCGTTGGCGACACCTTGCGTGCCGGCGCCGACATTATAAAGGCCCACAATGTCGGCATGCCGGCTCAACAGCCGCGCCAACACCTGCTCCGAACGCGCGTCCTCGTCGCGCCCTTCGAGCACCGGCAGCACGCTGAGGCCGGGGAATTCCGACGCCATCACCTGATTGAAGCCAAAAATGCGCTCGGCATGGTCGCGCAGGCCCTGTGAGTCCGCGACGATCGCAACCTTGCCGGACTTTTGTCCCACCAGCCGCCCGACCAGCGCGCCGGCGGTGCGCCCGGCGGCAATGTTGTCGATGCCGACATAATGGTGCCGGCGCGACGAGGGCACGTCCGAGACCAGCGTCACGACCTTGGCGCCGGCACCGACGAGATCGTCGATGGCGGCGCGGACGCCGGGATGGTCGAGCGCCACCACGGCGATGCCGTCGTAATCCTCCGAGAGCCCTTCCAGGGAAGCCGCGAGCACGGACGGATCGAATACATCGGTTGCGACCGTCTCGACGCCAAGGCGACGGGACGACAGCCAGCCCGACATCTCGCCGAGATAGTCCTGGATCTGCTGCATGAACGGGTTCGGTCCCGATGGCATCACGAAGGCGAAACGGCGGGCGCGGCCGCGGGCGAGCTCGGCGGCGGCCACATGCGGCTGGAACGAATTGCGCTCGATCGCCTCTTTGACGCGCCGGACCGTATCCGGCCGCACGCCCGGGCGATTGTGCAGGACGCGGTCCACCGTCGCGAGGCTGACGCCGGCCTGGCGGGCGATGTCCTTTCAGCGTCAGCGCGGTGGTGGTGAGCGTATCGGCCATGACTGAAGGCTAGCAGAGGTGTTTTGAGGTACGCAACTCATTTTGAGGGGCGGCGGGCATTTTCCCGCGGCATTGCCCAGGAACAGCCGCTTCCGTCCGCCGTTGCTGCCCCGTGCGTAGCGATATCACCCATGATCCCGGCGAGGGATTGAGCCCGACACTCGAGCGCAATATCGAGGCCCTAGTCGAGCGCCGTCGCCGCGAGCAGCGCGCGGCCAGGGGTCAGGAAAGGGTTGCCGATGCGATCACGGCGTTCACCGGCAGCATGGCGTTCGTCTATCTCCATGTCGCGGTGTTCGGCTTCTGGATCATCGCCAATCTGCATTGGCTGCCTGGAATCCCGGCCTGGGACGAGAGCTTCGTGGTGCTGGCGATGATTGCTTCGGTCGAGGCGATCTTCCTGTCGACATTCGTGCTGATCTCGCAGAACCGCATGAGCGCAGCAGCGGACAAGCGCGCCGATCTCGATCTCCAGATCAGTCTTCTCGCCGAGCACGAATTGACCAAGGTTGCCCGCCTCCTCACGCAAATCGCCGAGCGGCTCGACGTCCAGCCCGACTCGCAGCGGGATCTGGAGGAGGCAAGCCGGGACATCGCCCCCGAGCGCGTGCTCGACAGGATCGAGGAGACGCGTTCCTGAGCTATCGGCTCGCCGACAGGTCCAGGGTCAGGAACAGGCTGTTGGGATCCTCGACATAGCCCTGGAACGGGCCGCAGAGGACAAAGCCATGTGCCCGGTAGAGCGCTTGCGCTGGCTTGAAATAGTCCCACGAGCCGGTTTCGAGGCTGAGCCGCGCCATGCCGCGCGCACGGGCTTCCGTGATGATGTGGCGGAGCATCTCAGCGCCAAAGCCGCGTCGCCGCGTGGTCTGGAGCGTATGCATCGACTTCACCTCGCCATGCCCGGCTGACAGCGTCTTCAGCGCCCCGACGGCGACCAGCGTCTCGCCGTCCCAGCCGGTCCAGAACGCGATGTCGGGCGCGCGCAGCCCGGAGAGATTGAGCGCATGGGCGCTGCCCGGCGCGGTCTGCGCCCGCGCCGCCGTGACGTGATGATCGAGCAGCGCGATGACGCGCGGATCAAAGGTGTCGCCGGTGCGGATCTGCATCGTCAGGTTACCCAAGGGCTTTATATAGCATCAGCAACATCACGTTTTCGCGCAAGAGGCGCCGCGGGGCGTGATGACGAAATAGCGCGCGTCCTGTCTGTCTCCTTTCGAAGATCGCCGCGCGCATCACGTCGAAATCCAGGCAGTCGCTGCCGAGCAGACGAGAATAGAATGCTAATATATTAGAATCCGGACGCGCGCGAATGCGCCCTCGGCGAAAAATCCGTCATCGCCCTCGGGATTCGACGGTCGCATTTGTCCAGCGACAGGCGCTTGCGAGCCTGGCGCGGACAGCATCGATGCCGGCAAGTTCGAAGGTCGCACTGATGTTGCGCCCGGCACCGTCGGCTACGGCGATAGACGTTCTTCCGACGCGCAATGCGCGCACCAATTCGACCGGGTCCTCTGCCATGGAGGCGGTACGACCGTCAGATGCCAATCGCCACCGCATTGGCGGCGCCGTTGCCTGTCCGGGAGAGATTGCGACCTCGACTTCTCCTCCGCGCAAAGCGCGCCAGAGGCCATTGGCACCGAGGGTCAGCTCGGTCCGCAGGTTGCGGCAACGCAGCACGAGCACTTCAGGTGCGTTGGCTATCACCGGAGGAAGCGCATACAATTTAGCGACGAAAAGCGGCGAGAAGTCCCTTGGAGACGTGGTTTCGCTGATCAACCAACCCCCGGCGATTGAAGGTCCCGCAGGTGCGCCGTCCCGATTGGCCGGTGCCGGTGCCGGTTCGGCGGGAGGTGGCAACGGCGGCATGAGGGCGTGGGGTTTGGAAGGCGTATCGCCGGGTTGCCTGACCTCGTCTTTGTTGGCGAACAGGCTATCGAGGCACTGTTTCTCCGCGCTGTGTGCCTTCAACCTGCATCCGAGACGGATCGAGGTGTCGATGCCCGCCTGATCGCATGCGGCTTCCGCCATACGGGTTTCGGCAAAGCACTGGTCCAGACCTTTAAGCGTGCTTGAGGCGGACTGACCATGGGCTTCCGCGATCTCAAGGCTGGCAACCAGGACGGCGGCGAGCCGTCTCATGGACGTCCCGTCCGATTGGCCATCCGGGGATCCTGCCAGCTCTCGGCCGCCTTCAGGCGCTGCAGTCCGGGAACGCCCGCACCGGGATTGGCCTGCTTCCACTTCGGGTCGAAGCCGGGCTCGCGCAACTGGTCGAGCCTGCCAAACAACTCGCTGACGAAGGCCGTGACGCGGTCGTATCGCGGTGTGCCCGGATTCCAGTTATAGGCGACCAGAATCGTGGGCACCGCGATCGTCTCGATATCGCCCCCCGCATGAACCAGAGCGGGATAGTCGGCCGGTGTGAGCGAGGCGGGCACGTAATAGTCCGCCAGCTTCGGACCCCACGGCACAGCCAGGAACTTGAAGCCCTCGTCCCATTTGCGCTTCACGAACGCGTCTACCGGCTTGGACGTGACGAAAACCACGGCCGCCATTTCGCCCTTGCGCATCTGCTCCAGCGCGACCGGGTGAGGCACGAAGATCTTCTCCACCTCGATGCCCAGGCGGCTGAAGATGAGCGGGCCCGAATAGGCAGCAGCAGTGCCCTGCGTGTTAAAGTTCACCTTCTTGCCCGCGAGGTCGGCGAGCGAGTTGATCTCGGGGCGCGCAAACACGTGCAGCTCCGAGGGAAACAGGTTCATCACGTGCACGATGCGTTTTTCGATCTCGGGCACCTGCGCACGATACTCCTCGAGCGAATCGCTGTTGATGATCGCGATATCGATCCCCTTTAGGTAAAGCAGATCGTTGACGTTCTCAGTCGGTCCGCGCGTCACCACCGGAAGCACATGCACCTTGTTGCCTTCGTTGACGACGCGTGAGATCTCGGTGGCGAAGCGGAGCGGCGCGCCTTCAAGGAGACCGGCGGCTAATGCGACTGTGCCCGCATTGACGCGATCTCTCACCTCTTCCTCAGCACTCCGAGGTTGAACGAGCCGCACGGCGCGGCTGCCGCGCGGCGGCCCGGATGCGGGCGGCTCGGCTACCGACTTGCCAACCGTCCTGTTGGCATTCTGCGCCATAGCGGGCAGCGCGAGCAACGACAGGACCAGCACGAACATCAGCTTGCGCATCATCCCGGCCTCCTCTCCGTTCGCTCCGGTCTAGGGCCGGACGTAGCTCCAGCCCTTCTCCTGCAGCTCCATCATGCGCACGACACCCGAAGCAACCATGGAAGCCTCCGGCAGCAGCTCGAGCGGCTTGCCTTCCTTTTTTTCCATCCCTTCCCGGGTGACGCCGCATGCGGCGAAGCGAACCTTGTTCGGGAAGGCGATGTCCGTCATGGCGTGAATGCGATCGGCGACGGGCGTCGTGTCCTTGCGCAGCATGTGCAATCCCGGACCGAACGCCACGATCTCGACGTCGGCCTCTTCGCCCTTCTTGCGGTAATAGTCGAGCACATTGGTGGCGTTGTTAAGCGCGAGATTCATCACGGCGGCATCGTTCTGGTTGACCTGGATCACGAGCCGGTGCGGCGCCGGCTTCACCGGGTGCACGGCTGCTTGCTTCCTCGGGATCATGGCGTGGGCAGAACTCGCAGAGGCCGGCGGCTGTTGCACCGAGCTCATGGCGTATACCGAGCTGATTGCGAATGTGGCGAGCATCGCTGCGGCGATATGGATTCGTGCATCAGGCATGGACCATCTCCGTCTGCGATTTGCGCTCGACCCGGAGTGCAACTCGCTTGATCCGGACCAGGCCCTCAGTGAGCCCGCAGGTGTTGCGCACTGGACTTGCGCTGGCGGTGACCCGGACCGGGAAACATGAACTCCCGGCCCGCCCTTCGACAGCCTGCAGTTCGTGCTAAGCGCAATGGATTAAGCGCAGCGAGCGTCAGCTCCACGTCCCATTGCGCCCGGGCGGATCGCCAAGGGAGACTTCAAGTCAATGCGACTGTGCTGCGGACAAGGCTTTGGAGCGGGCGAAGGGAATCGAACCCTCGTATGCAGCTTGGGAAGCTGCCGTTCTACCATTGAACTACGCCCGCGGATGCGCAGCCTGCGCCCGCTCTGATTAGCCGAGACGGCGCATCTCGCCAAGCGCTTTGGCGCAGCCCGCCTGGCCCTTCTTAAGTTTCCAGTAAGATTTTGGGTGCGCCGGATTGTGGCGGTGTTATGATCGCCTGTCTGGGGAGACGTGCACTGAGTGGGGCGTGTGCATGGTGGGGCGTGGCTACGCGATATTCGACACGACCATAGGGCGCTGCGGCATCATCTGGAGCAGCAGCGGTATCGTCGCCGTGCAATTGCCGGAGGCGCGGGAGATCGACACCCGCCGCCGGATTTTCCAGGTCCATCCCGAGGCGCGCGAGCAGCGGCCTTCCGCGAACGCCGAGTTCGCGATCGAGGGCATCGTGGGCTTGCTGCAAGGCAGCGATGCTGATTTCTCCGAGGTCAGCCTCGACGCGAGCGGGGTGCCCGGCTTCAATCGGCGGGTCTATGAAGCCGCCTGCGCCATCCCGCGCGGGGAGACGCGCACCTATCACGAGATCGCCAAGGTGCTGGGCGCCTCCGGCGCCGCGCATTCGGTAGCCCAGGCGATCGCGAAAAATCCCTACATGCTGATCGTGCCCTGCCACCGGGTGCTGGAGGCCGGCAATTACACCGACCGGCTTTCGCCCTATGGCGGCGTGATCTCCAAGCGGCGGCTGCTGTCGCTGGAGGGCGCCCATCCGATCGCCAGCAAGACGCTGTTCGACGTCCTGCTGCCCGTTGCCCCGCCGAGACCCTCCACCTAGATAGGTGGCATGGACGCAACCACGCTGCTGACGACGCCCTCGATGACGGTCTCCGAGTTTCGCTGCGACGCGGGACCGGACGACAGCCCATTTGCGGAGTGTCGCACCGGCCATTCCATCGCCTATGTCCGCGCGGGCAGCTTTGGCTGTCATTGCCGCGCCGGCTTCTTCGATCTGGTGGCGGGCTCGATGCTGGTCGGCGCGCCGGGCGAGGAATACACCTGCACGCATGAGCATGTCGCCGGCGACGTCTGCCTGTCCTTTTTCCTCAATGAGGAGCTGGTCGAGGCGCTCGGCGGCCGGCGCGACGTCTGGCAGGTTGGCGCGACGCCACCGCTGCCCGAGCTGATGGTGCTGGGCGAACTGGCCCAGACGGCGGCAGATGGCAACAGCGATCTCGGTCTCGACGAGGTCGGGCAGATCCTCGCCGGCCGTTTCGTCGATGTCGTCTCGGGCAAGGCGCGCAAGCCGACGACGCCGACCGCGCGCGACCGCCGCCGTGCCGTGGAAGCCGCGCTGTGGATCGACGCCAATTCGCACGCCGAGGTCGACCTCGAACAGGCCGCGCGGCATGCAGGCCTCAGCCCCTTCCACTTCCTGCGGCTGTTCTCGGCCGTGCTCGGCGTCACCCCGCATCAATATCTGGTGCGCTCGCGGCTCCGACATGCGGCGCGGCTGCTTACCGACGACGACATCGCAGTCACCGACATCGCCTATGACGTTGGCTTCGGCGATCTCTCCAACTTCGTCCGCACATTCCACCGCGCCGCCGGCGTATCGCCGACCAAGTTCCGTCAGGCCTCGAAGGGAGAGCGCAAGATTCTCCAAGAGCAACTCGCCCTCAACTGACTAGGTTCGTCTCCGGCGCGCGCCGATTGCGGCGCGCTTTGGAAATGGAGACGACCATGTACGACCATATCGGACTGCGTGTTGCCGACCTCGACGCCGCCACGCGCTTCTACACCGCGGTGCTGGCGCCGCTCGGTTGCGTCCTGTGCTCGAGTGGCGATGGTTATGCCGGCTTCGGGCCGAAGGGCGAGCCGGCGCTGTCGCTGCACCAGAACAAGGGGCGCAAGGCCGATGGCGCGCATATCGCGTTTCGCGCAGGCGATCATGATTCAGTCAAGGCATTCCACAGCGAGGGCTTGAAGAGCGGCGGTCGCGACAATGGCGGCGCCGGCCCGCGCAAGGATTACAGCCCGACTTACTACGCGGCGTTCTTGATCGACCCTGACGGCAACAATGTCGAGGCGGTTTGTGTGTGATTTCACAACTAGCGAGCACTCGTAGGGTGGGCAAAGCGCAGCGTGCCCACCATCGCGTGCGACAGTGCCTATGAATGGTGGGCACGGCGCGCGAAGAGCGCGCCTTTGCCCACCCTACGAACTTCCCAATCAAGGACACCTTCATGGCCTCCATCCACAACGACATCCCCCTCTCCGCTTCCGCGCAAGACGTCTGGGATGCGGTACGCGATTTCGGCGCGCTGCATCGGCGGCTGGCGCCGGGCTTCGTCACGGCCTGCACGCTCGACGGCGACGCGCGCGTCGTCACCTTCGCCAATGGCTCGGTGGCGCGCGAGGTGCTGGTCGATTGCGACGATGCGCGGCAGCGGCTGGTCTACGCGATCAACAACGAGCGGCTGAAGCATTACAGCGCCTCGGTGCAGGTGATCGCCGAGGGCGAGGCGAGATGCCGCCTGGTTTGGATCATCGACATGCTGCCGAACGAGCTCGCGCCCTATGTGCAGGGACAGACCAAGGACGCCGTCGCCGCCATACACCGAGCATTCCCAGCCGCGGCTGCGTGATCTTTCTCACAGAGCCCAGCCCTCGTCCGCAATAACCATGGCGGCGTGCGTCCGGTTGGCTCCGCTCTCCAGGCGGCGCCACGCACGCGAGGAGCAGGCCATGAGAGGTGCGGACAAGGTGATCTGCCAGGCGGCCGCCGTGCTGCTGATGTTTTCGATTTCGAGCGCGCCGGCAAAGGCGCAGTTCCTCGGCGGCGGCGGTGCCGGCGGCGAGGACATGATGACCCAGATGGCGCCGATGCTGGAGATGATGAAGGCCAAGATGGGCAAGCGCCGCTTCGGCATGATGATGCAGACCATGGGCCCGATGATGAGCCGCATGATGGAGAATGGCGGTGGTGGTCTTGGTGGCATGATGGGCGCCGGCGGAATTGGCGGCCTCGGCGGCGGCAATCTCGGCGGCGGTTTCGGGGCACCCAATTACGGCGGCTACGCACCGATGGGCGCAGGCGGATACATGCCGACCGGAATGGGCGGCATGGGCGGCGGCGATATCATGGGCATGATCGGCGGCGCCGGTGGCGGCGACATGATGGCGATGATTCCGCAACTGATGCGCCTCGCCAATGTCGGCGGCGGTGGCGGCCATCGCCGCCACAGGCACCGCTAGTCCACGGCGGTCGACAGCGCCGGCCTGATCGCAGATTTGGTTTGGCGCGGTCCCCAGCGTGTCAGCACCACGCTGGAACACGAGAGCAGGCCGAGCACGACCATCGAGCTCGCCGCCAGCCAGAAGAAGTTTTGCGCGGTGGCATCATGAGTCGACAGCCACCAGCCGACCGCCGCGATGTAGATCAGCCGCGCGGTCTGCGCCAGCACCGGGCCGATCACCTTCGCAGCACCCTGCGACGAGAAATACATCGTCGAGGCGAGGCCGATGAAGGCGTAGAACGGCGCCACCGTCGACAAATATTGATGGCTGGTGGCGCGCACGGTCGCGCTGTCGGTGAAGATGTTGACCCAGAGATCGGGGAAGGCCGCGACCAGGCACGCCGGCGCGCCGACGGCGACGAAGGCGCTCGCGCCTGCGATCCAGGCAATGCGCCGGGCGCGGGCGATGCGGCCGGCGCCGACCGCCATGCCGATCATCGGCACCGAGGCGATGCCGAACGAGAACGCGATCGAGGTCAGCAGGAATTCCAGCCGCGCACCGATGCCGTAGCCGGCCAGGATCGCCGTACCGAATTTCGCAAGCATGTGGGTGAAGATCGAGATCGTCAGCACCGATTGCAGCGGCGAGAAGCAGGCGATGGCGCCCACTTTGAGGATGTCGAAAAACATCGCCCATTGGATGCGAAGTCCGCGCAGCTTCGGCGTCACGCGGGCGCGGCCGGAGAACAGGTACCAGCCCATCACGCCGATATTCATGCAATAGGCAATCAGCGCGCCGGCGGCGACGCCGCGCATGCCGAATTGCGGCACCGGACCGAGCCCGAGGCCGAGCGTGCCGCCGAGCACGATCTGCCAGGCCGCGGAATTGAGGATCAACAGCGACGGCAGCTTCATGTTGCCGGTGCCGCGCAGGACGCCGGCCATGGTGTTGAGCAGCCAGGGCAGCACCGCACCGCCGAAAAATACCTGGGTGTAGGCGATCGCATGCGTCAGCACATCGCCGCGGCCGCCGAGCATTTCCAGAACGCGCGGCCCGAAGATCAGCATGCCCAGCATGAAGACGAGGCCGAAGCTGATGCCGATCAGCAGCGCGTGCGCGGCGAGCGTCCCGGCACGCTCGCGATCGCCGGCGCCGAGCGCGCGCGCGATGGCGGAGGCCACCGCGCCGCCCATCGCACCGCCCGACATGGTCATGGTCAGGATCACTGTCGGAAACACCAGCGCCATCGCGGCCAGCGCTTCCACACCAAGACGTCCGATATAGGAGGTCTCCGCAATTACCGTGCAAGTGCCGGCGGAGAGCGCGACCACGTTGGGCCAGGCAAGTCCGAGCAGCGTGCGCAGGATCGGCCCGTCCATCAGCGCGCTCCTCACGGGGCGCGGAGGCGGCGGCAGCGGACGCTCCTGTTCATCGACCGGAATCTCGGCGATGTCTGACATGTCCTCTCCGGGAGAAAGCGCCATTTGCGGCGCGGCAATGCGTAGGTGTGCCAATGAATTGGTTCGCGCGCAGGGCGCAACGAGAGGCTTGTTAGCACGACACGCAGCGATTCCTCCTGCGCTAGGTGCAGGCGTGCCCTGCGGCAGCGCATTTCAGCCCGTGGAATTGCGACTCTCAGTCTCCGTGGGGCCATCCTTCGAGACGCCCGCGCGGCATTACCCAATCGTCCAGACCAATGGCGGACGGCCGGGCGGTGTCGGGGACAGGTGCACGCCGATGTGCCGCCCGCATCCGGCCGCAAGCCCTTCGAACAACCCCGCCAGTACTTTGGCGCAAGCAGGGTGGTTATCGGCGACGCCGTCCATCAACTTCCAGCTCTGCTGACGGATTTCGAATGTGCCTTCGGATTGCGTCGTCTCAGCCACATCTTCCTGCGCGACAAACAGCGCGTCGAGGAACGTCGCGAACTCGCCCGCACCGCCGCGGCCCATCGACAGCGCCGCAGCGACCTCATCGAAATATTGCATCCCGATCAGCTTGCCCGTGAGGTGCAGGAGATAGCCCGCATCCTCCGGACCGAACAGCTGCACCATCACGGGCGCGGCGGTGCGCACATATTCCATCGCATAATTGCGATAGGCTTTTTCCAGTCGCGGTCTTGGCCAGCTTGCGACCGGCAAGGCCGGAGCCGCGGCGGCATCGAACAGCGGCGCTTCGAGATGCCGCGCGAACACGAGGCGCTGGTCGAGCTCGAGCGGGTGGTCGTATTGGTGATAGTAGCCTTCGAGCCCGTCCTGGCCGTCGACGCTCTGCTTGGTGCAGACGAACCCCAATCTGGTATCGCCGAGCGCCACACCATTGTTGGCGTGCCAGCCACGCAGCATCGCGCGCGAGACTTCGCCCGGCACGCCGCAGATGGCAGTGCCTTTCCAGATCCAGCGCGGCGGCGGATAGCGGATCCAGGCTTTGCGGTCGCTCTCATACATGTATTCGACGTGCACGCCGCCGATCCAGTTCGAGAGGTAGTGATATTGCGCGGCGGCGACTGCCGGCGGCAGATGGCTCAGCCCGAGCTTCTCCAGCCCCGGCAGGAAGCGCTCCTGCTGCTGGCGGCGGAACACGCGAAAGACGAACTCCGCAGCATCCGCCGTGCCGCGACGCGTGACCACGGTGAGGATCAGGCCGGTGAAATAGGCGTGATAGAGATCGGCAACCGCGCGCCAGCGCTTCCACTGAGCTTCCTGCGCGACGTCTGATGCGGCGGTCATGTTCGCTCCCGATCGTTGTTTTGATCGAGTGTGTCACTGCATCCGGCGACGGACAAGCCGAGCCGCACGCGGGGCGCCCTGCACGCCGGCGCGCCAATTCCGCATCACGAAGTTTGCGCAGCCCTAAATTTGCGCAGCCTTGGCGGCACGCTCGCGCTCGACGCGCTCGGTGACGTCGCGCGCCATCGCCACCGATCCCTGCACCACGCCAGCGGCGTCCCGCACCAGCGCAAAGGTCATCTCGATGTAGAGCTTGCGTCCGCCCTTGTGCAGCGCGCGGGTCAGTGTCGGCTTGCCCGCAAGCTTCATCGCGCCGCTGGCAAGCGCGGCCTCGAAACCCTTCCAGTGCGCGGCGCGCAGATGTTCGGGAATGATCAGGTCGAGATTCTGGCCCAGCGCTTCGTCCGCCGAGAAGCCGAACAGTGCGGACGATGCGCGATTCCAGCGCATGATGGTGCCGGAGCGATCCGAATAGATCAGCGCATCCGCGACGTCGTCGAGGATTTTTGCGTCGAGTTCGGATGAATTGGTCATGTCAGCACCTTGTAGCCCGGATGGAGCGCAGCGTAATCCGGGATCGTGCCACAAGTGAGACTTTCCCGGATGACGCTTGCGCTCATCCGGGCGAGGGGTGATCGCTACACCCGGAAATGCTTGCTCAGTTTCAAGCCCTGGGCCTGGTAGTTTGAGCCGATGCGCTGGCCGTACATGGCGTCGGGGCGGGCCAGCATCTTCTCGTAGACGAGGCGGCCGACGATCTGGCCGTGCTCGAGGATGAACGGCACCTCGCGCGAGCGCACTTCGAGCACGGCGCGCGAGCCCAGCCCGCCGGCGCCGGCATAGCCGAAGCCGGGATCGAAGAATCCGGCATAATGCACGCGGAACTCGCCGACCAACGGATCGAACGGCACCATCTCCGCGGCGTAATCGGGCGGCACCTGCACCGCCTCTTTCGACGCGAGGATATAGAACTCGCCTGGATCGAGGATCAGGCTGCCGTCGGGGCGGGCCGAGATCGGCTCCCAGAACTCCTCGACGGAATAGCCTGCGCGGCGATCGACGTCGATGACGCCGGTGTGGCGCTTGGCGCGGTAGCCGACGAAGCCGCCGCTCTTCTCGCCGGAAAGATCAACAGAGACGGCGACGCCGCCGGTGAGATCGGCATCGTCGATATCGACGAGACGCTCGGTCGCGTGCAGCGCCTCGAGGTCGTCGATGTTGAGGATGGCATCGCCGGTGCGGAAGCGCACCTGGCTCAAGCGCGAGCCCTCGCTGACCAGCACCGGGAACGTCTTCGGGCTGATCTCGGCATAGAGCGGGCCGTGATAGCCGGCACCGATCATGTCGAAGCGGCGGGTGCCGTCGGCGATCACGCGGGTGAAGACGTCAAGCCGGCCGGTCGAGCTCTTCGGGTTGGCGGCCGCGACGATCTCCGGCGGCAGCGCGAGGCTTTCGAGCAGCGGCACGATGTAGACGCAGTTGGTCTCCAGCACCGCGCCGTCGGCGAGACTGAACTCGTGCAGCTTCAACTCGTCGATGCGCTCGGCCACGGTGGCACCGGGACCGGGCAGGAAGCTGGCGCGAACGCGATAGGCGATGTCGCCGAGACGCAAATCGAGGCTCGCCGGCTGGATCTGGCTTTCGACGAAGTCGTAAGCGGGCAGGATGAGACCGCCCTCCGCCATCGCCGCGATCATGCGGTCGGGCAGGATACCATTGGCGTCGGCGGCAACCGTGAACGTCAACCCGGGGTCCTCATCAGGGATCAAACACATCCCGACATGCGGGAAATATGAGCGTTTTACGGCTATCCGATGGACGTCTTGACGGAAAGGGCATTGCGGAATATGAGCATGACTTATCCCGTGGTGATTTGAGCCGGCCGGCTTGCAGCCACGTTAAATAAGTCGCTAAACAGGCCGGGGACCTCTGTGATCCCGGCCCGTGGAGATATTCCAGGCCGGTTTTTTTGTGACCATTTTCGGTGGTCACTTCAGGAGGTCCTATGTCGAAGTCCCCGGCGCCAACCGCCCACTACCGTCCCGAAACCCGCCTGGTCCATTCCGGCACTTTGCGCTCGCAATATGGCGAGACCTCGGAGTCGCTGTTCCTGACCCAGGGCTACGTCTACAACAGCGCCGAGGAGTGCGAGGCGCGGTTCAAGGGCGAGGACCCCGGCTTCATCTATTCACGCTACTCCAATCCGACCATCTCGATGTTCGAGCGGCGCATGATCGAGCTCGAAGGCGCCGAAGCGGCCCGTTCAGCCGCGACCGGCATGGCCGCGGTGACGACCGCGATCCTGGCGCCGCTCAAGGCCGGCGATCACGTCGTGGCCTCGCGCGCGCTGTTCGGCTCGTGTCTCTACGTCGTGCAGGATTTGCTGCCGCGCTACGGCATCGAGACCACGCTGGTCGACGGCCTCGATCTCGACCAATGGCAGCGCGCCATGAAGCCGAACACCAAGACGTTTTTCCTGGAGAGCCCGACCAATCCGACGCTCGACGTGCTCGACATTCCCGGCATTGCCGAGATCGCGCACAGTGGCGGCGCGCGGCTCGTCGTCGACAACGTGTTCGCCACCCCGATCTGGCAGAGCCCGCTCGCGCTCGGCGCCGACGTCGTGGTCTATTCCGCGACCAAGCACATCGACGGCCAGGGCCGCTGTCTCGGCGGCATCATCCTGTCCTCGGAAGCGTTCATCGCCGAGCACATCCACAATTTCATGCGCCAGACCGGCCCGTCGATCTCGCCGTTCAACGCCTGGGTCCTGCTCAAGGGCCTGGAGACGCTCGCCGTGCGCGTGCGCGCGCAGACCGAGACGGCGGCGCGCATCGCGGACGTGCTGGCGAGCCATCCGAAGATTTCGCGGCTGGTGTTTCCCGGCCGCGCCGATCATCCGCAGGCTGCATTGGTGAAGAAACAGATGCGCGGTGGCTCGACGCTGGTCGGCCTCGAGGTCAAGGGCGGCAAGCAGGCGGCGTTCCGCGTGCTCAACGAGCTCAAGCTTGCCAAGATCTCGAACAATCTCGGCGACGCCAAGAGCCTCGTCACGCATCCGGCAACGACGACGCATCAGCGCCTGAAGCCGGAGGACCGCGCCGCGCTCGGCATCAGCGAGGGCTTCATCCGCTTCTCGGCCGGGCTCGAGCACGCGGACGATCTGATCGAGGATCTGACCGCGGCGCTGGAGAAGGCGTGAATTATTGTCGTCCCGGCGAAGGCCGGGACCCATAACCACAGGAAGCAGTTTGGCGAAGACCCAGAGTTAAGGGGGGGAGCGGTACGAACACCGCGCACCATTGATGGATCACGCGGTATGGGTCCCGGCCTTCGCCGGGACGACAAGTCACATCGGCCGATAGGTCCGCACGTCCGCGGGCACGTTGACGCCGAGCTTGATCTGGCCGACGGAGCGGATGATGTCGTCGCCGAGGAGCTGGGCGAAGCAGGCGTAGCCCCAATCGTTCATGTGCAGGCCGTCGGCGATCACGAAACTCTCGACCGGAAGCGATTGCTTTTCGTGCCAGTCGCGCATCACCTCGAAGCGCGGGAAGATGCCGACGTGACGGAGCTCGGCGACCTTGCCGAGCAGCTTCACCATCTTGCCGGCGCTCTCGGCGCGCTGGTTGACGGCCGGCGAATATTGCGGATCGACCAGCACGACGTCGGTGCCGCCGGCGGCCTGGATGCGGCTGATGCCGTCCTCGACCAGCTTCGCGGTATCGCCGGGATCGAGATTGCGCAGCACCGCATTGGTGCCGACCTGCCAGATCACCAGATCCGGATGCACGTCGATCACCTCTTTCTGGAGGCGCTTCATCATCTCGGGCGCGTCCTCGCCGCCGACGCCGGCATTGACGACGGTGATGTCGGCGGTTGGATAGTGCCGGTGCAGCTGCGCGGCAAGGCGATTGGGATAGTTGAACTCCGGCGAGCTGGCGCCGAATCCGGCGGTCGACGACGAGCCGAACGCGACGATGACGACGGGCTGGCCGGCGACGAGCTTGCCCGCGACATGCGGCAGCGAGCCCATTGCCTTCGCGCCGCCCTTCGGCGACAGGCAGGGGACACGGCTGAAGACGTCGCCGGCGGATTTCGCGACCTGCTTCACCTTGTCGATGGCGCGCGCCGTGATGCCGCGCTGATCGGGGGACGTCGCGGCGATGGTCGTCTGGGACGGTGAAGCGAGAGCCGGATCAGCCGACTGCTGCGGGGCCGGCGTTGCCTGTGCGGCCTGCGTCTGCGCGTGCGACTGCGAGGCCGGACTCAGCACCAGCAGCAGCGCTGCTGCGGGCACAGCCAGCCATGCCGTCAGGCAAAAAGGGCGGAGAGAACTCATTAACGCTAGACCTCAATTTTGCTGCTGGGCCGGCTCCAGATGCGCAGCGTCGATCACGAACTGTGCCAACGCCCGGCCGAGGCAATCATGGACCTGTTTCGCCAGCTCAGGCCCGCGCGACGGGCTGAACAGGTCGAACTGCCCCTGATCATTCCACTGCCGCATGATCGCGAACCGATCGAACAGCGGAATATCGTGCTCCTGCGCCACCACCCGCATATTGTCGAGGTATGGCGGCACCGAGATCATGGTTTCGGTACGCGGACTGTACTGCAAATTCATCAAGACGACGTCAGCCCCTGCCTTTTGCAACGCAACAACCCCTTCGGTCACCGCGCCACGAAAATCATCGGGATCGATGGCTCGGATAGCATCGACGGTCCCGGTCTGCCAGATGACCAAAGTAGGCGTTTTTGCTTCCATCAGCTTAACGAAGCTGGCGGCCGCCTCCTCGGCCGTCTTCTTGCTCTGTATTTCTACGGAGACGTGCACCGTCTCGGTCGGCGGCAGCTTGTCCTTCAGGATGGCCTGCATCCGCGCCGGATAAGAGGCGTCCTCGGAAGCCGGAATCGTGGTCGAACGGCTGCCGATGACCAGGATTTCGAGCGGCTTGCCGGCCTTGATGGCATCGGCGACCTTGGGAAGCTGGCTTTCGCTGGTGAGCAGATAGGACGGCACTTCACAGGCTGCGGGCACGGCTGAAGCAGCCGGCGCAGCATCATCCGCGCGCGCCGGAGGCGCGGCGAGACCACCGCACAGCAGGATCAGGCTCAGGAAAACCTTCGCCTTCATCAGCCCCCTCCCGCCATATCGGCGCTGCCGACGGCGCTTTTGGTTTTCGAACCGCTCTTGTCAGCCACCCGCTTGTACCACGAAATCAGCCAGGCCATGGCCCACATGATCAGGATTCCGGAGAGGCTAATGAGCGCATGCATGACCGGGCCGCCCGAGACCTCGGCCAGGATGAAATGGCCGGCAAAGGCGAGGAAGACGCCGAGACAGAATATCTCCAGGGAATGCGAGCCGCACAGGATCAGCGGCCGCAGCCAGGGCGATTTCAGGCCGGGCCAATCCCGCGGCAGGACGCGCACGGTGAGCGCGGCCAGCGCCAGGAAATGCGTGAAGCGCAGCACGTCGAGGTCGGCCTTGTCGATCGGATACATCCACTGCTCGAGCCGCTTCGGCATGAAGTGGGAGAGCTGCGGCACATACCAGGTCAGCGTCACGTAGAATGCCGCGGCCAGATAGGCGATCGCGATCCACATCGTCACCCGCGAAGCCAGGATGCGCGACATCCGTCGCGCACCTCCGAGCGCGCACCATGCCCCGAACACGAACAGCAATTGCCAGGCGAAGGGATTGAAGGCCCAGAAGCCGTTCGGATAGGCCGACAGGTAGAGATCGTATTCCCAGGTCACCGCGTAGAGCGCGACCGAGAGGCCGAGCGTCACGTCGGGGCGCCATTTCATCAGCCACAGGATCAAGGGCAGCGCCAGCATCAGCACGATGTAGAGCGGCAGCACGTCCATGTTGACGGGACGGAAGCGCAGCAGCAGCGCCTGCACGATCGTGACGTCGGGCTGCTTGAGGAAATCCATGATGCCCATCTCTTCGGTGTAGAGCGGGTTCTCGAACCTGGTCGCGACGTAGGAGATTTCGGCAAGGAAGATCGTGAACAGGAAGACGTGGGCGACGTAGATCTGCCAGACGCGCCGCAGGATGCGCGCGGTGGCGACGACGATGCCGGACTCCAGCATCGCCCGACCGTAGACGAAGGCGGCGGTATAGCCGGAGATGAAGATGAAGATCTCGGTGGCGTCGCTGAAGCCGTAATTGCGGATCGTGAACCAGGTCAGAAGGCTCGGCGGCAAATGGTCGATGAAGATCAGCCACAGCGCCAGGCCGCGGAACAGGTCCAGCCGGAGCTCGCGCTCGCCGATGGCGGGCAGCGAAATCGCCGGCGCGGCCGCGCGCCGCTTTGCCCCCGCGGATTTGACCTCCACAGGTTTAGCGGTTCCGGCGATCGTCGATCCCGTCACTTGGTCGGCAATGGTCATCGGGGGCCTAAAAACCCTTCCGCAAATCGCGACGTGGCAAGGAGTGTACCGGTCCGGCCGTCATCTCGCAAAGCGACCGGATCACATGCAAGTACACTTTGACGTACCCTTGGACGTGTACTTCCCTGCGAATTCTGGCGGGACGATGTCGCCAGGACCGCCTCCAGCGTTTGGTTCCGGAGCGGTTTTCGGTATGATGGCAATCATGTACCGCGCCGTGACCCGCCAGATCGAAGTGACCGTCGAGCCGAACTTTGTTCCGGAGCAGTCGTCGGCCGACCGCTCCCGTTATTTCTGGGCCTACACCGTCGTCATCACCAATTCCGGCGACGAGACCGTGCAGCTCAAGACGCGGCACTGGATCATTACCGATGCCAGCGGCCGGCAGCAGGAGGTGAAGGGCGAGGGCGTCGTCGGCGAGCAGCCGACGCTCGCCCCCGGCGAACGCTTCGAATACACCTCCGGCGTGCCGCTCACGACCGCCTCGGGCTTCATGACCGGCCGCTACCAGATGGTCAGCGCAACCGGCGAACGCTTCGAGATCGACGTGCCGACGTTCTCGCTGGACAGCCCGGACAACAAGCGGGTGTTGAATTGAGGGTGGCGGCGACGCGACCTTTTGGGGCAGGGCTTCCCCGATAGCGTCCCGACTCTCGTGTCCCGGACAAGCTGCAACGCGCGAGCGTTGCTGCGCAGAGCCGGGACCCAGGGGCGACACGGTACAATGCGGAGACATGGGCCCCGGCTCTGCAGCGCACCGTCGAAGGGACGCTGCGCTGC